>NZ_JBVKAI010000018.1:0-1594 GCF_055639495.1 Streptomyces sp. NPDC039424
CCGACGTCGGAGGCCACCCACGGGCCCTGGAATACCTCGACGCCCTGCTGCGCGGCGGCCCGGCCCGCTTCCCCGACATCGCCGACCGGATGGAAGCCGCCCTGGAGAACCGCGGCATCACCGACCCCGAGCGGTGGCTGGCAGACGTGCGGGGGGACCTGGACACGGCACTGGCCGAGACCATCACCCTCACCGTGGACGACATCCTCCTCGACACCCTGCTCGACCAGCTGGAGGACGTGCCCGGGGCGCGACGGCTGCTGGACGGCCTGGCGGTCTACCGCACCCCGGTCGACCGCACCGGGGCCGCCTGGCAGATGTCGGAACTCACCACACCCCCTGAGCCCGACCCCGCCCTCAGCCGGCGTCTTCAGGCGGCGACCAGGCACATCACCGAGGCCCGTGCGGCCGGAGCAGGGCCGGAGAACGACTATGAGCTGCCGCCCGAGGCGATTGCCGAGTACGAAGCACTCTGGGAGGAGTTCCGGCGGCCTCCCGTCGACCTGGACGCTCGGGCCGGGTACGCCTTGAAACGGCTGCTGGAGCTCGGACTGGTCTCTCCAGCCCCCGCGCCCCAGCATGAGCCGGGAAGCAGGCCGAGCGGCCTGACGGTGCACCACTGGACCGCCGAAGCACTTCGGCAACGCGCCCACCCCGACACCCTCGAAGCCGCTCACCGTCAGGCCGCTGCCTATTGGCAGTGGCGCGTCAACGTGTGGCCCCAGTCTCCGGCCGACGACATCATCCAGCTCATCGAGGTACGGCATCACCACTACCGGGCCGGCGACCTCGACCAAGCCGACGCCGTCACACAGAATGTCTGCTCGCAGTTGCAGACCAAGGGAGCGTGGGACTGGGAAAAGCACTTGATCGAGGAGACCCTCACGTGGGTTCCCGCCCGCTCCCGTTCAGCCGCCGCGTATGTCCACCAGCTGGGGATCATCGCGCAAGTGCGGGGGGATTACGGGCAGGCCGAGGAACACTACCGGGCCTCCCTCGCCATCTTCGAGGAACTGGGCAACCGCTCCGCCATCGCCACCAGCTATCACCAGCTGGGCATGATCGCGCAAGTGCGGGGGGACTACGGGCGGGCCGAGGAGCGCTACCGGGCCTCCCTCGCGATCAAGGAGGAGCTGGGCCACCGCTCCGGCATCGCCAACAGCTACGGCCAGCTGGGCATCATCGCGCAGCTGCGGGGGGATTACGGGCAGGCCGAGGAGCGTTACCGGGCCGCCCTCGCCATCTTCGAGCAACTGGGCGGCCGCGCCCCAATCGCCACCACCTATCACCAGCTGGGCATGATCGCGGAAGAGCGCGGTGATTACGGGCAGGCGGAGGAACACTACCGGGCCGCCCTCGCCATCTTCGAGGAACTGGGCGACCGGTCCGCCATCGCCGCCACCTATCACCAGCTGGGCATCATCGCGCAGCTGCGGGGGGATTACGGGCAGGCCGAGGAGCGTTACCGGGCCGCCCTCGCGATCAAGGAGGAGTTGGGTGACCGGTCCGCCATCGCCGCCACCTATCACCAGCTGGGCATGATCGCGCAAGTGCGGGGGGATTACGGGCAGGCCGAGGAGCGTTACCGGGCCGC
>NZ_JBVKAI010000018.1:1692-177509 GCF_055639495.1 Streptomyces sp. NPDC039424
TCGACCGGTCCGCCATCGCCGCCACCTATCACCAGCTGGGCATGATCGCGCAAGTGCGGGGGGATTACGGGCAGGCCGAGGAGCGTTACCGGGCCGCCCTCGCGATCAAGGAGGAGTTGGGTGACCGCCTCGGCATCGCCGCCGGCTATCACCAGCTGGGCATCATCGCGCAGGAGCGAGGGGACAACGAGCAGGCCGAGGAGCGTTTCCGGACCTCCCTCGCGATCAAGGAGGAGTTGGGTGACCGCTCCGGCATCGCCGCCGGCTACCACCAGTTGGGCATCATCGCGCAGGATCGGGGGGACTACGAGGAAGCCGAGAAACGTTACCGGGCTGCTCTCGCGATCAAGGAGGAGCAGGGCGACCGCTCCGGCATCGCCATCAGCTACGGTCAGTTGGGCGTGCTCCGTACCTTGCAGCAACGCGTCGCAGAAGGCGTGCCTCACACGCTGCAGGCCCTGGTACTGCAACTGGAAATGGGAAACCCACCCGACACGGCCCTTTACTGGCTCGGCAAGCAGAGAACTCTCCTCGGCGACGACGCCTTCCGCTCCATCCTCGACGGCCTGATGCGGGACGAGTCAGTGGCAGTGATCATGCAGGCCACGCGACCCGTGCCCGGCACGTGAGATACGTTGCCCCCATGACCGGCAACCAAAGGGGCAATGCCGCGTAGGCGCCCCTCAGCCCTGCGGGGCGAACCCCCTGTCCGGGCACCGGCTCCGCGCCGGTACCCGGAGATCGGCCGTCTTTCGGGCTCTTGCGCGGCCGACCTGCGGCGGCTGGAAAGGTCCCGCTTCCGGTCCGAAGCCACCGCGGAGGCGTTCTGGCACTGGAAGAGGCTGGCACACGGCCCCCTCAGGCGGGTGGCGGATCCGTTCACGGGTGCTCGGTGCGGCATCCCTGAGTGCGGGTGCGACCCCGGCTACTACCGTGATCACCTTGAGGCCGTGCTGCACGCGCTGCCCAGGAAAAGCGCTCGTGAGCTGCGCGCCCTCGTGCAGGCACTCGACGACAAGATCCTGGCCAGGGCCAAGGTCGTACACGTCAGGAGTGCTGACGCGCCGTGGTGGCGCGATCAGCTCTAGGGCCGCTCGGAGCGGTGCTCGCGAGCGAGCCAGGTGGTCCAGACGTCCCGGGTGTTCGGTATCTCGGGGTGGTCGAGGAGCCAGAGCACGTAACCGGCGTGGCGCCGGGCCCAGGGATTGTCCGATCGCCGCGCCGTGGTCAGCCTGCCGCGCAGGTCGGGGCCGTCCACGGACCGGGCCACGCGGACGTACTCGCGGTCCTTGCAGCGGTAGGGCCGCTGGACGACGACGTCGACGAGGTCGACGAGCTTGGCCCGCACCTGTGGGTGGTGGCCGACGGTCGCCATGTCCCGGATCAGGGACTGCTTCGTGCCCCACTCCTTGGCGTGCTCCGTCCACTGCTGTGGATAACGGGCCTCCCACTCCAGGAAGAGGAGCGCGTAGGGCAGCCCCGGCCAGGTGACGAGGTCCCCGTCGTGGCGGTGCCTGGTCCACAGCGCCTGCGGGAGGCAGTGACTCGCGGCCTCCTCGTAGGCCCTGTGCGCGGCGGCCCGGCGTCGGGCTGTGCACCACAGCCGGAGAGACGAGCCGTACGAGGCCGCGTAGAGGCGGTCGCGAGCGGCGTCGGCCTCGCCGCGGGCAGCGGCCAGGCGGGCGAGGGCGGTGGCGCGTTCGGCAGGGCTCGGTGCCACCAGGCCGTGAGCCCATGCCAAACGCTTCGTCCACCCGTGGTCGTCGTCGACGCCCAGGCCCGCCTTCTCCGTCATGCGGCAGATCATCGCCCGACCGGGTACGCCGACGCGACCGCAATACCGGGGCGGGCCGGGTCGCCTACGGAGCGCGTCGGTGGCGTAGCCCAGCTCCGGGAAGCCGCGCCGGGCGGTGTCGGTCGCGGCCGGGTCTCCGCCCAGGGGGAGCAGACGCCGAAGACCAGCCGGTCGGGGCGCATGGTGTCGTCCACGGCGTGGCTCTCGCGGAGGAACTCGGGGTTCCAGGCGACTTCCACCTGGTCCCCGGCGGGGGCGAAGCAGCGGGCCCGACTCCAGCGCCTCGACCAGCAGTTCGGGCAGTCCGGGCTCGATGAAGGGCACGGTGCCCGAGTTGAGCTTCGCGACCTGTGTGGCCACCTGTTCCTGCATCACGGTTCACCCGGGCAGGGTGAAGCCGCGCCCCACCCGCATGCGTACGTTGTGAGGTGTCGGCTCCCCGAGGGAAAGGCGGTCCCGCCATGGCCACCGCATCGGACGCCCCCGTTCTCGACACACTCACCGCCATGACGATCGACTCGATCGAGCGGTGCGGCATGGACGCGGGCACACTCATCCTGACCCGTCTCGCCGCACTCGTCGCCATGGACGCGCCCGCGGTCTCCTACCTCGCCCACGCCGGCGCCGCGGCCGAGGCGAACCTGACGACCGAACAGCTGCAGGACGTCCTCGTCGCCATCGCCCCCGTGGTCGGCACGGCCCGCGTCATGTCGGCCGCCAGTCATATGGCGGAGGCCTTCGGTCTGGCCCTCGCGGTCGCCGACTCCGAGGCCCAGGCCATCGCCGAGGCGGAGGCGCGGAGCCGGGGCGGCGCCTGAGCGGGCGGGACCCCGCTGTCCACACCCCCGCCGTCCACGCCGCGCGCTGTCCACGCCTCCGGAGCCTCCGGCCGCGCCCGGGGGCTCCACGCAGTGCGGTCACCTTCCAGAGCGGTCCTCAGACCGTCAACGGCACCGGATGCACCTCGTCCGCCCGATGCCCCGCCCGTTCGTGGATCCGCTGGATCGCTTCGGCCGAAGGAGCCTCGGAGAGGCAGTAGACGGTGCCGGACTCCGGGTCCGCCCAGGCCTTCTCGAAGTGGACCCGCTCCTCGCCCTCGATGGCCAGGTCGGCCTGGTGCGCCTGCTTCAGCTGCTCGGCGGTGATGCCCTTCATGCCGTGGTGGACGTCCATGTACTTGGCCATGGCCTTGCGCCTCCTCTTCCCCCCCTGTCCGTTTTCTTTATTTCTGTCTCCCTTTCTTCCTTTCCTTCCTCTTCTCCTATGCTGCTCCCGCGGCCCACGAGGGGCGATTCATGGCCCCCGGGCCTCCTCGTCCCGGCGTACGACGAAGGCCCCGGCGATCCGTGATCACCGAGGCCTCGTACGTCTCAAACGGTTCCCGCCGTCACCCGCACTGGCACGGGCTGCCCGACTGGCAGCCGCACCCGCACCCCGAGCCGCAGCCGCAGGAGGCGACGAGAGGGAGGGTCCTGATGTCGGTGGGCTGTTCGGTCTCGTGCTGCTGCGTGGGGTCGGGCGTGGTGCTGGGGGATTCGGCCATGGTTCCTCCCAGTGGTCAGGGCCTGGTGCCTTTGCCCATTTCATGCCCGGTGCTCAGGGCGCGTCAACGGCGCACAGTGGCGCCCGCACGCCCCGGACGCCAGCCCCGGGCCACGAGAAACCATGAGGGCGGGTTACGAGCCCTCCGCCCCCGTCGCCGGCTGGATGTCCGGCTGGATGTCGTCCGCGTGCTCGCCCGTCACCAGGAAGACGACCCGCTTGGCGACCGCGACCGCGTGGTCCGCGTACCGCTCGTAGTAGCGGCCGAGCAGGGTGACGTCCACGGCCGTCTCGATGCCGTGCTTCCAGCGCTCGTCGATCAGGTGCTGGAAGAGGGTGCGGTGCAGCAGGTCCATCGCGTCGTCGTCCGACTCCAGCTGGAGCGCGAGGTCGACGTCCTTCGTGATGATGACCTCGGCCGCCTTCGCCATCAGGCGCTGCGCGAGCTGGCCCATCTCCAGGATGGTGGCGTGCAGGTCCTGGGGGACCGCCCGCTCGGGGAAACGCAGCCGGGCGAGCTTCGCCACGTGCTGGGCGAGGTCACCGGAGCGTTCCAGATCGGCCGACATGCGCAGCGACGTGACGACGATCCGGAGATCCGTCGCCACCGGCTGCTGGCGGGCCAGCAGGGCTATGGCCCGCGCCTCCAGGTCGTGCTGCAGCTCGTCGATCTTCTTGTCGGCCTCGATGACGCTTTCGGCCAGCTTGAGATCGGCGTCGAGGATGGCCGTCGTGGCGCGTCCGATCGCCGACCCGACCAGCCGGGCCATCTCCACCAGACCGTCGCCGATCGAGTCCAGTTCCTCGTGGTACGCGTCCCGCATCAGGGTTCCCTCTCGTACGTGTCCTTCGGGGGTCTGCGATCCCCACGCTCCCACGTTCCGGCCCGTACGCGTCCGTTTCCGCCACCCCAAATGAACCAATACTGGCTCCAAGGTGAACTCTGGGCGACGAGTGTTCGAGCTCGCACCCAGACGGCTGTGGTCAGGAGGATTCCCGTGCCTAACCTGGACGCATGGACGTGAACGCGGCGGTCGCCGCAGCGGCAGCGATCGCCGGGGTGCTCACCGGTGTCATCGCCATGCTGGCGTTCCGCTGGAGCGAACGCGACCAGAAGCGACCGACCAGGACTTCCTTGCACACCGATCCCGTACTCCCGCCCGGAGTGGACACGGTCCTGTCCGTGCTCCGCTCGTCGGCCGTCGTCCTGGACGAGGCCGACGCCGTGGTCAAGGCCAGCTCCGCCGCGTACGCCCTCGGGCTGGTGCGCGGCGGCAAGCTCGCCGTCGAACCCATGCTCCAGATGACCCGGGACACCAGACGCGACGGCGAGATACGGCAGGTCGAGCTGGACCTGCCCCGGCGCGGGACCGGGCGGGGGGAGGCCCTCGCCGTCTCCGCGCGTGTGGCCCCGCTGGGCTCCCGGCTGGTGCTGCTCCTCGTCGAGGACCTCACCGAGGCCCGGCGCATCGAGGCCGTACGACGCGACTTCGTCGCCAACGTCAGCCACGAGCTGAAGACCCCCGTCGGCGCGCTCTCCCTCCTGTCCGAGGCCGTCATGGACGCCTCCGACGACCCGGAGGCCGTGCAGCGCTTCGCCGGTCGCATGCAGATCGAGGCCACCCGCCTGACCAACCTGGTCCAGGAACTCATCGACCTCTCCCGGGTGCAGAACGACGACCCCCTGGAGGACGCCGAGCCCGTCCGCGTCGACGAGCTCGTCGCCGAGGCCGTCGACCGCTGCCGCCACCAGGCCGGCGCCAAGCAGATCACCATGGCCTCGAACGTGTGGTCGCCCGAAGGGCTCGATCAGGGTGCCGGCGGGCGACGGGCGGGCGGCACGGCGGACCTGCACGTCTGGGGCAACCGGGGGCAGCTCGCCGCCGCCCTGGGCAACCTCGTCGAGAACGCCGTCAACTACTCCCCGGCCCGCACCCGCGTCGGCATCGCCGCCCGCCGGATCGTCGCACCCGGCGGCGACATGATCGAGCTGGCCGTCACCGACCAGGGCATCGGCATCTCCGACAAGGACAAGGAGCGCATCTTCGAGCGCTTCTACCGCGTCGACCCGGCCCGCTCCCGGGCCACCGGCGGCACCGGCCTCGGCCTCGCCATCGTCAAGCACGTGGTCGCCTCGCACGGCGGGGAGGTCACGGTGTGGAGCGCAGAGAACCAGGGCTCCACCTTCACCCTGCGGCTGCCGGAGGCGGGTGCGGCCCGAGACCGCGCCCAGCAGCACCCCGACCTCGACGATGAGGCCGGGCCGTCCCCCTCCAGTTCCCCCGACTCAACCGCGTACGAAACGCTTCCCGCCCCGGAGGTCCTTCCGTGACCCGAGTGCTCGTCGTCGAGGACGAGGAGTCCTTCTCCGACGCCCTTTCCTACATGCTCCGCAAGGAGGGCTTCGAGGTGGCCGTGGCCGCCACCGGCCCCGACGGACTCGACGAGTTCGAGCGCAACGGCGCCGACCTCGTCCTCCTCGACCTGATGCTGCCGGGCCTGCCCGGTACGGAGGTGTGCCGCCAGCTGCGTGGCCGCTCCAACGTCCCGGTGATCATGGTGACCGCCAAGGACAGCGAGATCGACAAGGTGGTCGGCCTGGAAATAGGAGCCGACGACTACGTCACCAAGCCCTTCTCCTCGCGGGAGCTGGTCGCCCGCATCCGCGCGGTGCTGCGCCGGCGCGGCGAGCCGGAGGAGGTCACCCCGGCCGCGCTGGAGGCCGGCCCGGTCCGGATGGACGTCGACCGCCATGTGGTCACCGTCTCCGGCTCCAAGGTCGACCTCCCCCTCAAGGAGTTCGACCTCCTGGAGATGCTGCTGCGCAACGCCGGCCGCGTGCTCACCCGTATGCAGCTCATCGACCGCGTCTGGGGCGCCGACTACGTCGGTGACACCAAGACCCTGGACGTCCACGTCAAGCGCCTGCGCGCCAAGATCGAACCGGATCCGGGCGCGCCGCGCTATCTGGTGACGGTGCGGGGGCTGGGCTACAAGTTCGAGCCGTAGGCGACCCCGCGGGCCGTGCCCCGTCCGGTGCCATGACAGAAGGGCGGAACCCCCTCCAGGGGTCCCGCCCTTCGTCCGTGTGTACGGCCGCTCAGTGGCCCGCGGCGGAAGCCGAGGCCGAGTCGCTCGGGGTGGTCCCGGCGTCCGGGGACTCCGTCGCGGAGGCGGACGCGCCCTTCGACGGCTTGCCGCTCTCGCTCGCGGAGGCGCCCGCGGCCGGCGAGGCCGAGGACGACGGCGAGGAGGAGGGCGAGGGGATCTCGGTCGGGCCCCACTTGCTGAAGTAGTTCTTGGCGGGGACGACGAAGGCGCGCAGGCTCACATCACCGGTCGAGCTGAGGGTGAAGGTGATCTTCTGGGCGTTGCCGGCCTGGAGGGCCTCGCTGGTGTTCTCCAGCACGGCGGAGGCGTTGCCCTCGCCGCCGAGGATCAGGGAGCCGCCGGCCGGGATGCTCAGGTCCTTGCCCTTGGCGGGGGAGAGCTTGGCGGACTTGCCGGTGCCGGGGACGGCGATCGACTGGAGGGTCTGCGGCTTGGGGCCGCTGTTGAAGATGGTGGCGGAGATGACCGCCGGGCCCGTCGACTGCTCGTCGGGCTGGGTGATGACCACGGCGTTCTGCACCTTGATCGTGCCCACGGACGTCGCCGCGTTGTCCGGCTTGATCTCCAGGGTCTGGGCGTCGTTGCCGGCACCGCAGGCGGCGAGCGAGGCGATCGAGAAAACGATGGCGGAGGCGGCGAGGGCGCCGCGTCGAAGGCTGCTGCTCACGGCGGCGGCAACTCCTTGAACGCAGGGGCGACCTCCATATAAAGCCGCCCTAAGTGTCTGTCAACGGCCTCAGGTTACCGAGCCGTTCCCGCCCGGCCGCACCCGACCCTCCCCCAACGTGCGCGCTTCCCTCATGCAGGGGGTACCCGACGTCCCCGGAGTCACTCCCCGCCGGCATTGACCATGGTCTCCTCCGGCATTCACATAACGCGACCGGCAAAATTTCCGTGAAGGAATGTACGGCCACCCGGATATTGATCACGTACCGATCAGTACGTCGATCAGCGGGTCCTCGTGATCAATTCCGGATTCGTCTCGTACCCGGCTCCAGTCACCGAACGGAGTAGCGTAAGTCGCACGTGTGGAGCCGGACAAATGTGGACGTTCGACCGCTTGGAGGGGGCTCCGGATGTGTGTAACGTACGGGTTTCACCCCGCCCGAAGAGCCGCTCCGACCTGCGAATACCTGCTTCCGCAGGCCTTCCGAAGCACGTTCCTGTCGCTGTTGTCAAGCCCCGAGATATGCCCTGACCTGCGAAAACGCCATTCAGAACCCGCCGTTTCCGTGTTACTCTGGATAGCCACGGAAGGGGTACCTGTCACATGACGTTCAAGGTTGGCGACACCGTGGTCTATCCCCATCACGGGGCCGCGCTGATCGAGGCCATCGAAACTCGCCAGATCAAAGGCGTGGACAAGACCTACTTGGTGCTGAAGGTCGCCCAGGGTGACCTGACGGTACGTGTGCCAGCGGACAATGCGGAGTTCGTCGGCGTACGTGATGTGGTCGGTCAGGACGGGCTGGACCGGGTCTTCGAGGTGCTGCGCGCGCCGTACGCCGAGGAGCCCACGAACTGGTCGCGTCGTTACAAGGCAAATCTGGAGAAGCTCGCCTCCGGCGATGTCATCAAGGTCGCGGAAGTCGTACGTGACCTGTGGCGTCGCGAGCGCGAGCGCGGACTCTCCGCCGGTGAGAAGCGCATGCTCGCCAAGGCTCGCCAGATCCTGGTGAGCGAGCTCGCCCTCGCGGAGAACACCAACGAGGACAAGGCCGAGGCCCTGCTCGACGAGGTTCTCGCGTCCTGACGGACCGGCCTTTGGCAGGCTACGCCCGCTCAGCACACTGAAATGCCGCGGTGCCCGATGACACACCACCTGTCGCCGGGCGCTGCGGCATGTCCGTCCTCAGCCGACGTACGTGATGCCGTGTGCCCCACGGGGAGTCCCCGATGCCCCGTGTACCGATCGTGCCGGGCCCGGGCAGCCGGTTCGGCCGATTCCCTCGACCGGTTTCACGGAAGGGTCCGGTCGAGGTGCAGTGCCCGGTGGCACGCTGACGCTGAGGCCATACCCATTCAGGCCGAGCACACAAACCTGACAGGAACCGATGTCTGACGATTCGCGTCCTTCGCCCGCGCCATCGCCCGTCGCCGCCGTGATTCCGGCCGCCGGACGGGGCGTACGCCTTGGTCCGGGCGCCCCCAAGGCGCTCCGCGCGCTGGGCGGAACACCCATACTCATCCACGCGGTCCGCGCGATGGCCGCCTCCCGTGCCGTCTCCCTGGTGATCGTCGTGGCCCCGCCCGACGGCGCCGCCGAGGTCAAGTCCCTCCTCGACGCGCACGCCCTGCCCGAGCGCACGGACTTCCTGGTGGTGCCCGGCGGCGAGACACGCCAGGAGTCGGTGAAGCTGGGCCTCGACGCGCTGCCGCCCGAGCACCGCGTCGTGCTGGTGCACGACGCCGCCCGGCCCCTGGTCCCCGTGGACACCGTCGACGCCGTCATCGAGGCCGTACGCGACGGAGCCCCGGCCGTCGTCCCCGCACTGCCCCTCGCAGACACCGTCAAGGAAGTCGCCCCGGCGGCCCCCGGCGAGCCGGAGCCGGTGATGGCCACGCCGGAGCGGTCCCGGCTGCGCGCCGTGCAGACCCCGCAGGGCTTCGACCGCGACACCCTGGTCCGCGCCCACGAGAGCGTCACCGACGACGTCACCGACGACGCGAGCATGGTGGAACAGCTCGGCCTGCGCGTCGTCACCGTCCTCGGGCACGAGGAGGCCTTCAAGGTCACCCGCCCCCTCGACCTGGTCCTCGCCGAGGCGGTCCTCGCCCGCAGGAGGCTCAACGATGGCTTCTGAGGCGCTGCCGCCACTGCCCCAGGTCGGCATCGGCACCGACATCCACGCCTTCGAGGACGGCCGCGAGCTGTGGTGCGCCGGACTGAAGTGGGAGGGCGAGGGAACCGGCCTCGCCGGACACTCCGACGCGGACGTGGTCGCGCACGCCGCCTGCAACGCCCTCTTCTCCGCCGCCGGGCTCGGCGACCTCGGCCAGCACTTCGGCACCGGACGCCCCGAGTGGTCCGGCGCGCCCGGCGTCACCCTGCTGACGGAAGCCGCCCGTATCGTCCGCGAGGCCGGCTTCCGGATCGGCAACATCGCCGTCCAGGTCGTCGGACCGCGCCCGAAGATCGGCAAGCGCCGCGACGAGGCCCAGAAGATCCTCTCCGATGCGGCCGGCGCCCCCGTCTCCGTCTCCGGAGCCACCACCGACGGACTCGGATTCCCCGGCCGCGACGAGGGCCTGATGGCCGTCGCGACCGCGCTCGTGGTGCGGGTGAGCTGAGAGCGTGTGAGGGTACCCGCAGAGTGACCAGCGACTTACGGTCCCGGAGGTACCCTCATGCCCGCCGCTCTGTCCGACCGCCTCAAGTCCCTCCTCGACAGCCCCGTCTTCGTCGTCCTGGGCACCGCCCAGCCCGACGGCGACCCCCAGCTCTCCCCGGTATGGGTGAAACGGGACGGCGACCAGCTCCTGATCTCCACCACCGTCGACCGTCGCAAGAAGAAGAACCTCGACCGCGACCCCCGGGTCAGCGTCGTCGTCCAGGACCCCGAGTCGCCCTACGAGTACGCCGAGATCCGCGGCAACGCGGAGCTGACCACCGAGGGCGGCCAGGCACTGATCGACGAGCTCAGCCTGAAGTACACCGGCAAGAAATACGCCCAGTTCAACCCGGCCTCGGCACAGGACGCGGAACGGGTGGTCGTACGGATCGTGCCGCGCAAGGTCGTCGGGAGTCTCTGACGGGTCTCCCCGTCTTCCGCGCACTTGTCACGAATAAACGACCCTTCGGCACAAGGGTCGCAAGGCACTGTCCCGCGACCACTACCCTGGAGTGGTGACTATTCGCCTGTACGACACCAGCGCCCGGCAGATCCGTGACTTCACCCCGCTCAAGCCGGGCTGTGTCTCGATCTACCTCTGTGGCGCCACCGTGCAGGCGGCACCGCACATCGGGCACATCCGGTCCGGGCTGAACTTCGACATCATGCGCCGCTGGTTCGAATACCGCGGCTACGAGGTCACGTTCATCCGCAACGTCACCGACATCGACGACAAGATCATCACCAAGGCCCACGAGCAGAACCGGCCCTGGTGGTCGATCGGGTACGACAACGAGCGCGCCTTCAACGACGGTTACGCGGCCCTCGGCTGCCTCCCGCCGACGTACGAACCCCGCGCCACCGGCCACGTGCCCGAGATGATCGAGATGATGCAGACGCTCATCGAACGCGGGCACGCCTACGAGGCAGACGGCAACGTCTACTTCGACGTGCGCTCCTTCCCCGGCTACCTGGAGCTGTCCCGGCAGGAGCTGGACAACCTGCTGCAGCCGTCCGGCGAGGGCGAGACCGGCAAGCGCGACCCGCGGGACTTCGCCATGTGGAAGGCCGCCAAGCCGGGCGAGCCGACCTGGCCGACCCCCTGGGGCCCCGGCCGGCCCGGCTGGCACCTGGAGTGCTCGGCCATGGCCCACAAGTACCTGGGCAGCGCCTTCGACGTCCACGGCGGCGGCCTCGACCTGATCTTCCCGCACCACGAGAACGAGATCGCCCAGGCCAAGGCCTTCGGCGACGACTTCGCCCAGTACTGGGTGCACAACGCCTGGGTGACCATGGCCGGCGACAAGATGTCCAAGTCGCTCGGCAACTCGGTGCTGGTCAGCGAGATGGTCAAGCAGTGGCGCCCCATCGTCCTGCGCTACTACCTCGGCACCCCGCACTACCGCTCGATGATCGAGTACAGCGAGGACTCCCTGCGCGAGGCCGAGTCCGCGTTCGCCCGCATCGAGGGCTTCGTGCAGCGCGTGGTGGAGAAGGCCGGCGGAGTCGTCGAGCCGTCCGCCGAGGTCCCGCCCGCCTTCGCCGAGGCCATGGACGACGACCTCGGCGTCCCCCAGGCCCTCGCCGTCGTGCACACCACCGTCCGGCAGGGCAACTCCGCCCTCGCCGCCGACGACAAGGAAGCCGCCGTCGCCCGGCTCGCCGAAGTCCGCGCCATGCTCGGCGTCCTAGGCCTCGACCCGCTCGACGCACACTGGGCAGGCGAGGACGGCGACCGCGGCGAAGACCTCCACGGAGTGGTGGACACCCTCGTCCGCATGGTCCTCGACCAGCGCGAGGCCGCCCGCTCCCGCAAGGACTGGGCCACCGCGGACGCCATCCGCGACCAGCTCAACCAGTCCGGCCTCGCCATCGAGGACAGCCCGCAGGGACCGCGCTGGAGCCTCGGCCCGCGCTGATCCCCCGATGATCGATCTCTTGATCGATTGTGCCGCCCGGCTATCCGGGCGGCACACTGCATATACGTACGTACTCACGCCTCACACAGACAGGTAGGTCATGGCCGCTAACAACCGTCGCATGTCCGGCAAGAAGGGCGCGCAGGTCGGCAGTGGCGGCCAGCGGCGCAAGGGCCTCGAAGGCAAGGGCCCCACCCCGCCCGCCGAGATGCGCAAGGGTCACAAGAAGAACCGCATCGCCAATGCAAAGGCGAAGCAGGCCGTGCGCCGCCCCACGGCCCGGGGCCGCGGCGGCAAGCCCACCTCCGAACTGGTCGTCGGCCGCAACCCCGTCTTCGAGGCACTGCGCGAGGGCGTACCCGCCTCCACGCTCTACGTCCAGCAGTTCATCGACAACGACGAGCGCGTCCGCGAGGCCCTCCAGCTCGCCGCCGAACGCGGCGGCATCAACCTCATGGAGGCCCCGCGCCCCGAGCTCGACCGCATGACCAACGGGCTCAACCACCAGGGCCTCGTCCTCCAGGTCCCGCCCTACGAGTACGCCCACCCCGAGGACCTCGCCGCCGCCGCCTACGACGAGGGCGAGGACCCGCTGATCGTCGCCCTGGACGGCGTCACCGACCCGCGCAACCTCGGCGCCGTCGTCCGCTCCGTCTCCGCCTTCGGCGGCCACGGCGTCGTCGTACCCGAGCGGCGCGCCGCCGGCATGACCGCCGGCGCCTGGAAGACCTCCGCCGGCACCGCCGCCCGCACCCCCGTCGCCCGCGCCACCAACCTCACCCGCGCCCTCGAGGGCTACAAGAAGGCCGGGATCGTGGTCGTCGGCCTCGCCGCCGACGGCGACGTCGAGCTCGGCGAACTCGAAGCCCTCGGCGGCCCCGTCGCCATCGTCGTCGGCAGCGAGGGCAAGGGCCTGTCCCGGCTCGTCGGCGAAACCTGCGACTTCCGCGTCCGCATCCCGATGCCGGGCGGCGCCGAATCGCTCAACGCCGGTGTCGCGGCGGGCATCGTGCTGTACGAGGCGGCCCGCAGGCGCGCCTGAACACACGTCCACGGGGGTCACCCGTGCGGGGCAAAATGGGCGACAAGGCCGAGCTTGACGCGGTCCGGACACTTCCGCCCCGCCGGGGCAGTGTCCTAACACCACGTCACTCGGTTAGATGAGTGTGGACACCAGAACACCCCGCACACCCACGGGGGACCGCTCGTCGGGATACGACGACGCTCCCGCGCTGAGCATGGTGAAGGTGCCGAGCGATCCGGCGCAGGTCATCGTCAATCACGCGAGCTTCCGCGTGCAGCTGGGCGCTTCGACACGGCGAAGCCAGTCACCGCGGATCGCCCGGTACTCGAGCGCCACCGAGGACACCGCCCGCATCCCCGTCGCCGGACCGGCGGGCAGAGCGGACGCCCCCCGCCGTCGCCCGGTCGTCTGGAGCGGACGCTCCGCACCCGACGACACCGGCGCCCACCGGCTGCTCCAGGCCGTGCGGGGCGGCAGCGTCCGCTATGCCGACGAGCCCATCGCCGACACCGGAGCCACGCAGGTCATCCCCCGCCTCGGCGACGGCGACCCCTACACCACCGGCTACGGCGACGGCTACGACGCGCTGGACCAGACCGTCGAAACCCCCGTCGTCGGCCACCAGCGCACCCCCGCCCCCGGCGAGACCGGCCGACTGCCCCACATGCGCACCGGCGCCGGCGCCTACGGCCCACCCGCCTACCACCCACCCGGCTACGGCGACGAACCTCCCTACGCCGCAGCCGACTACGACGACCCCGAAGACCCGGACGACCTCGAAGACCCCGAGGACCCGGACGACACGGCAGCCGCCGCGACCCTGCCCAAACGCCACAGCGACGACCCGGCCCGGCACGCCTACTACCCCGGCCGCCGCATGAACCTCGGCGTCGTCCTGCTCCCTCTGCGCGTCTTCCTCGGCTCCATCTCCATCTACGCCGGCATGGGCAAGCTCTGCGACCCCGTCTACTTCGACGGCGGCACCCGCGGCTCCATGGTCAAGTGGCTCAACACCCTCCACCCCTGGGAAGTCGCCGAACCCCTGCGCCAGTTCGCCCTCCAGCACCCCGTCGGCTCCGGCCTCGTGATCGCCTTCGCCCAGGTCATCGTCGGCGTCCTCACCGTCCTGGGCTGCTGGCAGCGGGTCGCCGCCGTGTTCGGCGCACTGCTGTCGGCCGCACTCATCGTCACCGTCAGCTGGAAGACCGTCCCGGCCTACGACGCCCCGGACATCATCTACCTCGCCGCCTGGTCCCCGCTGATCATCGCCGGTGCCCCCGTCTACTCCGTCGACGGGCGTCTCGCCGGCAGCGCCTGGCGCCGCCTCGGACCCCGCTCCGACATCTGGGAACTGCGAAGCTACGTCCTGCGCCGCGGCGCCCTCATCACCGCCCTCACCACCGGTCTCACCCTCCTCGTCGGCTCCCTCCTCGGCGGCGCCGTCCGCGACGCCGACCGCGTGGTCGTCCCCGGCCCCGGCGAGGCCCCCCGCAACAACCAGCCCGGCTCCCCGCTCGCCCCGGAACCCGGCAAGCAGCACAAGCGGACGCCGGCCGCCTCCACCCCGCCCACAGGCGACGCGACCACGGGCGCCAGCCCCTCCGGCGCCGCGACCACCCCCGGCGCCACCAGCTCCGCCGGCAACGCCACCGGCGGCACGCCCAGCCAGACCCAGGGCACCGCGGGCCAGGCCCCACCGCAGCACACCTCGCCGGCCCAGCAGGCCCCCAGCACCAGCTCCGGCCCCACCTCGGGCGGCACCGCCTCCGGTGGCACCGGCTCGACCGGCGGCGGCAGTGGCGGCGGCTCGTCCTCGGGGCAGCCGGGCCTCGTCGGCGGCCTCCTGGGATAACCCGGACAGGCACCCGGTACGACGACGGGGTCCCGCACGACCGATGTGCGGGACCCCGTCGACGTATCCGAAGGCATCCGGAGAGCTTCTCAACGCCCCAGCGCCGCGAGCTCCTTCGCCGCCTCCCTCAGGTCCTTCGCCGTGTCGATGGCACGCCAGTACGCGCCCTGCGGGATCGGGAAACCGGCCAGCCGGCGCTCACGCGCCAGATGCGGGAACGTGGTCCGCTCATGGTCACCGCGCTCCGGCAGCAGACCGGCGAACTCCGGCGAGAACACGTACACACCCGCGTTGATCTCGAAGGTCGACGGCGGGGCCTCGATGAAGTCCGTGATGTGCCCGAAGCCGTCCGTCTTCACCGCACCCCACGGAATCCGCGGCCGGGCCAGCGCGAGCGTCGCCACGGCGTCCCGCTCGGTGTGGAAGTCCGCCATGTCACGGAGCGAGAAACGGGTCCAGATGTCGCCGTTGGTGGCGTACCAGGGACGGTCGGGGTGCGGGAGACGGGCAGCCGCGTACTTCAGGCCGCCACCGCGGCCGAGCGGCTCCGTCTCCACGACGGTCGTGACGTTGACGGACAGGTCGGCCGAGTCCAGCCACTTCTGCAGAACATCGGCGAGGTGGCCACAGGAGACCACCACGTCCGTCACGCCCTCCTCGGCGAGCCAGGACAGCTGATGGCCGATGATCGGAGTCCCCGTACCGGGGATCTCGACCATCGGCTTGGGCCGGTCGTCGGTGTACGGACGCAGCCGGGAACCCTGGCCACCGGCCAGGATGACGGCTTGAGTGGGACGCGACGCGGCGTTCGGATCGGTCATGCCCGAACTGTACGCGGCGCCCCACTCCGGGCTCAGAGCCGCAACCGGCTCCTTAATCAGCCGTTACCCACCTCCCGGTGTCGCTTGCCCGGACGGTCAGCTGTGCCCGGCCAGAACCCCGGACGCGAAGGCGGTGTCGCACACCGGACGGGCGTACGACTGGGCGCGCGACGCGCCGTAGATCCGGACCGCGGCCCGGCCCAGGGCACGGGCGATGGAGACGCAGTGCTTCCCCAGCGACGGATGTCCGTTGACGGCCTGCTGGAGGTGGGTGAGAACCACACCCGGGTCCTTCTCCTGCAGCTCGCCCATCAGCTGGTCGCGCAGCACGTCCTGCGGGGCGCGCCGGACGGTCCGCGAGGACATGTCCGAGGAGATGTCCGAGGCGGTCAGCACCGAGCTCGAAGGGTTGCCCGACCAGTTGACCCGGGTGACCGCGAGGGTCCCGGAGAGCACCAGGAAGACGGGCAGGACGAAGGCGAGGGTGCGGCCGATCCGGCGGGCGGGGCCCCGCTGACCGCGTCGCGACTGTTGGGTGGTGGAGTGCTTCACGCGTGTGAGGGTAGCGTGCGGTAATGATTTGGAGACATTTAGTCACCGGTTCGGGGGATGAGGAGATGCCCGTTTGTGGGTAGGGCGTTGACGCACACTGCTCGAAATCCCCCCGCTTGCCGGGGTATCCGCCACGGCGACGAAGAGGGCCCCGCGGCGGACCGCGGGACCCTCTTCGTCAATCCGGGTGATGATCAGTCGGAGAGCCGCTCGCCCGTCGAGGTCGAGAACACGTGGGTCTCGCCCGGCCGCGGCACGACGTGCAGCTGAGCGCCCTTCTCCGGCACCTGGCGCCCGTTGACGCGGACGACGAGGTCCTTCGTCTCGCCGCCGACCTCGGCGGTGCCGTAGACGTAGCCGTCGGCGCCGAGCTCCTCCACGACGTTCACGGAGACCGCGAGACCGGCCGGGGCGTCCTCGGTGTCCTTCGACAGGGCGGAGGCGGCAGCGCCGTTGTGCTCGACCACGTCGAAGTGCTCGGGCCGGACGCCGACCGTCACCGTACGGTCGCCCTTGTCGGAGGCGGCCTTCAGCGCGTCCCGGTTGACCGGCACGACGCTGTTGCCGAACTTCACACCGCCGTCGGTGATCGGCACCTCGACCAGGTTCATCGCCGGGGAGCCGATGAAGCCGGCCACGAACAGGTTGGCCGGACGGTCGTACATGTTCCGCGGCGAGTCGACCTGCTGGAGCAGGCCGTCCTTCAGCACGGCCACCCGGTCGCCCATCGTCATGGCCTCGACCTGGTCGTGCGTGACGTACACGGTGGTGATGCCGAGGCGGCGCTGCAGCGAGGCGATCTGCGTACGGGTGGAGACACGGAGCTTGGCGTCCAGGTTGGACAGCGGCTCGTCCATGAGGAACACCTGCGGCTCGCGCACGATCGCGCGGCCCATCGCCACACGCTGGCGCTGACCACCGGACAGGGCCTTCGGCTTCCGGTCCAGGTACTCGGTCAGGTCGAGGATCTTCGCGGCCTCCTCGACCTTCTGCCGGATCTCCGCCTTGTTGACGCCCGCGATCTTGAGCGCGAAGCCCATGTTGTCGGCGACCGTCATGTGCGGGTACAGCGCGTAGTTCTGGAACACCATGGCGATGTCCCGGTCCTTCGGCGGCAGATGCGTGACGTCACGGTCACCGATGCGGATGGCGCCGGCGTTCACGTCCTCCAGGCCCGCGAGCATCCGGAGCGAGGTGGACTTTCCGCAACCCGACGGGCCGACCAGGACGAGGAACTCGCCGTCCTCGATGTCGATCTCCAGCGCGTCGACGGCGGGCTTCGTGGAACCCGGGTAGATCCGGGTCGCCTTGTCGAACGAGACAGTGGCCATGGTGAATGGGCCCCCTTCTACCGGCAGGAACGTGCCGGACGATCCGAGTAGGAAGGTGGTTCGTTGGTGTAGTCCACCGGGGTGAACTGGGTCAGGACGGTACCTGGGGTTCACCTGGTCTGTCAGTAGTCCAGGGGGTGTGAACTTCGCGGAAATTTTCGACCGGGGGCCCTCTCGACCTGGGTACACTGCTCGGGCACGTGCTTGGTACGCGCGTGCAGGCCTCCTTAGCTCAGCTGGTCAGAGCGCCGCTCTTGTAAAGCGAAGGTCGTCGGTTCGAATCCGACAGGGGGCTCAGGAAAGCCCAGGTCAGACCCTGTCTGCCCTGGGCTTCTGCTTTTACCGGGTTCGCGTCAGCGAAGCAGAAGCCGGGGTTCCCGGACAGGGGCTTGGGATCGATGGCCAGCCAGGGGGCGCGGGCGGCGGCGCGGACCGCGACCGGCAGGACCAGGGCGCTGACGCCGTACATCGGCGGGCCGTCGAGGCGCAGTCCCCAGCGGTCGAGGAAGCCGGTCGCGAGGTCCGGCAGCCCGGCGACGAAGGCCCGTCCGGCCGCTCCGTTGTACTTCTCCTGTGCCGCCGCCAGTTCGCCCGGAATGTCGATCACCCGTCGGACGATACTGGTCTGCGTGAATCGGCTCATGGGAAAGAACCGGGGTCCGAGCCGGGTGTGGGCGTTCGCCCGCAGTGCTCCCGGCACGTATGTGTGGCTGGGGATCCTGTTCGTCACGACGGTCGCGCTGCATCACATGTCGCCGGAGTTCGAGCAGCACTTCCTGCGGCAGCGGTCGACGAACATCCATGAGCTGTCGCGCAATCCGGTGCGGGTGCTGATCGCCAGCGCGATGTGGATCGCCAGCGGGCACTGGCTTCCGTACGCCCTCCTCTTCACCGTCTTCCACGCGCCGGCCGAGCGCTGGCTGGGTACGGCTCGCTGGCTGGTGGTGTGTGTGGCCGCGCACGTGCTGGCGACGCTGATCAGCGAGGGGGCGTTGCTGCGGGCGATCCGGGAGGGGATGGCGCCGCATTCGGCGGTCAACACCCTCGACGTGGGGGTGAGTTATGCGCTGGCGGGGGTGGTGGGCGTGCTCACGTACCGGATCGCGGCGCCTTGGCGGTACCCGTATCTGGCGGTCGTTCTGGCGGTCTTCCTGGTGCCGCTGACCGCCGGGCCGACCTTCACGGACTTCGGGCATTTCGTCGCCGTACTGATCGGTCTCGCCTGCTATCCGCTGGCCAGAGGGCGGGGAAAACCATGGAATCCGAAGGAGACACTGGCCGCTCTCAGGAGTTAACGTCCGCGCATGAGCAGCTCGGCGAGCAGTGTCGTGAACGGCGGTATCTCCTTCTGGTACGCGGATGACGGTCTCCCGGTGGCGCGGGAGCCGCTGACCGGTGACACCTCCGCCGATGTCGTGATCGTCGGGGGCGGGTACACGGGACTGTGGACCGCGTACTACCTGAAGAAGGCGGCGCCCTTCCTCCGCGTCACCGTCCTGGAGCAGAAGTTCTGCGGGTACGGCGCCTCGGGGCGCAACGGCGGCTGGCTGTACAACGGCATCGCGGGCCGCGACCGGTACGCGAAGCTGCACGGCCGCGACGCCGCGGTGCGCCTGCAGAAGGCGATGAACGACACGGTCGCCGAGGTGATCGCGGTCGCGGAGGCCGAGGGCATCGACGCGGACGTGCACCAGGGCGGGGTGCTCGAGGTGGCGACCACGCCCGCCCAGTTGGCCCGTCTGAAGGCTTTCTACGAGCACGAACTGTCGTACGGGGAGAAGGACCGCGAGCTGTACGGCGCCCGCGAGACCGCCGAGCGGATCCGGGTGGCGGACGCGGTGGGGTCGACGTGGACGCCGCACGGGGCGCGCCTGCACCCGGTGAAGCTGGTGAAGGGGCTGGCGGCGGCCGTGGAGGCGCTCGGGGTGACCATCCACGAGTCGACACCGGTGACGGAGATCCGGCCCAAGCACGCGGTCACCCCGTACGGCACCGTCCGCGCGCCCTACATCCTGCGCTGCACGGAGGGCTTCACGGCCTCCCTCAAGGGCCAGCGGCGGACCTGGCTCCCCATGAACTCCTCCATGATCGCCACCGAGCCGCTCTCCGAGGAGCAGTGGGCGGCGATCGGCTGGGACGGACGGGAGACGCTGGGCGACATGGCGCACGCGTACATGTACGCGCAGCGCACGGCCGACGGGCGGATCGCGCTGGGCGGGCGGGGAGTGCCGTACCGCTTCGGCTCGCGGACGGACAACGACGGCCGGACCCAGGACGCGACCGTCGAGGCCCTGCGGGAGATCCTGGTCCGCTTCTTCCCGGCGCTGGCCGGAGTGCGTGTCGAGCATGCCTGGTCGGGGGTGCTCGGGGTGCCGCGCGACTGGTGCGCGACGGTCACCCTGGACCGTGCGACGGGGCTCGGCTGGGCGGGCGGGTACGTCGGCTCGGGCGTGGCGACGACGAATCTGGCCGCGCGGACGTTGCGGGATCTGGTGCGGCAGGATTCGGGCCAGGGCGGCCGGACGGAGCTGACGGAACTGCCGTGGGTGAACCACAAGGTGCGGAAGTGGGAGCCGGAGCCGTTTCGGTGGCTGGGAGTGCAGGGGATGTACGCGACTTATCGGGCGGCGGATCAGCGGGAGCGGTTGCGGCCGAGCGGGGAGTCGTCGCGGTTGGCTCGGGCGGCCGATCGGGTGGCGGGGCGGCATTGAGGGCCTCCGGTTAGCCTCGCCGCATGATTCGTGCCGCGACTTCCGCCGATGTCCCCGTCATCCATGCCCTGATCCGTGAGCTGGCCGAGTACGAGAAGGCCCCGCAGGAGGCGAAGGCGTCCCCGGAGCAGTTGCGGGAGGCGTTGTTCGGTGCGCGGCCGGCGGTGTTCGCGCATGTCGCCGTGGACGATGCGTCCGGGGAGACGGTCGGGTTCGCGCTGTGGTTCCTGAACTTCTCGACGTGGCGGGGGGTGCACGGCGTGTATCTGGAGGATCTGTACGTCCGTCCGGAGGCGCGGGGCGGCGGGCACGGGAGGGCGTTGCTGGCCGAGTTGGCCCGTATCTGTGTGGAGCGGGGGTACGGGCGGCTGGAGTGGTCGGTGCTGGACTGGAACCGGCCCGCGATCGGGTTCTACGAGTCGTTGGGGGCGCGTCCGCAGGACGAGTGGACGGTGTACCGGCTGACCAATGGGGCGTTGGCGGCGCTGGGCGGGGCGGCGTCAGGTCACTGACTCGGGTACCGGTGTCCGTGCCGGTGCTCCGTGCTTGGGGGGTTTGGCGGTGACCATGAGGCCGGCGACGAGGCCGGCCAGGAGCATGATGCCGGCGGCCCACCAGATGGCGACGGTGTAGCCGTGGACGACGCCGGCGGGGATGACGGTGGCCTTCTGCGCGGGGGTGCGCAGGTGGGCGGTGATGTAGGCGGTGCCGCTGGTGGTGGCGATGGTGTTGAGCAGCGCGGTGCCGATGGAGCCGCCGACCTGCTGGGAGGTGTTGACGGTGGCGGAAGTGACGCCGGAGTCCTGGGGGGCGACTCCGGCGGGTGGCGGTGGCGAAGACGGGCATGAAGGTGAGGCCCATGCCGAGGCCCATGAGGAGGAGGGCGGGGAGGATCTCGGTGGTGTAGGAGGAGTGGACGGTCATGCGGGTGAGGATGAGCATGCCGGTGGCGGCGAGGATCATGCCGGGGACCATGAGGGCGCGGGGGGCGACGCGTTGCAGGAGCCGGGCGGATATCTGGGTGGAGCCGATGATGATGGCGGCGGTGAGGGGGAGGAAGGCCAGGCCTGTTCTGACGGGTGAGTAGTCGAGGATGACCTGGAGGTAGTAGGTCATGAACAGGAACAGGCCGAACATGCCGATGATGGCGAGGGCCATGGTGAGGAAGCAGCCGGCCCGGTTGCGGTCCTTGACGATGTGCAGGGGGAGCAGGGGCATGGGGGCCCGGGTCTGCCACCAGACGAAGGCGGTGAGCAGGAGGAGGCCCGTCGCGAAGAGGGCGAGGACCAGGGGGTCGGTCCAGCCCCGTGGTTGGGCTTCGCTGAAGCCGTAGACGATGGCGACGAGTCCGCCGCAGCCGAGGACGGCGCCGGGTACGTCGAGGCGGGCGCCGGCGTGGCCGGGGCGGTCGTGGAGGAGTGCGAAGGCGCCGAGGACCGCGATGACGGCGATGGGGACGTTGACGTAGAGGCACCAGCGCCAGTTGAGGTACTCGGTGAGCAGTCCGCCGACGATGAAGCCGATGGCGGAGCCGCTGCCGGCGAGGGCGCCGTAGATGCCGAAGGCCTTTCCGCGTTCCTTGGGGTCGGTGAAGGTGGTGGTGAGCAGGCTGAGCGCGGAGGGGGCGAGTACGGCGGCGAAGGCGCCCTGGAGGGCGCGGGCGCCGAAGAGCATGCCGGAGGTGGTGGCGGCGCCGCCCAGTGCGGAGGCGGCGGCGAAGCCGATGAGTCCGATGACGAAGGTGCGTTTTCGGCCCACGAGGTCGGCGACGCGGCCGCCGAGGAGGAGCAGGCCGCCGAAGGCGAGGGTGTAGGCGGTGATGACCCATTGCCGGTTGCCGTCGGACATGTGCAGGTCGTGCTGGGCGGAGGGGAGGGCGATGTTCACGATCGTCGCGTCCAGGACCACCATCAGCTGTGCCAGCGCGATGATCACCAGGCCCCACCAGCGGCGAGGGTCGGTGTCGGGGGTGGGTTGGCCCGTTCGGGTGACACTCACCAGCCCAGAAGACCATGTATCGGTATGTGTCGCATCCGCGGGTGCGGAGTTTTGTGGATCCCTTTGCGACTGACTGTTCCGGCTTGTGTTCCGGCTTGTTTTCCTGTTTCGGGTCATGGCTCCAGCACCACCTTGCCGATGGTGCCGCGCGTCTCCAGGGCCCGGTGGGCGGCCGCGGCCTCGGCGAGCGGGAAGCGGGTGACGGCGGGCTTGAGGCGGCCGGCGGCGGCTTCGGCGAGGGCGCGCAGTTCGAGGGTGCGGACGGGGTCGGGGCCGCCGGCGCGGGCGAGCATCGCGGGGCCGAGGACCCGTTCGGAGAGGCCTTCGACGAGGTGCGGCCGTCCGTCGCGGATGCCTTCCGCGGACCAGCCGAACACGAGGTGCTGCCCGTCGGGGCCGAGCAGGGCGACGGCCTCGCGGGCGATGTCGCCGCCGACGCCGTCGAAAACGACGGTGGCGGTCCGGCCGCCGAGGTGGGCGCGGACCTTCTCGGGCCAGGCGGGGTCGGTGTAGTCGACGGCGAGGTCGGCGCCGTACGTGCGGACGCGTGCGACCTTCTCCGGGCCGCCCGCGAGTCCGATCACGGTGGCGCCCGCGTGCCGGGCGTACTGCGTGAGGAGGGTGCCGATGCCGCCGGCGGCGGCCGGGACGACGGCCACGGAGTCCGGGCCGAGGTCGGTGAACTGCAGGATTCCCATGGCCGTACGTCCGGTGCCGATCATGGCGACGGCCTCGGCGAAGTCGAGGGTGGCCGGGATGTCGTGCAGGCGCGCGGCGTCGGTGACGGCTAGTTCGGCGTAGCCGCCGGGCGCGAAGCCGAGGTGGGCGACGACGCGCCGGCCCAGCCACCGCTCCTCCACTCCCTGGCCGAGCGCGTCGACGACCCCGGCCACCTCGCGGCCGGGGATGGTGGGCAGGGCGGTCGGTTCGGGCAGGGGGCCCTGGGAGCCCTCGCGCAGGGCGGCGTCCAGGAGGTGTACTCCGGCGGCGGCCACGGCGACGCGTACCTGGCCGGGGCCGGGGGTGGGGTCGTCGGTCTCTTCGTAGGTGAGGTTGCCGGCCGGGCCGAAGGTGTGCAGACGGATGGCGTGCATGGGGACCCCCTGTGGGCGCGGAGTGCTGCGGACGCGGAGCGCTGTGGACGCGCGGATCGCTGTGCGTCCCACCCCACAACCTCAAGCACCGTTGAGGTCAAGGGTGGACGGTCGAGGGCGAGCGGTGCCGCAGGTCAGGGCGATTGTCAGCGGCGGGGTGCAGCATGGGGGCATGGCGAGGAAGGTGACCGGCGGGGCCGGTGGGACCAGGGCGGGCGCGGTGCGGGCGGCGCGGCGGCCGGAGTTGCGGCTGCCGCCGCTGGAGCCCTGGGGTGGCGCCGGGTTGGAGCCGGACGGGGACTACGACGGGGTGGAGTTCCGTGAGGCGGACCTCGCCGGGCAGGACGGGGCGGGCGCGCGGTTCATGGACTGCGCGCTGACGGGGTGCGCCGTCGACGAGACGCGGCTGCGCCACGCGCGTGTCCTGGACTCGGTGCTGTCGGGGATACGGGGCGTCGGTACCGACCTGGCCGAGTCGACCCTGCGTGACGTCGAACTCCACGACGCCCGTCTCGGCGGCACGCAGTTGCACGGCGCCGTCCTGGAGCGGGTCGTGATCCGCGGTGGCAAGATCGACTACCTCAACCTCCGCAGGGCCCGGCTCAGAGACGTCGTCTTCGAAGGCTGTGTCCTCGTCGAACCCGACTTCGGTGACGCCCGCCTGGAACGCGTGGAGTTCACCGACTGCGTCCTGAAGGGCGCCGACCTCACCGGCGTGACCCTCACGGACGTGGACCTGCGCGGGGCCGCTTCGCTGGAGATCGCGCGGGGGGTGGGGCGGTTGGCGGGGGCGGTGATCAGCCCTGGCCAACTGCTGGACCTGGCACCGGTGCTGGCGGGGGAGCTGGGGATCCGGGTGGAGGGGTGAGGGCCGTCCCGTGTCCGAGGGGGCTACGGCGTCCTAAGGCACTCTTGGGAATCGCGCCTGAAGGGTCCAGATCGCCGGGTTTTCCGACAGGTCCTCGTGGAGGTCGGTCAGGTCGGCGATGAGGTCGTGGAGGAAGTCGCGGGACTCGCGCCGGAGTTCGGTGTGGGAGAAGGTGAGGGGTGGTTCCTCGGCCGGCATCCAGTCGGACTCGATGTCGACCCAGCCGAAGCGGCGTTCGAAGAGCATGCGGTCGGTGGACTCGGTGAAGTCCAGTTCCGCGCGCTGGGGGCGGGAGGCGCGGGAGCCGGCCGGGTCCCGGTCCAGGCGCTCGGCGATGTCGCACAGGGCCCAGGCGAAGTCGAGCACCGGCACCCATCCCCAGGCTGTGGACAGCTCGCGGTCGGTCTTGGTGTCGGCGAGGTAGACGTCGCCGCAGAACAGGTCGTGGCGCAGGGCGTGGACGTCCGCGCGCCGGTAGTCGGTCTGGGGCGGGTCGGGGAAGCGGTTGGAGAGGGCGTAGCCGATGTCGAGCACGTACGTGATGGTGCCACGCCCGTGCGCGATCACCGCACGGGTTCCGGCCGCACCCTCATAGGATCGCTGACATGTCCAGATCCGTGCGTGTTGTCCCGGTCGCCGCTCTCCTCGCCCTTGCTCTCCCCCTCACCGCGTGTGACGGCGGTGCGCACGCCACCGGCCAAGGCGGGTCCGGCGTGCACGACCCGTACTTCCCGAAGGCGGGCAACGCCGGCTACGACGTCACGCACTACGGCCTGACCCTCTCCTACGACCCCGGCCGCCACCACCTCACCGGAAAGACGGTGATCATCGCCCGCGCCACCGAGGACCTGTCCGCCTTCGACCTCGACCTGAAGGGCCTGCACGTGGAGGCGGTCACCGTCGAGGGCAGGGACGCCCGCTTCAGCCGGGCCGGCCAGGAGCTGACCGTCCGTCCGCACGACGGTCTGGAGAAGGGGGAGACGTTCGAGGCCACGGTGCGCTACTCGGGCACCCCGGAGACGATCACCGACGCCGACGGCTCGCAGGAGGGCTGGCTGCGCACGGACCACGGCGCCCTCGCGCTCGGGCAGCCGGTCGGGTCCATGGCCTGGTTCCCCGGCAACCACCACCCCTCCGACAAGGCGTCGTACGACATCACGGTCACCGTCCCCAAGGGCCTGCGGGCCGTGTCCAACGGCGAGTTGACGCGGGAGAGCACGACCGGCGGCCGTACGACGTTCGCCTGGCACGCCGCCGAGCCGATGGCGAGCTATGTCGCCACGGTGGCGATCGGCCGCTACACCATCACCCGCACCGCCACGGCGGACGGCCTGCCCGTGTACGTCGCCGTCGACCCCTCGCAGGTGCAGGCGAGCCGGAAGGTACTGGCGAAGATCCCCGAGATCATGGAGTGGGCGGAGTACAACTTCGGCCCGTACCCCTTCTCCTCCACCGGCGCGATAGTCGACCACACCGACGAGGTGGCCTACGCCCTGGAGACCCAGTCCCGCCCGGTCTTCCCTCGCGCCACCGACACCGGGACCCTGGTCCACGAACTGGCCCACCAGTGGTACGGCGACTCCGTCACCCCGAAGAGCTGGCGGGACATGTGGCTGAACGAGGCGTTCGCGACGTACGCGGAGTGGTTGTGGCAGGAGGACAACGGCGGCGACTCCGCGCAGCAGACCTTCACCGCGCTCTACGACGGCACGTACGACGAACTCGAGGACCCCGAGGTCATCTGGGACTTCCCGCCCGCGAAACCGAGCAGTGCCGCGCACATCTCCGACCCGCCCGTCTACCAGCGCGGTGCGATGGTCCTGCACAAGATCCGCCAGAAGGTCGGCGACGACACCTTCTACGACATCATCCAGGGCTGGGCCGCCACCCACCGCCACGCGAACGCGGACACCGCCGAGTTCACGGCCTATGTGGAGAAGCAGGCACCGGACGAGGACTTCGACGCGATCTGGGCGGACTGGCTGTACGGAGACGGGAAACCGTCCCATCCGTGACACGGCCCGACCGGGTGACCGCCTCGGCCGTCCCGCGTACCTCTCAGGGGGTGTGGCGGAGCCCCGGTCGCTCGGGAAGCGCGGCCGGGGCCTCCGTCAGTGCCTGGGCGGGGTCAGACGTTGACGCCGAAGTCCTGGGCGATGCCCACCAGGCCCGAGGCGTAGCCCTGGCCGACCGCGCGGAACTTCCACTCGGCGCCGTTGCGGTAGAGCTCGCCGAAGACCATGGCGGTTTCGGTGGCGGCGTCCTCGGAGAGGTCGTAGCGGGCGATCTCGGCGCCGCCGGCCTGGTTGACGATGCGGATGTAGGCGTTGCGGACCTGGCCGAAGTTCTGGTTGCGGTTCTCGGCGTCGTAGATGGAGACCGGGAAGACGATCTTGTCGACATCGGCGGGAAGGGCGGCGAGGTTGACGTTGATCGCCTCGTCGTCGCCGGCGCCCTCGCCGGTGCGGTTGTCGCCGGTGTGGACGATGGTGTTGTCCGGGGTCTGCTTG
Source organism: Streptomyces sp. NPDC039424 (assembly GCF_055639495.1). Classification (NCBI taxonomy): domain Bacteria; kingdom Bacillati; phylum Actinomycetota; class Actinomycetes; order Kitasatosporales; family Streptomycetaceae; genus Streptomyces; species Streptomyces sp. NPDC039424. The sequence continues at coordinate 28,153 of NZ_JBVKAI010000018.1, forward strand.
TTGTTGAAGAAGACGAAGTGGGCGTCCGAGTAGACCTTGCCCTGCTGGTTGACCGCGATCGCGGAGGCGTCCAGGTCGAAGTCCGTGCCGGTGGTGGTGCGGACGTCCCAGCCGAGGCCCACCGTGACGGCGGTCAGGCCCGGAGCTTCCTTCGTGAGCGAGACGTTGCCGCCCTTGGACAGGCTTACAGCCATGGTTTGGGAGTCCCTTCCCTCGTTGCGTCAGTACGGGCTTCGCACTGGGGACGAAGCTACCGTCACTCCGGAGAACGTCGAGGGGGGTCCCCATGGTTCCGGGTGCCTTTACCTTTTTTACCCAACGTGAAATCCGGGTGACGTGGACCGGACAGAGGCGGGAAGATGGACGGCATGTCCGGTCCTCACGTCATCCGTGGCTCCGTCTCCCTGCCCGAGGCCGAGCTGATGTGGCGTTTCTCGCGGTCCTCGGGACCCGGCGGGCAGCACGTCAACACCAGCGACTCCCAGGTGGAGCTGCGCTTCGACCTGGCGAGGACCGAGGCCCTGCCCGAGGTGTGGAAGCGGCGGGCACTGGAGCGGCTCGCGGGGCGGCTGGTGGACGGTGTCGTCACCGTCCGCGCCTCCGAGCACCGTTCCCAGTGGCGCAACCGCGAGACCGCCGCCGTACGCCTCGCGGCTCTCCTCGCCGAAGCCACCGCACCCCCACCCAAGCCGCGCAGGCCCACACGCATCCCCCGGGGGATCAACGAGCGGCGCCTACGGGAGAAGAAGGCCCGCTCGGACACCAAGCGGGGCAGGTCGGGCCGCGACTGGAGCTGAAGCGCTCCGCTGACTGCCTGAACGGCCGCCTCCTCCGGCGCCGGGCAGGCCGAAAGGGGCGACCGGACCGCTTGCGGGGTAGTGGAGCGCCACGGGAGGGCCGTCGGCCGCCGTGTGGCGGCTCGTGGGCCGGGCTGGTGTCGGGTTCGGGTGGCTCGCGTAGCCGGGCCTCGTTTGTGGCGTCACGGGTCGGGGGGTTTGTCGGCGCAGGCCGGAGTGGGGCGCGCCTCGTCAGCGACGGAGGGCGTCAGCCTGTCTGCCGTCGGCCGCCCCGCGGCACTTCCTGGGTCGCCTCGGCGTCGGGTGTTTCGTGGCGGGGTGGACTGGGGCTGACGCGCATCCCTCCGGCGGCCTGAACGGCCTCGTGCTGCGGCGACGGCCAGGCTGGAAGGGCCCGCCGGGTGGCTCGCGTAGCCGGGCCTCGTTTGTGGCGTCACGGGTCGGGGGTTTTTGTCGGCGCCAGTCCGGAGTGGGGGGACGGGGCTCGTCATCGGCGGAGGGCCGCCGCGTCGCAGCTCGTGGGCAGGGTCGGGGGCGGGTGGCTCGGGCAGTCGGGGCTCGTTCGTTTCGGGGTCAGGACAGTTCCAGTACCCCCACCGTCTGGTCGCCGCTCGTCTCCTCGGTTCGGTGGAAGCCGAGGCCGAGGTAGAAGTTCTCGGGGCCGGTGGGGCCGGGGTGCCAGGTGGCGTACAGCTCCTTGCCGCCGCGGTGGAGGATCTCGGCGGCGACGGAGTCGACGGCGAAGCGGCCGTAGCCGCGGCCCTGTTCGTCGGCGGCGATGTTGAGGCGCCACAGGCCGGAGCGGAACACGGTGCCGTCGCCGTGCCAGTCGATGTCGAAGAAGGCCATCAGGAAGCCGACCGGGCGGTCGTCGTCGACGATCAGGCGGGGCCAGGCGACACCCGCGGGGTGGACGTACGCCTCGGCCAGGGACTTCACGACCGGGGCGACCGCGTGCTCCTGGTCGGGGCGGACGCGAATGCCGGTCGCGGCGTCGAAATTCCGCGGGGTCACTTCTTCCAGACGGGGCGTCATCCCGGCACTTTAAGCGGGCCGTTCACCAAGCCGCAGCGAATTTCGCGGGCGGCGATTACCCCAAGTGCCGGTAGCGGCCCCGGAAATAGAGCAGCGGGCCGCCCTCGGTGCTCGGCACCCGGGCGGTCAGGACCCGGCCGATCACCAGGGTGTGGTCGCCGGCCGCCACCTGCTGCTCGGTGCGGCACTCCAGGGTCGCCAGGGCGCCTTCCACCAGGGGAGCGCCGGTGGCCTCCCCGGGGGTGACGCCGAGGTCCGCGAAGAGCAGGCGGTCGCTGAGCCGGCCCTTCATGGCGAAGCGGCCCGCGGTCTGCAGCTGGCTGTCGGCGAGGACGGAGACGGCCCACAGGGGCTGCTCGGCGAGCAGGTCGTCCATGCGGGAGCCCTCGCGCAGGCTGACCAGGACCAGGGGCGGGTCCAGGGAGACCGACATGAAGGCGGTGGCGGTCATACCGACGTCCTCGCCGGCCGGTGCCTGGGGGTCGTCGGGGTCGAGCGGCGGCTCCTTCGCGGTCACCAGGACCACACCCGAGGCCAGCCGGGACATCGCGGCCCGGAACTCGTCGTTGCTCACCCCCTCAGCATGCCCGGAGGCGGTGGGGGCAAGGGGGAAGGGTGGGGCGGGAGAAGTGTTCGGCACGCCGGAAACGCTAATCTCCGTCGCGGGCGTGCCGCATCGGGCCTCCGGCCGAGGATGCCCGAGGAGAAGGTCCTAGGACCCGATGGCGGACTCTTCGTGCATCATGTCCACACACCCGCAAAGCCTGCGTTCAGTAAACGCACAGGGAAAACGCAGAAACTCCACTCAATTGTTCACGTTCTCCTGTGACTTGAGTCACAAGGGGCGGGAATTGTTGACCCTGTGTACCGAGTGGGCAGCGCGCTGTGATTCAGTGGCGGGGAAACCTGCAAGAGCTCAGCCAAGAGCACGACAAGGGCACCACCGATAAGAAGCGCCGAAGAGAACCCTTGATTCGCTGCGAGGTCTCGGGGGGAGGGCGAGCATGGAGACCGAGTCGGAACCGTATGTCCGCCTTGCGTCCCTGCGACAGCTGCACCAGGTCATGGCCGACATGAACACGGCCCGCAGCCTGGCGGACACACTGCAGACCGTCGCGGACGGCGCGGTCAACGCCCTCGGGTACGAGCTGGCGTGCGTGAACCTCGTACGCCCCGACGGCGACCTCGTGGTCGCCGCCTTCTCCGGCAACTCGGCCGCCGAGGCCCTCATCACCGGCCGCGTCGGCTCCCGCGCCTCCTGGGACCGCCGGCTGAGCATGGGCGAGGCCTGGGGCGACCTGCGGTTCATACCGCACACCGAGGGCTGGGTGCTGGACGACGACGACGTACCCCAGTGGTTCACGGACGGCCCCGCGCCCCGCTTCGAGGACGAGTGGCACCCCTCCGACCGGCTCTTCGCGCCGATGCTCACACCCGGCGGCCCGGCCGGCTCCTCCGGCGAGCTGCTCGGCGTGCTCTCCGTGGACCGCCCGCGCAACGGCCGCAGGCCCGGCGCCTGGGGGCGCGAGGCGCTGCAGATGTACGCGTTCCAGGCGGCCATCGCGATCAGCAACGCCCGTCTCAGGGCCAACATGCAGCGCGCCCTGGTCCGCCTGGAGCGGGAGCAGCAGGCGCTCAGGGCCAGTGAGGAAAGCTTCCGGCAGGCGTTCGAGTACGCCCCCTCCGGCATGGCGATCGCCGAGATGGGCGGCGACCAGCACGGCCGGATACTGCGCACCAACGACGCCCTGTGCCGGCTGCTGGGCCGCCCCGCCTCCGCGATGCGCCGCTACTCCTTCTCCGACCTCGTCCACCCCGAGGACATAGGCACGCTCCTGCGCACCTCGGCGGAGGGCGGGCGCGCGGAGCTCCGGCTGGGCCGCCGGGACGGCACGTACGTCTGGGTCTCCCTGCGCAACAGCGTCGTCGCGGACGCCGCCGACGGCCCCCGCTTCCTGCTCACCCACGTCGAGGACATCGAGGAGCGCAAGCGCCGCGAGCTCCAGCTCGCCCACCGCGCCTCCCACGACTCCCTCACCGGCCTGCCGAACTCCGCCGAGCTCCGCTCGCGCCTGTCCGCCCGCCTGTGTCAGCGGCCCACCCAGTCCGGCGGCCTGGAGTCGCTGGACGCGGCCTACGGCCACCCCGCCTTCGACGTGGGCGGCCACGGCTTCGACTTCGCGACGGGCGCGGAGACGTACGACGGCTACGACCACCATGTGCACACCGTCGCCCCCGAGGGCGAGCTGGACGACGGCACCAAGGGCCTGGCGGTCCTCTTCTGCGACCTCGACGGTTTCAAGTCGATCAACGACCGGTTCGGGCACAACGCGGGCGACGCCGTCCTCATCGAGGTCGCCAGGCGGCTGAGCAGGGGGGTCCGCGACGGGGACACGGTGGCCCGGCTCGGCGGCGACGAGTTCGTGATCCTCGCCGACGGACTCGGCAAGGCCGACGCCCAGGACCTCGCCGTACGCCTGCGCAACGAGATCATCCAGCCGATCCGGGCCGAGGGCAGGGCGGTGCGGGTGGGCGCCAGCTTCGGCATCGGATGGGCACACTGTGGAATGACCGCGGACGAAGTGTTGAAATCCGCTGACGAACGCATGTACGTCGAGAAACGATCTCGTCCCAAACAGCATCGACGGGCCGGATGATCCCCAGGTCAGCACTGTGATGCGGCCAGAGTCACCCGTTTGGGCCACACGGAGCGGGTAGGCTCGCCATTCTCACCACGTACCGCATCCACCCGCACCTGTTGAGGAGTACCAAGGGATGACGCCCGGCGAAAACGGCCCGAGCACGCCCGAGGACGACGACCCGTTCGGCTATCTGTACGCCGACGGGCAGGCCAGGGGCGCCCAGCCGCCGTCCGGCGGTTACGGCTACCCGAACTCGGTCAGCAGGAGCAGGACGCGGGCGGTCGGCGAGCGCACGTACGGCGGCCAGCAGACGCAGTACGGCCAGAGCGCCCCGCAGCAGCAGGCCGCCCCCTACGGGCAGCCGAACGCCACCTACCAGGCGCCGGAGACCTTCCCCGGCGGCGCGCCGACCACCCAGCAGCCGATGCCCGGCGGCGGGGGCGGCGGGCGGGGGCGCGGCCCGAACACCAAGGGCCTGCTGATCGGCGCCGTCGCGGTGGTCGCCGCGGTCGTCATAGGCATCGGCATCGCCATGCTCAACGGCGACTCCGACGACGACAAGAAGGCCGACAACCAGGCGTCCACCGCGCCGACCCAGTCGCAGAAGGCCTCGCCGACCCCTTCCGGCAGCAGCTCGGCGTCCGCCTCGGCGGACCTGCCGAAGATCGACGCGAAGGCGCTGCGCCTGGACGGCGGCACCACCCCGGCCTCGGACATCAAGGGCGCGAAGGCCGGTGGTGGCATCTACGTCACGAACTTCAACCATGTCGGCGCGTCCATCACCTGGAACGTGAGCGGTATCCCCAAGTCGGGCAAGTACACCCTGTACGCCACCTACGGCGTGCCCGGCAAGAACGCCACCGCCACGCTCACGGTGAACGGCACGGCCCAGACCCGCCCGTTCAACATGGAGAACTTCGCCCACGGCCCAGAGGGCGACTATGAAAAGGGCTGGACCAACACCTTCGGGGACATCACCCTCAACAAGGGCAGCAACACCATCAAGCTCTCCTGCGAGCAGGGCAATCAGTGCGATGCCAACTTCGACCAGCTCTGGCTGGAGTCGGGGTGGAAGTAGTCCGCCGTCGGGGCGTTACGCCGCGCTGACCTCGCCGGTCACCGCCACCCGCCCCACCAGCTCCTCGTAGGCCGCCCGGTCGAATTCGCCCGCCGCGGGTGCCCGTACCGTCGCTGCCGAGAGGGCGACCGCGCGGGCCAGCCGCTCCGGCCAGGGGAGGTGCTCCACCAGCCCCGACAGCAGGCCCGCGACCGCCGAGTCGCCGGCGCCGGCCGGGTTGCCGTGTACGCGGGCGGGCGGGGCGGCGCGCCAGCGGCCCTCGGGGGTGTGCGCGAGCAGGCCGTCGGCGCCCAGGGAGGCGACGACCGCGTGGGCACCGCGTCGCCGGGCGTCCTGGGTGGCGAGCAAGGGGTCGTGGGAGCCGGTGAGTTCGGCCAGCTCCTCGGCGTTCGGCTTGACGATGTCCGGGCGGGCCGCCACCCCGCGCCGCAGCGGTTCCCCGCTGGTGTCCAGCAGGACGGGGACGCCGGCGGCTCGGGCGGTGCGTATCAGCCCGGCGTACGCGCCCACCGGCACCCCCGGCGGCAGGCTGCCGCACAGCGCCACCGCCGACGCCGCACCCAGCAGCCGCCCGTACGTCTCCTGGAACGCGGCCCATTCGGCCGGGGTGACCTGCGGGCCGGGCTCGTTCAGCTGGGTGGTGTCGCCGGTCAGTTCGTCGACGACGGCTATGGTGCGCCGGGTGTCCCCGCCGACCTCGACCAGCGCGTCCCGCACCCCTTCCACGGCGGCCAGCCGCTCCCGTACGGCCCGCCCGGTCGCACCGCCCGCGAACCCGGTGACCGTCACCTCGTGCCCGAGGGCGGCGAGCACCCGGGCCACGTTCACGCCCTTGCCGCCCGGCCGTTCGCAGACCTCCTGGACGCGGTGGGAGGTGTGGGGCCGCAGGGACCGTATGCGATAGGTGATGTCGAGAGCGGTGTTCAGCGTGACCGTGAGGATCACCTGGGCCGACCTCCCCTCGAGCACAGACGCGTGGCTTCCCTTTTCCGGAAGCCCGATCATGCCAAAGAGACGGCGACCGGCCCAGTCCGCGTAACCGGCCACCGTTCGTCGACTCGGGGACAGATCAGCCCAGTTGGGGATCGACCACCCATTCGCCCCGGCGCATCACGCCCTTGAGGTCGAACGCCTCGTCCAGCAGCACCAGGTCGGCGTCCCTGCCGGGCTCCAGGGAGCCGACGCGGTCGTCCATGCCCAGCAGACGGGCCGGGGTGGCGGACAGGGCCGCCACCACGTCCTGAACCGGCAGTCCGTCGACCGTCACCGCCCGCTTGAACGCGCGGTCCAGCGTCAGCGTCGAGCCCGCGATGGAGCCGCCCTCCACCAGCCGGGCCACGCCCTCGCTGACCTCGACCTCCAGCGGGCCGAGCATGTAGCGGCCGTCGCCGGTGCCGGCCGCGTCCATCGCGTCCGTGATGAACGCCACCCGTGCGGCGCCCGCGTGACGGAACGCCAGCTTCAGGGCGGCGGGGTGCAGATGTGTGCCGTCGTTGATCAGCTCGACCGTGACCCGCTCGTCCTCCAGGAGGGCGGCGATCGGGCCGGGGGAGCGGTGGCCGAGTACGGGCATGGCGTTGAAGAGGTGGGTGGCGACGGTGGCGCCCGCGTCGATCGCCGCGACCGTCTGCTCGTACGTGGCGTCCGTGTGCCCGACCGCCGCGATCACGCCGTGCTCCGCCAGCAGCCGCACGGAGTCGATGCCGCCCGGCAGTTCGGTGGCGAGGGTGACCATCCGCGCCTGCCCGCGCGCCGCGTCGATCAGCTTGCGCACCTCGGCCGGGTCCGGGTCGCGCAGCAGTTCCTCGGAGTGGGCGCCCTTGCGGCACGGCGAGATGAACGGGCCCTCGAAGTGGATCCCGGCCAGGTCGCCCTGCTCGGCCAGCTCCGACAGCAGGCCCGCCTGCCGGGTCAGGAAGTCCATGTCGTCGGTGACGGTGGAGGCGACCAGCGTGGTCGTGCCGTGCCGGCGGTGCGCGCGGATGGCGGTGAGGACGTCGTCCACCGGGCCGGAGAAGGAGGCGCCGCCGCCGCCGTGGTTGTGGATGTCGACGAAGCCCGGGACCACCCAGTGGCCTCGTACGTCGACGACCTCGGCGTCCGCGGGGGCGGCTCCGGCGATCTGCGTACCCTCGACGATCACGCGCCCGTCCTGCGTGATCCCGGTGGGAAGCACCACCCGGGCACCGGCGAGAACCATGGTGGGGGCCATCAGGCGGTTACCTCCGAAGGGTCGGTGGATTCGAGGAGATCCCGGGCGAGCAGCCCCGCGCCCAGGCACCCGGCGGTGTCCCCGAGGGCCGCGGGGACGAGGGACGGCGGCTTCTGGAAGGTGACGCGCCGCCGGACGGCCTCCCTGAGCGGTGCGAACAGGGTTTCCCCCGCCTCGGCGAGCCCGCCGCCGATGATCAGCGTGCGCGGGTCCAGCAGGGTGAGCGCGGTGACCAGGCCGTCGGCCAGCGCGTCCACCGCCTCCTGCCAGACCCGGACGGCGTTCGGGTCGCCGGACATGACGGCCTTCGCGCAGCCGGCGGCGTCCGCTTCCGGGTTCTTGGAGGCGGACGCCCAGGCCTCGCTCACGGCGGCGGCGGACGCGTACCGCTCCAGGCAGCCGTGCTGTCCGCAGGGGCAGGGGGTGCCGCCGGGCCGTACGACGATGTGGCCGATCTCGCCCGCGAAGCCGTGCGCGCCCGCCTCCACCCGGCCGTCGATGCCGATGGCGCCCGCGATCCCGGTGCCCAGCGCCACGAACAGGAACCGGTCGGTGCCCCGGCCCGCGCCGATCCGGCCCTCGGCGAGCCCGCCGGTGCGCACGTCGTGGCCGAGGGCGACCGGGACGCCGAGCCGCTCGGCGAGCAGGGCGCGCAGGGGTACGTCCCGCCAGCCGAGGTTGGCCGCGTAGACGGCGATGCCCCGGCCCTCGTCGACGATCCCGGGGACGGCGAGGCCCGCCGCGGCGGCCGGTTCGCCGAACCGCTGCTCGCCGTGGGCGCGCAGGTCGGCGGCGAAGCCGAGGATGCCCTCGACCACCGCGTCGGGCCCGCGCTCGCGGCCGGTCGCCCGGCGGGCGCGGTGCAGCAGTTCGCCGTCCGGCCCGATGAGGGCGGCCTTCATCCCGGTACCGCCCACGTCGACGGCGATGACATGTCTCACGGGGGTAGTGTGGCCCGCGGACCCGCAAGAGGTCTAGTCCACTCGCGTGGTGTAGACCTTATGGAGTCCACATATTGAACAAAAGACAGCAGGGTTTGGGGCGTAACGCAGTGGCACGTCGTACGGCAGGAACGATCGCGGCGGCAGCCGCGCTGGGCATGACCGCGGTCCTCGGTGGCTGCGGGAGCACCGGATCGTCCGACGTGACCCTGAGACTCGTCGCCGCCGACTACGGGGACTCCGCCGCCGACAGTTCGAAGAAGTACTGGGACGAACTGGTCGAGCAGTACGAGGCCAAGCACTCCGGGGTGAAGGTCGAGGTCACCGTCTACTCCTGGAACGACGTCGACCGCAAGGTCAAGGAGATGGTCGACGCCGGCAAGGCACCCGACATGGCGCAGATCGGCGCGTACGCCGACTACGCGGCGGCGGGCAAGCTGTACCAGGTCTCCGACCTGCTCTCCATCCCCGTCCAGGCCGACTTCGTCTCCCAGCTCGCCGAGGCGGGCCAGTGGAACCATCTGCAGTACGGCATACCCTTCGCCGCCTCCACCCGCGTGCTCTTCTACAACAAGACCCTCTTCGCCCGGGCCGGCCTCACCCCGCCCACCACCTGGAGCGAGCTCGCCGCCGACGCCGAGAAGCTCAAGGCCGAGGGTGTGAAATACCCCTACGCGCTGCCGCTCGGCCCGGAGGAGGCACAGGCCGAGACCATGCAGTGGCTGCTCAGCGGGGACGGCGGCTACACCGACAACGTCGGCTCGTACTCCCTCGCCTCCTCGCAGAACATCGACACCTTCACCTGGCTCAAGGACGACCTCGTCGGCAAGGGACTGACCGGTCCGGTCGCCCCCGGCAAGCTCAACCGCGCCGACGCGTTCGCCGCCTTCGCCGACGGGCAGGTCGGCATGCTCAACGGGCATCCCACGCTGGCCAAGCAGGCCGCCAAGAAGGGCGTGAAGTTCGGTACGGTGCCGATGCCGGGGCGGACCGAGAAGGCGCAGTCCTCGATGGGCGTCGCCGACTGGATGATGGCGTTCAAGCAGAACGGGCACGCCGAGCAGGTCGGCGACTTCCTCGACTTCGTCTACAACGACAAGAACGTCCTCGACTTCTCCCGCCGCTACGGGCTGCTGCCGGTCACCGGTTCCGCCTCCGACATCATGGCCGCGTCCGGCCGGGACAAGGCCCTGCGGCCCTTCCTCCAGGAACTCCCGACCTCCTCCCTCTACCCCGTCGGCAAGACCTCCTGGGCGGCGGTCAGCGCCGGCGTCAAGAAGAGCATCGGCCAGGCGGTCGCCCCCGGCGGCAGCCCCTCCGCGATCCTCAGCCGCCTGCAGGCGACGGCCACCTCGGAGGACCAGAGCTGACCCGTTGTCGGTGCCCCGCGTTACCGTTCTGGGCATGGAACGGGACGAGCTCGGCCGACGCGAACAGGGCATCCTCGCGCTCGAACGCCGGGGCTTTGCGGGCCCCGGCGCCAAGGAGCGCGCGATACGCGAGGAACTGGGCCTGGCCCCCGTGCGCTACTACCAGCTGCTCAACGCCCTCCTGGACGACGAGCGGGCCCTGGCCCACGACCCGGTCACGGTCAACCGGCTGCGCCGGGTCCGCCAGGCACGGCGTGCGGAGCGCTGAGACCACCCGCTCCCAGGAGTGCATCCGGCGTCCCGTGGATAGGGTCGGTTCATGGGCATCCACACGACGGACTCGACGGACCCGCTGCCTACCCCCGTCACCCAGGCCGGGCGGGACGGGCTGCACGCGCTGCTCACCCGCCCGCGCTCCGCGGTGATCGGACTCGACTTCGACGGGACGCTGGCCCCGATCGTCGCGGACCCCGACCAGGCCCGCGCCCACCCGGAGGCCGTTCCCGCGCTCGCCGCCCTCGCCCCTCAGGTGGCCGCCGTCGCAGTGATCACCGGCCGCCCGGCCGGCGTCGCCGTGCGGTACGGCGGCTTCGCGGGCGTCCCCGGACTGGAGCACCTCGTCGTCCTCGGCCACTACGGCGCCGAACGCTGGGACGCCGGCACCGGCACCGTCAGCGCCCCCGCCCCGCACCCCGGCGTCACCGCCGTCCGCGCCGAACTGCCGGGCTTCCTCGACCGCATCGGCGCCTGGCGCGGCACCTGGATCGAGGAGAAGGGGCGGGCCGTCGCGGTCCACACCCGCCGCGCGGACGACCCCCAGGCCGCCTTCGAGGCCCTGCGCGAACCCCTCACCGACCTCGCCGCCCAGAACGGCCTGATCGTCGAACCCGGCCGCATGGTCCTCGAACTCCGCCCGCCCGGCATGGACAAGGGCGTCGCCCTGCTGGAGTACGTCCGCGAGATCGGCGCCGAGTCCGTCCTCTACGCCGGCGACGACCTCGGCGACCTCCCCGCCTTCGCCGCCGTCGACAAACTCCGCTCCGACGGCATCCCCGGCCTCCTGGTCTGCAGCGGCAGCACCGAGGTGACGGAACTCGCCGAACGCGCAGACCTCGTGGTCGACGGCCCCCAGGGCGTCATGAAACTACTGCGCACCCTCGCAGCAGCCCTGCACTGACCCACACCCCACAGCCCCGCCACCGGCCGCGACCACAGCGCGCCTGCCGCGCGACGCGCCCGCCGCACGCCCGGCGTCGCCGTCGCGGCATCGGTCGCCTGCGACGAGCCCCCGCAACGCTGCGCGGCGCGGTCCCGTCCTCCGGATCTGTTGGCCCGGTGCCGTGCAGCCCCTCCGCTGCTACGGCGCCGGTCGTCCGCGACGAGCTCCCGGCCCACTGCGCGCCTGCCGCGCGGCGCGTCCCGCCGCACGCCCGGCGTCGCGTGACCCCGCCGCCGCGGCAACGCCCGCCTGGCCCCGCCGCCGCGGCAACGCCCGCCTGGCCCCGCCGCCGCGGCAGCGTCCGCCTGTGACGAGCACCCGTACGCTGCGCGGCGCGTGCCGCGGCTGGCCCGGTGGTGGGCGGGCCGTACGGCGCGGGGCCGGTGGGCTGCGGTGAGCAGTCGGGTGGCGGATGGTGCGCCCGGGCGCCGTCGGCTGCTGGCGCAGGTCGCCTGGCGGGCGGGGTCAGGTGTTCAGGGCTCGTAGTTGGTCCAGGAACCACTGGGCCGGGGGGAGGGCGGTGGCCGCGGCTGCCAGCCGCTTGGTTCGTTCCGCGCGTTCGCCGGTGGGCATGGTGAGGGCCTGGTGGAGGGCGCGGGCGGTGCCGGTGATGTCGTACGGGTTCACGGTGACCGCCTCCTCGCCCAGCTCCTCGTACGCGCCCGCCTCCCGGGAGAGGACCAGGGCGCAGCCCTCGTCGGAGACGACGGGGACCTCCTTGGCTACCAGGTTCATGCCGTCGCGGATGGGGTTGACGAGGGCGACGTCGGCCAGCCGGTAGGCGGCCAGGGAGCGGGCGAAGTCGTCCTTGACGTGGAGGACGACCGGGGTCCAGCCGGGCGTGCCGTACGTGGCGTTGATCTCCTCCGCCACCCGCTGCACCTCGGCGGTGTAGTCGCGGTACACGGCGAGGTCCTGGCGCGAGGGGTAGGCGAAGGCCACGTGCACCACCCGCTCGCGCCACTCCGGGTGGTCGTCGAGGAGCTGCCGGTAGGCCAGCATCCCGCGCACGATGTTCTTGGACAGCTCGGTGCGGTCGACCCGGACGATCGCCTTCCGCGCCGCTCCGTCGGGCGCCGAACCGATCTCCCTCCGCAGCGCCGCCATCCGGTCCTTCACGTCCGGCTGGTGCGCCCGCTGCCGCAGGAAGTCCGCGTCCGCGCCGAGACCGTGCACGCCGACGCGGGTGCCGGAGGGCATGCCGGGGCCGAGGACCGCGTGACAGCAGTCGGTGAACGCGTCCGCCCAGCGCTGGGTGAGGAAGGCCGCCCGGTCCGCGCCCAGGATCCCGCCGAGCAGCTCGGCCGCGATGTCGTCGGGCAGCAGGCGGAAGTAGTCCGGCGGGGCCCAGGGGGTGTGGGAGAAGTGCCCGATGCGCAGGTCGGGACGGAGCTCCCGGAGCATCCGGGGGGCCAGGGCCAGGTGGTAGTCCTGGATGACGACCACCGCGCCCTGCGCCGCCTCCTGGGCCAGTGCCTCGGCGAAGGCCCGGTTGTAGGCCTGGTAGGACGCCCACTGGCGGCGGAACTCCGCGTCGAAGACCGGCTCCAGCGGGGTCTGGTACAGCATGTGGTGGACGAACCACAGCACCGAGTTGGCGATGCCGTTGTACGCGTCGGCGTACACGTCGGCCGGAATGTCCAGCATCCGCACGCCGGGCTCGCCCACCCCGCGCCGTACCGCCTCGCGGTCGCCGTCGGACAGCGCGGCGCACACCCACAGGGAGTCGGCGCCCGAACCGATCGCGGACAGCCCGGAGACCAGCCCGCCGCCACCCCGCTTGGCGTGCAGCGAACCGTCCTCGCGGACTTCGTACGAAACCGGGCCGCGGTTGGACGCGACCAGCACCTCAGCACCGTGCGTGGAAGCCATAAGCCTCAACCTAGCCCGGCCCGGAAACGCTCAAACGTGGGTCAGGCCACCCGACGCGCCGCGTACTCCGCGATCTCCGTCATAGGCGGCCGCTCCTCCGTGTCCACGGAGAAGGTGCGCGGCTCGAAGCCCTCCTCGCCCCGCTCGAACTGGGTGAGGGAGGGCCGGATCAGATGGCCGCGGGCCAGACGGAGCTGGGCGGTGCGGTAGATGGCGGCGGCCATCCGGCCGAGCGCCTGCCCGTCCTGGTGCCGGTGCTTGCGTACGCCCACGTCCACCTGGGCGAGGGCGTCCAGGCCCACCAGGTGCAGCGCGTCGACCAGCATGCCCAGCTCCACGCCGTAGCCGACGGGGAAGGGCAGCCGCTCCAGCAGCGTCCGGCGGGCCGCGTACTCGCCGCCGAGCGGCTGCACGAACCCGGCCAGCTGCGGCCAGTGCATGTTCAGCAGCGGGCGCGCCATCAGCTCGGTGACCCGGCCGCCCTGGCCCGCCGCCCCGCCGAGCGGACGGTCGTACATGCCCTTGACCAGGTCCACCTCCGGGTCGGTCAGCAGCGGTCCGACGATCCCCGAGACGAAGTCCGAGGAGAACTCCTTCAGGTCGGCGTCGATGAAACAGACGATGTCCCCGCCGGTGACCAGCAGGGAGCGCCACAGGACCTCGCCCTTGCCGGGCACGGCCGGTATCCGCGGCAGTATGTCGTCGCGGTGGACGACCCGGGCGCCCGCGGCGGCGGCCACCTCGGAGGTGCGGTCGGTGGACCCGGAGTCGACGACGACGATCTCGTCGACGAGCGGGACCTGCTGCATGAGGTCGTGACGGATGATCGCGACGATGTCCCCGACCGTCTCCTCCTCGTTGAGCGCGGGCAGCACGACACTGACCGACTGGCCCGTGCGCTGCTTGGCGGCCAGGAGCCGGTGGAGCGGGCGATCGGTCACGGACCAGGAGCGGGTGCTCAGCCAGCGCTCGACTTCTTCCAGCACAGTCTGCGGCTCCTCACTGTTGTCTCGCGGTTCGGACGACTATCTCAACTGTCCTGGCCTTCGGTTACAGTCTTGAACAACGCGGATGACCATCGCATGTCCGAGGTCGTCGTCGTTCACAACCGCATACCGCTCATCCAGAGGGGCAGAGGGACACGGCCCGATGAAGCCCCGGCAACCCTCCAGTCGGTTCTCGTAGATCGTTTCCGATCGCTTTCGATCGTTTCCGCGAGGCTCCCGGCTAGGGAAGGTGCCAAATCCGTCTCACGGCGAGATGCGTCGTGAGGAAGATGAGGAGAAAGGGCCTCGCCTCACATGGCTGTGCAGACTGTTGCAAGCACCACCGACTCCACCGTAGACCTCGGCCCCGCCGCGGCGCTGAGCTGCCGTGAGTGCGGCCACCGGGTACCGCTCGGACCGGTCTTCGCCTGCGAGGAGTGTTTCGGCCCGCTGGAGATCGCCTACGACTTCTCGGCGTACGACACCGAGGAGCTCCGGGCACGGATCGAGGCGGGACCCGCGAACATCTGGCGCTACGCACCCCTGCTGCCCGTCCCGGCGGACGTGGCGACCAAGCCCAACATCAACCCCGGCTGGACCCAGCTCGTCCAGGCCGACAACCTCGCGCGTGAACTCGGCATCAACGCGTCGCGGTTGTATGTGAAGGACGACTCCGGCAACCCCACGCACTCCTTCAAGGACCGTGTGGTGGCACAGGCACTGGAGGCGGCGCGCGCCTTCGGTTTCACCACCCTCTCCTGCTCCTCCACCGGCAACCTGGCCGGTGCGGTGGGTGCCGCGGCGGCCCGGGCCGGCTTCCGCTCCTGCGTGTTCATCCCGCACGACCTGGAGCAGGGCAAGGTCGTCATGGCCGCGGTCTACGGCGGCGAGCTCGTCGGCATCGAGGGCAACTACGACGACGTGAACCGCTTCTGCTCCGAGCTGATCGGCGACCCGGCGGGCGAGGGCTGGGGCTTCGTCAACGTCAACCTGCGGCCGTACTACGCGGAAGGGTCCAAGACCCTGGCGTACGAAATCTGCGAGCAGCTCGGCTGGCGGCTGCCCGACCAGATCGTCGTCCCGATCGCCTCCGGCTCGCAGCTCACCAAGATCGACAAGGGTCTGCAGGAGCTGATCAAGCTCGGGCTGGTCGAGGACCGGCCGTACAAGATCTTCGGCGCCCAGGCCGAGGGCTGCTCCCCGGTGTCGACCGCCTTCAAGGCGGGCCACGACGTCGTACGGCCGCAGAAGCCGAACACCATCGCCAAGTCGCTGGCGATCGGCAACCCGGCCGACGGCCCGTACGTCCTCGACATCGCGCGCCGCACCGGCGGTGCGGTGGAGGACGTGACCGACGAGCAGGTGGTGGACGCCATCAAGCTGCTGGCCCGCACCGAGGGCATCTTCGCGGAGACCGCGGGTGGCGTGACCGTGGGCGTCACGCGCAAGCTGATCGAGAACGGTGTCCTCGACCCCACCAAGACGACGGTCGTCCTCAACACGGGCGACGGCCTCAAGACCCTGGACGCGGTGGCCGGCACCGGCCTGACCGCTACGATCCGCCCGAACCTCGACTCCTTCCGAGAGGCTGGCCTCGCATGAGCGTGACCGTCCGCATCCCCACCATCCTGCGCACCTACACCGGCGGTCGGGCCGAGGTCCAGGCCGACGGCGCGACCCTCGCCGAGGTCATCGCCGACCTGGAGAAGAACCACACGGGTATCGCCGCGCGTGTCCTGGACGACCAGGGCAAGCTGCGCCGGTTCGTCAACGTGTACGTCAACGACGACGACGTGCGCTTCGAGCAGGGACTGGAGACGGTGACCCCGGACGGCGCGGGTGTGTCGATCATTCCGGCCGTCGCCGGCGGCTGATTGAAGATTGATCAATTACCGTCGGTAACGCCAGTTACCGAGAGTTCATCGAATTGCCCCCTCCGTGAGAGAAACGGAGGGGGCAATTCAGTGTGATTGAGCGCGGTACAGTTGGGGAACCCGCTCCTGATCTCCGGGTCGGTGACCCTGGATTCATGCCGCGCGCCCGACAAGATGTAGCCAAAGTGTGCGGGTCTTTTGCGCCTTTTGAGGCTTTTGTGTAGCCCGACTTGCCCTGAATTCAGCCGAATTTTTGGCAGATTCCCGACCGGGCCCGTCCGGATTTCTCGTCCGATTGACCTGTTGCAGACGGCAGTTGGACAGATACATTCAGCCGCGGTCGACGCGTTCCGGCGCACGCCCCCAATCCATGGGGGGTGAGGTCTGACCCGGATCCGCGAAGTGTGGATCTGTGCAAGGGCCAGTAATAGGGGAGTTAGGCATGGCTCAGGGCACCGTCAAGTGGTTCAACGCGGAGAAGGGGTACGGCTTCATCGCGGTCGACGGTGGTGCGGACGTCTTCGTCCACTACAGCGCGATTCAGATGGACGGCTACCGCACCCTGGAAGAGGGCCAGCGGGTCGAGTTCGAGATCTCGCAGGGCCAGAAGGGTCCGCAGGCCGACATGGTTCGCGTCACCGCCTGAACGTTAATACAAGTGAAGGGCTCGTGCCTCTCGGGGTGCGGGCCCTTCGCCCTGTCCGGGCGGGGGCGCACCCCTGTTCGCGCGCGGCGGAGCGCCCCGCCCAAACCCTGGTAGCCGCTTGCACTCGACCATGCCGAGTGCTAATCATTGGCGTTAGCACTCTGAAGGTGAGAGTGACAGCGAAGGACCGGGTCGGTGAGGCCCGCAGGCCAAGTGGGGCAAGGAACCACGGGGTCCGCGAGCCGTCCGTCGCGGGCGCGGGCGCGGTCCGAAGGAATCACCCCCAGTCCTGGAGGGACCACTTCACATGGCCAAGATCATCGCGTTCGACGAGGAGGCGCGGCGCGGCCTCGAGCGCGGCATGAACCAGCTCGCGGACGCCGTCAAGGTGACGCTCGGCCCCAAGGGCCGCAACGTCGTCCTCGAGAAGAAGTGGGGCGCCCCCACGATCACCAACGATGGTGTCTCCATCGCCAAGGAGATCGAGCTCGAGGACCCGTACGAGAAGATCGGCGCCGAGCTGGTCAAGGAAGTCGCCAAGAAGACGGACGACGTCGCCGGTGACGGTACGACCACGGCGACCGTCCTGGCCCAGGCGCTGGTCCGCGAGGGCCTGCGCAACGTGGCCGCCGGTGCCAACCCGATGGCCCTGAAGCGCGGTATCGAGAAGGCCGTCGAGGCCGTCTCCGCCGCCCTGCTGGAGCAGGCGAAGGACGTCGAGACCAAGGAGCAGATCGCCTCCACGGCCTCCATCTCCGCCGCCGACACCCAGATCGGCGAGCTCATCGCCGAGGCCATGGACAAGGTCGGCAAGGAAGGCGTCATCACCGTCGAGGAGTCCCAGACCTTCGGTCTGGAGCTGGAGCTCACCGAGGGTATGCGCTTCGACAAGGGCTACATCTCGGCGTACTTCGCCACCGACATGGAGCGTATGGAGGCCGTCCTCGACGACCCGTACATCCTGATCGCCAACTCCAAGATCTCCTCGGTCAAGGACCTGCTCCCGCTGCTGGAGAAGGTCATGCAGTCGGGCAAGCCGCTGCTGATCATCGCCGAGGACGTCGAGGGCGAGGCCCTGTCGACCCTGGTCGTCAACAAGATCCGCGGCACCTTCAAGTCCGTGGCCGTCAAGGCCCCGGGCTTCGGTGACCGCCGCAAGGCCATGCTCGGCGACATCGCCATCCTCACGGGCGGCGAGGTCATCTCCGAGGAGGTCGGCCTCAAGCTGGAGAACGCGACCCTGGACCTCCTGGGCCGCGCCCGCAAGGTCGTCATCACCAAGGACGAGACCACCATCGTCGACGGCTCCGGCTCCGCCGACCAGGTCGCCGGCCGGGTCAACCAGATCCGCGCCGAGATCGAGAACAGCGACTCGGACTACGACCGCGAGAAGCTGCAGGAGCGCCTGGCGAAGCTCGCCGGCGGTGTCGCGGTCATCAAGGCCGGTGCCGCCACCGAGGTGGAGCTCAAGGAGCGCAAGCACCGCATCGAGGACGCCGTCCGCAACGCCAAGGCGGCCGTCGAGGAGGGCATCGTCGCCGGTGGTGGCGTGGCCCTCATCCAGGCCACCGCCGTCTTCGAGAAGCTGGAGCTCGAGGGTGACGAGGCGACCGGCGCCCAGGCCGTGAAGCTCGCGCTCGAGGCCCCGCTGAAGCAGATCGCCGTCAACGCCGGCCTCGAGGGCGGTGTCGTGGTGGAGAAGGTGCGCAACCTGACCCCGGGCCACGGCCTGAACGCCGCGACCGGTGAGTACGTCGACCTGGTCAAGGAAGGCATCATCGACCCGGCGAAGGTGACCCGTTCCGCGCTGCAGAACGCCGCCTCCATCGCCGCGCTGTTCCTCACCACCGAGGCCGTCATCGCCGACAAGCCGGAGAAGGCCGCCGCGCCCGCCGGTGGCGGCATGCCGGGCGGTGACATGGACTTCTGATCCTCACCGGGATCACGAGTTCATCGCTGTACGAGACCGAGGGCGGCACTCCCTGGAGACAGGGGGTGCCGCCCTCGGGCGTGTCCGGGATCACAGCGCGGCCGGAATGCCGCGCCGGACGAGTCGGTTTTACTGCATGCGTATGCACATACCGACTGGTCAACCCTGAGGAGCCCCCACGTGACCGTCACCGCCACCGAGTCCGCCGCCCGCGCGGCGCTGATCCTGTCCCGGCCGACGACGATCAACGGCCTGACCGTCCCGAACCGCATCGCGATGGCGCCGATGACCCGTAAGTTCTCCCCGGGCGGCATCCCCGGCGAGGACGTGCTGTCGTACTACGCCCGTCGCGCCGCCGCCGGTGTGGGCCTGATCGTCACCGAGGGGACGTACGTCGGCCACGAGTCGGCGGGTCAGAGCGGCCGAGTCCCCCGCTTCCACGGCGAGGAGCAGCTCGCGGGCTGGCAGAAGGTGGCCGGGGCGGTGCACGAGGCGGGCGGCACCATCGTCCCGCAGCTCTGGCACATCGGCACGGTCCGCAACCAGGGTGAGCTGCCCTACCCGGACGCCCCCTCCGTCGGCCCCTCCGGCCTGCGCATCAACGGCACCGCCGACGCCAAGACGATGACCCGGCAGGACCTGGACGACGTCATCGGAGCGTTCGCCGAGGCCGCCGCCGACGCCGAGCGTATCGGCTTCGACGGCGTCGAGATCCACGGCGCCCACGGCTACCTCATCGACCAGTTCCTCTGGGCCGGCACCAACCGCCGCACCGACGCCTACGGCGGCGACCCCGTGGCCCGTACCCGGTTCGCCGCCGAGATCGTCGCCGCGGTCCGCGAGAAGGTCTCGCCGGAGTTCCCCATCCTGTTCCGCTACTCGCAGTGGAAGCAGGAGGCCTACGACGCCCGGCTCGCCGAGACCCCCGAGGAGCTGGAGGCCATCCTCACCCCGCTCGCCGCGGCCGGTGTCGACGCCTTCCACGCCTCCACCCGCCGCTACTGGTTCCCCGAGTTCGACGGCTCCGACCTCAACCTCGCCGGCTGGACGAAGAAGCTGACCGGCAAGCCCGCCATCAGCGTCGGCTCGATCGGCCTCGACGGCGACTTCATCAACGCCTTCCAGGGTGAGGGCTCCCCGGTCAAGGGCCTCGACGACCTCCTCGACCGCCTCGAAGCCGACGAGTTCGACCTGGTCGCCGTCGGCCGCGCCCTGCTCCAGGACCCCGAGTGGGCGGCGAAGGTCCTCGCCGGCCGCTTCGACGAGCTGAAGCCGTACGACGCCGCCGCGCTGAAGACGCTGAGCTGACGACGGAGGGCTGACACGCGGAACGGAGCCAGGGCCGGGACATTGGCCCTGGATCCGCTGCCAACCCCCCGTTACGGTGCGGGAGATGAGGATCCTTCACCTTTCCGACACCCACATCGAGCGCACCGCCACCCCCGACGCGCAGGGCGCGCTCGCCACCGAGTCCCTGCGCCTGATGCTCACCGAACTGCGCCACCAGCGGAACATCGACGCGATCGTCGTCAGCGGCGACCTCGCCGACGACGGAGCGGTGGAGGCGTACCGGACCGTACGGGAGCTGGTGGGGGAGTTCGCCCGTGTCCGGCAGGCGCCGGTCTTCTACAGCACCGGCAACCACGACGAGCGCGAGGCGTTCGGCAAGGTGCTGGGCAGCGGGCATCTGGCGGCGGACGGCACCGACCGGGCGGAGACCGTCCTTCAGTCGGCCGAGCGGGAACGGGCGGCCGTGAGCACCGTCGGCGGCCACCGCTTCGTCACGCTGGACTCCCTCGTACCCGGCAAGGTGTACGGCCGCCTCGGCACCGCCCAGCTCGACTGGCTCCGCGAGGTGCTGCGGACGCCCGCCGAACACGGCACGGTCCTGGTCTTCCACCACCCTCCGGTCACCCTCGACGTACCGACCCAGCGGGCGTTCGGCCTGCTCGACCCGGCCGAACTGGCCGACGCGATCCGCGACACCGACGTCCGGGTGATCCTCACCGGACACTTCCACCTCCAGCTCTTCGGCTTCCTGGAGCGGACGCCGGTGTGGGTCACGCCGGGCGTCGTCAGCCGCGTCGACCTGACCTGTGCCCCCGGCACCGAACGGGTGGTGCGCGGGGCGTCGGCCTCGCTGGTGGAGCTCGGCGGACCGGCGAGCCCGATGTTCCACACCTTCCACGCCCGCGACCCACGGGCGCACGAGACGGTGTACCAACTGGACGAGCAGCGCACGCGAGACTTCATCGAGAAGCACGCCGCGGAACAGCCGCAGACCAGTAGGGAGCTTTGATGACGACCACGGAGTCCCACGGGGCGACGAACTCCTCCTCCCCCTCCTCCTCGGCCGAGGGGCCAGTCGTACGGACCACCGCGGGCGCCGTGCGCGGGCGCCGCGAACACGGCCTGGCGGTCTTCCGGGGCATCCCGTTCGCCGAACCCCCGGTCGGGCCGGCGAGGTTCGCGGCACCGCGCCCGCCCCGGGCCTGGGACGGGACCCGCGAGGCGTACGAGTTCGGGCCACCGCCCCCGCAGGAACCGGGCCTCCAGGCTCGTACGGGCGCCGTACCGGACATCCCGCGGGACGACGACTGGCTGACGGTCAACGTCTGGACCCCCGAACCGGACCCGGCGTCCGCCCGCCCCGTCATGGTGTGGATCTACGGCGGCGCCTACAAGCTGGGCCACGCGGGCAGCCCCGGTTACGACGCCCGGCACATCGCCCGCGACGGCGACCTCGTCGTGGTCACCTTCAACTACCGCGTGGGCATCGAGGGCTTCGCCGCGCTGGACGGCGCCCCCGCCAACCGCGGCCTCCTGGACCAGGTGGCGGCCCTGGAATGGGTACGGGACAACATCACGGCGTTCGGCGGCGACCCCGGACAGGTCACCGTCATGGGTGAGTCGGCCGGCGCCGGATCGGTGGCCTCGCTGCTGGCGATGCCGAGGGCGAAGGGCCTCTTCGGGCGGGCCATCGCCCAGAGCGTGCCGGGCACGTACTTCTCCGACGCCCTCGCCCGGGACATCGGCACCGCCCTCGCGGCGGAGGCGGGCCTGCGCCCGACGGCCGCCGACCTGTCGACGGTCGACCCGCGCAAACTGACCTACGCGGGACTGGCACTGGGCGAGAAAATGGTCCGGTACCTCGACCGGTGGGGCAAGGCCGCACCCACGACGACCCCCTTCGCCCCGGTCGTCGACGGCGAGGTGCTGCCCACGACGCCCTGGCAGGCGCTGGCGTCCGGAGCCGCCCGGGACATCGACCTCGTCGCCGGCCACAACCGCGACGAGTTCCGCCTCTTCCTCGCCCTCGGCGGTATGACCGGCCGGATCACCGAGGAGCGGGCGACCTCCGCGCTGCGCCTGTACGCACCGGGCGGCGAGGCCGGTGAGCAGGCCTACCGGGCGGCGTTCCCCGAGGCCACCCCGGCCGAGCTGTACGAACGCGTCCAGACCGACTGGCTGTTCGCCATCCCCACCCTCCGTCTGGCTCAGGCCCAGCGAGCGGGCGGCGGCCGTGTGCACTACTACGAACTCACCTACCCCGCCCCCGGGAACGGCGGCACCCTGGGCGCCTGCCACTTCCTGGACGTGTCGTTGCTGTTCGGCAACTTCAAGGCCGACCTCGGCGCCCTGCTCTTCGCCGGCGTCGACGTCCCTCCGGAGGCGGAGGCACTGTCGTCCCGCTTCCGCCGGTCCTGGACGTCGTTCGCCCGGACGGGCGACCCCGGCTGGCCGGAGTACGACGACGAGCGGCGCCTGGTGCAGGTGCTGGACGTGGAGCCGACGGTGACGGCGTTTCCGCAGGAGGCGAGCCGCCGGCTGTGGGAGGGGTACGGGTTCGAGGCACTGCCGCTGGCCGGCTGAGGGGGGCTGGAGTACTACAGATTCCCCAGCGGCTCGATGTCGGTCTGCACGGGGGTGCCCCACACCCGCAGCACCTCGTAGTCGGTGAACTCGTGCACCAGCCGGTACGCCATCGCGGGCCGCGACCCGCGCCGCTGGGCGGCGAGGTACAGCTCTGCCTCCCTGCGGTCCCGGCGCGGGGTGCCGCACAACTGCCACTCCCTGCCGTTCCACAGCTCCGGCAGCCAGCGCTGCTGGGGCTGGGGGCGGTCCCCGCGGACCCCGTAACGGGACGGGGCGGAGGACGCGGATTCAGCGGTCTGCGGCCGGCCGCCGCCGAACTCCGACCGCCGGGCGGCGCGCCGCCGGGTCTCGCAGAGGAGGCAGAGATCGGGGGCGCTCTCGTCGACGGGCCCGGTCGGATGTTCGGGACACCGGGTGGTGGCGGCGCCGTTGCCGACGCTCTCGTCCAGCAGATCCAGAGCCCGGCGCAGGTCGGCCTTGACCTCGTGCAGCCGGGCGTCCGGCGTGTCGACGGTGAGCGCGTCCCCGTGCTCGCCGAGCACGCGGAGGGCGCGGCCGAGGGCGGTGAGTTGGGCGTGGTTCATGATCGGTCCACGTAGTCCTTCGGATGCTCGGGCGAGAGGGGGTGACCTGGGTGCCTCCCGCCATTGTCGTGCTTGCGCGGGCCGGACAGGCGTCGCGGCAGGTGATATCGCCGGGCCGGACGGGTAGCGGTCACTCTGTGTGTCGATACGGCAACTCATCGTGGAGGGAGACGGAGATGCGCTCGACCGAGGAAGTCGTGGAGTCCCTGCGGGCCGCCCTGGAAGGCGTCGGTGTGGTGTTGCCCTCCCTTCGGGTCGACCCCGTCACCGGAGCCAGCGAGAAGCCGTTCGCCCTGGTCGATCTGGGGCGCTGCAACGTACGTACGGCCGAGCGTCTGACGGACGCGCTGCGGGCGATGTCGCGGCCCTGACGGCTGGATCCGGTCAACCTCCGCCCCTCCCGAGGTCATGCTGACAATTTTGGCGGCATCTCACGGGCACCACCAAGGCCCGCCACTTCACCCTCTACAGCCTGCGCCACACCTCGGGCGGCAGCGCGCCCGGACAGCGACATCCCCGCCAAGCTCGCCCTGATGAACCCGATGTTCCACCTGGTCGAGAAGGTCAACCCGCACCGCGCGAAGCACTGGTGGATCCGGCTCGGCACCAAGGACTCCGACACCTCGCTGACCGTCGCCTCCAACCCGGCCGCCCGGCTGGACAACCTCGGCGACGACGTCGACATCAAGTACTACTGGGACGCCGGGCACGGCGCCGACCAGGACCCCGGCGACTTCATCAAGTGGATCGCCCGGGTTTCCGGCTACCGGGCGGGCTGACGACCACATACGTCGCCAGGAAGCCCACCCCGTACCCGACCAGCAGTCCCCCCGCGTAGATCGACGCCGTCAGGGCCAGGCTCCTGTTCCCCGCCAGCAGCGGGAACAGGGCCCAGCCCGACGGCCCGATCGCCGTCGCCCCGACCTTGTCGCCCAGCATCGCGAAGAACCCGACGAAGGCCCCGCCCGCCGCCCCGCCCGCACAGGCGGTCAGGAACGGCCGCCCCAGGGGGAGGGAGACGCCGTAGATGAGCGGCTCGCCGACGCCCAGCAGACCGGCCGGGAGCGCCGACCTGATCGTCGTACGCAGCGAGACGTCGTGGCGCAGGCGGACGTACACCGCCAGCGCCGCGCCCACCTGGCCCGCGCCCGCCATCGCGAGGACCGGGAGCAGGACCGTGTAGCCCTGCTGTTGGATGAGGGTGGTGTGGATGGGGATAAGGGCCTGGTGCAGGCCCAGCATCACCAGGGGCAGGAACAGCCCGCCCAGGACCAGTCCGGCGAACGCGCCCGTGGTCGCCAGCAGCCAGTCGGCCGCCGTGCCGATCGCCGAGGCCACCGCGCCGGCCGCGTACATCAGGCCGTAGAGCGTCACCAGGCCGGCGACCAGGACGGTCACGGTCGGCGTCAGCAGCACGTCCAGGGCGCCCGGCACTCGGCCCCGGCACCACCTCTCCACGTACGTGCCCAGCAGCGCCGCCGCCAGCGCGCCCAGCACCCCGCCCTGCCCGGGGACCAGGTGCACACCGAACGCCGTCACCTTCGCCACGCCCGGGTACACGACCACGGCCGCCACCGCCCCGCCCAGCACCGGCGTGCCCCCGAACTCCTTCGCCGTCTGGTAGCCGACGAACACCGCGATCAGCGCCATGAAGGCGGAGGCGATCGCGGAGAGGGCGGGGGTCAGGCCCGGTAGCCAGCCGGCGTTCACCAGCAGGCCGCTCAGGCCGGCGAGGACGCCGCAGCCGATCAGGGCCGGGATCAGGGGGACGAAGACGTTCGCGACGCGGCGGAGGGCGGTCTTGACCGGGGTCGCGTTGCGCTGCCGGTGCCGCTCCCTCAAGCCGGCGCCCCGGGCGGCCAGTTCCTCGGCGGTCGTGCGGGCCGCCAGCAGGGCCTCGACCTCCGCCGTGACCTCGGCGACCACCCCCGGCCCCAGCACGATCTGGCACGACCCGCCGTCCACGACCAGACCCAGCACCCCGGGCAGCCCCCTCAGCCCCTCCTCGTCGACGACCGACGGATCGGCGAGCCCGAGCCGCAGCCGGGTCATGCAGTGGGCGACGGAGGTGACGTTCGCGGGACCGCCCACCAGGGGGAGGACGGCGGCGGCGGTGTCGTACGAGGTGTGCACCCCCCGAGCGTGCGGGTCAGCCGCCCGTCGCCGCCAGCGCGGCGCGCAGATGGCCGCCGGAGTCCTCCAGAAGGCGGGCGGCCGTCGGGCCGTCCACGCCGGCCAGGAGGACCAGGATCGCGTTCTTCACCTCGCCGCCGCTCTCCGTGAGGGCCTTCTCGATCTCCTCGTCCGCCGCGCCCGTGGCCAGCGCGACGATCCGGCGGGAGCGGGCGCGCAGCTTGTCGTTGGAGGCGCGTACGTCGACCATCAGGTTCCCGTACGTCTTGCCCAGGCGGATCATCGTGATCGTCGACAGCATGTTGAGGACCAGCTTCTGGGCCGTACCCGCCTTCAGCCGAGTGGAGCCCGTGATCAGCTCGGGGCCGACGACGACCTCGATGCCGTGCTCGGCCGCCGCCGCGAGCGCGCTGTCCCGGTTGCAGGCCAGGCCGATGGTCAGGGCGCCCTGGGCGCGGGCGTGTTCGACGGCGCCGATCGCGTACGGGGTGCGGCCGGAGGCGGAGACGCCGACCACCGTGTCCTCGGGGGTCAGCTTCAGCGCGTCCAGGTCCCGGTGCGCCAGCTCCTTGGAGTCCTCCGCCCCCTCCACGGACGTCACCATCGCCTCCGGGCCGCCCGCGATCAGGCCGACGACCCGGTCGGGGTCGGTGTTGAAGGTCGGCGGGCACTCGGAGGCGTCCAGCACGCCGAGCCGTCCGGCGGTGCCCGCGCCCGCGTAGATCAGCCGCCCGCCGCGCCGCATGCGCTCGGCGAGGGCGTCGATGGCGGTCGCGATCCGCGGGAGCTGTTCGGCGACGGCGGCGGGCACGGCCGTGTCCTCACCGTTCATGAGGCGGGTGATCTCGCGGGTGGGCAGCCGGTCGATGTCGGCGAGTTCCGGACGGAACGCCTCGGTGGTCAGGGCGGCCAACTCGGCGCGCAGGTCGCGGGCGTCGGAGGTGGAGGTCATGGGGGGTGGCTCTTTCCGGTTTCCCTTTTCACGGGGACTGCGGTTTCACGGGGACTGCGGTTTCACGAGGACATCGGTTTCACGAGGACTTCGGTGAGGATGGCGCAGCGTGCCCGGGTTCAGCGTGAACCACTCCGATGGCGGTGGGCCAGTGCCTCGTACGAGGCAGCCAGCGCCGGCGCCGCCGTTTCGTAGGTCCGCTGCGCCACCCCGACGAACAGGCAGTCCACCACCAGCAGCTGACCGGTCCGCGAGGACATCGCGGCCGGCCGCAGTTCGCTCTCCCGGGCCGTGGACGTGGTCAGCACATGGTCGGCGTACTGGGTGACCGGCGAGTCCGGCCGCCCGGTGACCGCCACCGTCGTCGCCCCGTGCTCGAAGGCGACCCGCAGCGGCTCTATGACGTCCCCCGTCGACCCCGAGTGCGTGATCGCGATCGCCACGTCCCCCGCCCGCAACTGCACGGCGTTGGTGACGGCGAGGTGCGGATCGCTGTGCGCGTGGGCTATCAGGCCTATCCGCAGCAGCTTCTGGGTGAGGTCCTGCGCGACCAGCCCCGAGGCGCCGATGCCGTACACGTCCGTCCGCCGGGCCACGGCGAGCGCGGCGACGGCGGCGCCGAGCTGGGCGGTGTCGAGTCCGGCGGCGGTGTCGGCGAGGGTCTGCTGCTCGTCGTAGGCGAGTTTGGCGACGACGTCGGCCAGAGGGTCGTCGACCGCGATGTCGGTGGTGATGGCGGGGGCGCGGCCGGACTGCTGCTGGGCGGCGAGGCCGGCGAGGGCGAGGCGCAGGTCGCGGTAGCCGGGGTAGCCCAGCAGGCGGGCGGTGCGTACGACCGTGGCCTCGCTGGTGCCGGTGAGTTCGGCGAGGCCGGTGACCGTGAGGGCCGCGCAGCCCGCCGGGTCGTTCGCGACGGCTTCGGCGACGCGCTGCATGGAGCGGGTCATCGACGGGGCGAGCGTGCGGACCTTGGCGGCCAGGGCTCCCCCGAAAATTTCCTTCACGTCCTGGGTCACGAATGAAAGATATTTTCGGCTCGGTGTCCCGGTCAAGAGTGCGCACAATGGGTGCATGAACCCCATCAGCCCCCTGGAGCAGGCGTTGCACGCCGCCCGCGCCCTCGTACTGGCCGACCTGGTCGCGGGTGATGTCGCCGAGGCGGACGTCGTCTCGCTGGTCGAGGAGTCCGTCGCCCAGCGGCGGTGGTGGGTCGAGCAGTGGCCGGAGGGGCAGGGCTATGTGGCCGGGCTGATCGCCCAGGACGTGCAGGACGCGCTCCTGGACCGGTACGGGCGCTGGCCGCTGTGCCCGGTGTGCGGCTCCGGCGACCCGCACGCCCTGGACGTCGAGCCGGAACTCGGGCCCGACCCGCACTGGGTGTGCCACAAGGCGGGCGTGAAGGTCGCGGCGGTGGGGGCGCTGGGGCCGGTGACGGGCGGGATGTCGTCCTCGTGAGGCTCCCGTGACGGTGTACATCGACCCGCCGGCCTGGCCCGGACACGGCCGCCTGTGGTCGCACCTGGTCAGCGATGTGTCGTACGACGAACTGCACCTCTTCGCCGGGGAACTCGGCGTGCCCCGGCGGGCCTTCGAGCGCGACCACTACGACATCCCGTCGCACCGGTACGCGGACGCGGTGGCCGCCGGAGCGGTGGAGGTCAGCAGCCGCGAGGTGGTGCGGCTGCTGCACAAGTCCGGACTGCGCAGACGCAAGCGCCGGGGGACTGACGGCTAGGCCGTGTCCGACCTAGGCCCGGCGGAGGTACAACTGCAGCACGCCGTCCATGTCCTGCTCCTCGTGCGCGGTCCGCTCCTCCTCCATGGTGGCCCGGGTGTAGCCGGCGCGTGTCACCACGCCCTGTGAGGGGAGGTTGTCCCGGTCGACGGCCGCCATCAGCAGGTTGACGTCGTCCCGGGCCAGCGCCCATTCCGACAGCGCGCGCAGGGCCTCGGTGGCGTAGCCCTGGCCGCGGGCGGTCTCGACGAGGTCGTAGCCGACCTCCGCGCCGCCCTCCTCGTCCGGGGCGCCGTGGAAGCCCATGCCGCCGACCGCGCGGCCGTCCTCGCGCCGGACGAGCACGAACAGCCCGAACTCCGGCCGGTGCACGCCCGCCTCGTACGACTTGACCACCATCCCGGCCGCGTCCCGCGTGCCCTGGAACGGGCCGCCCTCGGCCCACTCGAAGCCGCCGTCGCCGCCGAGGCGCAGATCGCGGGCGGCGGCGGGGCGGACGCCGACCAGGGTGAGGCGTTCGGCGGGGATGACCAGGTTGTTGCGCCAGCGCCACTCGGTGACCGGGGCACGGCCGGGCAGTTCGCCGCGGCCGGTGGCCCACAGCAGCGTCGGCCAGGCGGCCGGACCGGGCTGGACGTGCGGGAAGAGCCAGGTCAGTACGGACTCGGCCAGCTCCTCAGAGGGTTCGTGGACCAGCCCGAGGCCCTCGGCGATGTCGTGCGTGTGCAGCAGCACCTCGGCGATGCCCATCGCGGCGAAGCCCTCGCGGTCGGCGCTGCGGAAGGGGTACGGATGGAAGGCGCGGACGTCACGCGGGGCGGTGCGGACGGCGGCGGCGAGCAGGGCGCCGGTCGTCGTGATCACGTGCAGCAGGCCGGTGTTGTCGGTGCCCTCGTCGAGGGTGATCTCGAAGGGGACGTAGGCGTCCTGGGCGCGGCCCGCCAGGTTGGCGGCGTACGCGATGAGGTCCTCGGCGATGTGGAACGCCGTCTTGTGGCAACTCCACTCCAGCCGGCCGGCCTTCACTTCCGTCCAGTCCCGGTGCACGGCCGTCCGCAGTGCCGTCACACAGCCCGCGACGGCCTCTTCCACCTGATCCCCACCTATGGCACGCATGGTCCGCACACTAGGTGGGCCGGGCCGCTCAGGTCGACAGCATTTCCAGCTCGCCGGCGAGGTTGTAGCGGGCCGTCGCCTCCCACTTCTCCTGGCCGTACGGCGTTCTGAACAGCCGGTCCAGAGCGAGGAGTTGGCGCAGGATCGCGGCACGGCCCGCACGGAAGGCGTCGTTCGGCACGAAGTGGTACTCCTCCCGGACGGCGGCGGTGTAGGCGGCGTACGCGGACGGCGGCGCGGCCAGGATCGCCAGATCGGCGTCGCACAGCACCTGGCCGTCGCGGTCGTCGCCGGCGGGGTCGTGGGTCACGGTGAGCCGGACCAGACGGGCGACCTCGGCGGTCCTCTCCCGCCCCACCCCGGCCTCGGTCAGCGCGCGCTCGGCTAGGTGGGCGGAGCGTTCCTCGTTCTCGGAGCGGTCGGGGAGGTAGACGGCGTCGTGGAACCAGGCGGCCAGCCGTACGACGTCCGGGTCGGCGGCGTACTCCTCCAGTACGTCCACGTGGTCGAGGACGGCGGTGAGGTGATCGAGCGTGTGGTAGTGGCGCTGCGGCTCCTGCCAGCGGGCGAGCAGGTTGTCGGCGTACGGCACCGGGTCGGGGCCGGCGCCGGGACCGCGGGCTCCTTCCAGGGCGCGGGCGAAGCGGGCACGCAGGGCGTCGAGGTCGGGCATGGGCTCATTCTCCCTTCGCCGGTACCGAGCCGCGCCTCACGCGGCGAGGTCCGTGTCGGGGATCGCGCGGGAGCGCAGCGTGCGGAAGACGACGTCCAGCTCATCGATCTCGTCGTCGGTGAAGTAGTCGTCGATGAGCCCGCGGCTTCTGAAGAAGTTGTTCTCGTACAGGTCGCGGATGCCGATGAGGCCGTTCGCCGCCGCATAGCGGACCATCAGGCCGACGAGGTCGATCTGGTCGGCGGAGAGGTCGTGCTCGGCGATGAAACCGGAGAACGCCTCCTGCGCTGCGGCCTTGTCCAGGCCGCCGATGCGGCGCAGGAACACACCGAGGCCTCCCTCGGCGGCGTTTCTCTGCTCCAGGTCCTCGGCGGAGGCGACTCCTTCGGACAGGAAGACCTCTTCGAGTGCGGCCAGGTCCTCGGCCGTGATCTGCTCGTTCTCGCGCAGTTTGCGGACGGCTTCCTGCTCGCGGTGGGTCTGGAGGTAGGCGCGGGCCTTCTGCTTGAAGCGCTCCTCGTCCGTGCCGACGGGCAGTCCCCTGAGCTCGACCTCCGACAGCGTTCCGGGTTCCTCCGCTATGTCGGTGTAGACGATCTTCCGGGCGGCCGGGGTCTCGATCAGGTGGGCCAGACCGCGTACACGGCGGCGTACGTGCTCCAGCATCGGGACGGTCACGTTCTGCCACCACGCGTCGCCGGCGACGGCTTCGAGCAGTTCGGCCCGGCCGCGGACGGCGGGAATGTTGGTCCGGCCGAGCAGGTCGCGGGCGATCTCCTGCACCTGGCCGCGCAGGCGGACGTAGTCGGAGCCGCCCTCCAGGGCCGAGAGCTGCAGGCGGTAGGCGAGGAGGTCGAAGCGCTTGGCCTCCTCGCCCCTGTCCTCGCCCTCGGGCCAGTAGTCGGAGGGCAGTCCGAGGACGTCCTCGCTCAGCGCGTGGGCCGCGTCGTCGTCGATGCGGTGCCAGGCGGCGAAGTCTGCGCCGAACCGTTCGACATGGCGGCGGTGCGGTCGTACGAGGAAGTTGTCGAGGTTCATGCCCCGCACGGTCGCGTGGAGCCGGTGCGCGGCCGCCCAGCGCAGCGACGCCTCCGTCTCGAAGGCCTCGGGGCCGCCGTCCTGCGCCGGGTCGGGTGCCTGGCGCCGGTCGAGCGTGCGGATGAGGTCGAGCTGCCGCTGCAGGAGCTTCTCGGTGAGCGTCGGAGCCTGACGGGCCGGTGCGCGGTCGAGCTCCTGGTTGAAGAACTCGGCGTTGCCGCACAGGTCGAAGACGTGGAAGCCGTCCTTGTCACGGCCGGGCCCGTGGACGTTCTCGCACAGACGGGTGCCCCGGCCGATCATCTGCCAGAACTTGGTGCGGGAGTACACCGGCTTGAACAGGACCAGGTTGAGTACCTCGGGCACGTCGATGCCGGTGTCCAGCATGTCGACGGAGATCGCGATGTCCGGGGCCTTGGCCGGGTCGGAGAAGTCGTCGATGAGCTGCTGGGGGTTCTTCTCCTGGTAGGTGATGACGCGGGCGTCGTTGCCCGCGCCCCGGGGGTAGTGCAGGTTGTAGCGCTCCTCGATGAACAGCGCGTGCTTGTTGTTCTTCGCGAAGATGATCGTCTTGCCGAGCCGGTCGCCGCCCTCGACGCGCAGACCGTGCCGCATCAGCACCTCAAGTGCTTTGTCCACGGTCGGGCGGTTGAACAGGAAGCGATTGACCTCGTCGGCGGAGACCTCGTCCGGGACCTGACCGTCCTCGGTCCATTCCAGGTTGTCCCACGCCTCCTTCTGCTCCTCGGTGAGGTCGTCGTAGCGGAAGCCGCGCCGGAGGGAGTCGAAGGGGACGTCGACGACGTTGGGCTTCACCAGGAAGTGGTCCGCGGCCGCCTGGTCGAGGCTGTAGGAGTCGGTGGGGACGCCGTCCTCCAGCTGGAACAGCTGGTACGTGTTGTGGTCGACGTCGTCCTTGGGGGTGGCGGTCAGCCCCAGAAGGAGGCTGTCGAAGTACTCGAAGAGCTCGCCGTACTTGTCGTAGACCGAGCGGTGGGCCTCGTCGATGACGACCAGGTCGAAGAAGCCCGGTCCGAAGCGCCGGCGGCCGTCCTCCGTGACCTCGTTGACCAGGTTCATCATGGTCGGGTACGTCGAGACGTAGACATGCGCGTCGGTCGTCTTCTCGGTGAGGAGGTTGACCGTCACGCTGTTCGGCAGGTGCTCCTTGAACGCCCGCACGGCCTGGTTGACCAGAGCCTGCCGGTCGGCCAGGAACAGGATGCGACGCGCCCAGCCCGCCCGCTGCAACAACTCGGCGAAGGCCACGGTGGTGCGGGTCTTGCCGGTGCCGGTCGCCATGACGAGCAGGGCGCGGCGGCGCCTGTCCTTCTCGAAGCCCTCGCTCACGCGCTGGATGGCGTGCAGTTGGTAGGGGCGGCCCGCGATGCCCTGGTTCACGTTGGACGACTTCAGGGCGAGACGGCCGGCACGCTGGCGGATGAGCCAGTGGAGTTCGTCCTTGGTGCGGAAGCCCTGGACCTTGCGGGGCGGGTAGCCGTTGCCCTCGTCCCACAGATAGGTCTCGTAACCGTTGGTGTAGAAGATCACCGGCCGCTGGTGGTACGCGGCTTCGAGCGCGTCCGCGTACAGCGCGGCCTGCTGACGGCCGGCCCGGGCGTCGGCCCGGGTGCGCTTGGCCTCGACGACGGCGAGGGGCCGGTCGTCGTCACCCCACAGCACGTAGTCCACGTAGCCCTTGCCGGACCTGCTGATCACTCCGGGCTCACCGGCGACGGGGAACTCGCGGTCGCGTTCATCGGCCAGATCCCAGCCCGACTCCTTCAGGAGCAGGTCGATGAACAGGTCGCGGGTGGCCGCCTCGTCGTAGTCGTGGGTGTCCGGGCGGCCCTCGTTGGCCTTGCGGAGCGCGGTGACGCGGGCGCGCAACTCGGCCACCTCGGAGGCCAGCCGCGCACCCTTGGCGCGTTCCGCGGCCAGCTCCTCCGCCTGGGCGTCCCAGCGGGCCTGGTCCTCTTCCGCCTGCTTCTTGAGCTCGGCCTGCCGGCGCAGCCGGACGTCGGCGGGGACGGGACGCGGGATGCGCTGGGTGTCGAACCGTGCGCCGGGGGCGGGGGCCGCGGCCGGGTCCGGCGCGTAGGTGCGGGCGAACCAGTAGAAGACGTGGAACAGCTCGGCGACCGTTCGCACCGAGTCCCTGGCCGGGACGGGGGTCGGGCGGTGCACGGCGTGGTTCCCCTGGCGCCTGATCAGGTCCATCTTCGCGCTCAGGGTCGGCCCGGCCAGATTCCTGAGGGCCGGCTCGTTCAGCATCGCGCTCAGGTCGTTGCGGTACGGGGGGCGCAGCGCGGAGTCGTTGTCGTACATCCAGTGCACCGCGAGCTCGAGAACCCGGCGGGCGTAGAAGCAGGAGGTGCGGGGGTCCGCGTGGGCGAGACGCTCGGCGCGGAGGGCTTCGTCGTAGAGGGACGGCCACTGCGCGCGCAGGAAGTGGAAGTTGCTCCGCGGTTGCCCGAGGTCCCCCTGGCTGTTCCCCTGCCCCTCTGTGCCCATGCCGGAACCGAGCCCCTTCCCCTGGTCATGCCCTATGCGGCGGCTTCATGATCCCAGAGGGTGCCGGAGAAGGCACGCAGTTGGAGCGAGGTGAAGAGTTCGCCGAGGACGGCTAGGTGGGCTCGGTGGGTGTCCCTGACCCGGTCGATCTGTTCCAGACGCTGCTCGAAGTCCCGCTGCGCGGGGAGCGGCGGCACGAGTACCGGAACCTTGGCCAGGTTCTGCTGGCTGATGCCGGTGATGGTCGCTCCCGTGACCCGGGGGAAGACGTAGGCGGCGCGGACCCGCTCATTGGACAGATAGGTGTAGAGGTACCTTGCGGTGAGGAGTTCCGGGTCGGGAGTGACGCGAATGAGCGAGGACTCGAAGATGAGCGGCTCGGCGAGTTCGGTGATGCGGCAGGGCTTCACCGATCCCTCGTAATTGAGTGAGCGCCGGGCCACCAGGAGGTCGCGGTCGGTCAACGAGTATTTGGCGATGTCCTTCTCCGAACACGCCACTCGTTTCAGCCCTTCGGCTTTTACCGTGCCGTAGAAGGCGTCGCTCATGTGCACCATGGCGACGCCGTTCTCGGTGTACGCCTCGCTGGGGAAGTAGGCGCCGTTCTGCAGGGGTTTGGACACGGCGTCCGCCAGCGGGACCAACGGAAAGCCCGGGTTCGGTGCGGCCGGATCCCCGAACATGTCGAGGAAGACGGACTGGGTGAGGTCTTCGAGGAGAGCGAGGGCGCGGCGGCGCTTGGCGCGCAGGAGGTCCACCTGGTCCAGGGCGGCGGCGATGCGCTTCTGCTCCTGGAGGGAGGGGAGGTCCACGACCAGCTCACCGATGTCGTTCCGGTTCACCTGCAAGAACGTGGCACCTCGCCCCTTGGCCGCGAGCTCGCCCTTGACCTGGGTCAGCCAGTGCCACAGAAAGCGGGGGTCGAGATTCTCGTGCGGCCTCAGGCCGGCTACTCCGCGCCCCAGGCAGTATTCCGTGTCTGCCAGCACCTTCTCCCCGATGGAGGCGCGGATCCCCAGGATGATGTCCCCGGCGCGGGAAATCTTGCTGGCCTTCGTCGTCCACTTCTTCGGTGCCGGCTGATGTCCCGAGAAGTCGCCCGCTCCGGCGATCAACGGCCATCCGGCGCCGTCATGGTTGTAGGCGTCGCCGGGAGGGGCCTGCCCCATCGTGATGTCGCACACCTCGTCCAGCCTGACCGGGGTGGTCACGTCAGCATCTCCTTCAGCTTTGCCGTGCCCGCCTCGATCTCCTCGTTCAGGAACACCAGGTCGGTCAGGATCTCCAGGGGCGGCCGGGTCTGGACGTCTTCCTGGACGATCTCCTTGTAGCGGTTGAGGGAGAGGTCGTACCCCTGGGCGGCGATGTCGGCCTTGGGGACGCAGAAGCTCTGGTCCCTGCGGGTGCGGGTGCGTTCGTCGGTGGTGCGGCGCTTCCAGCGGGTCAGGACGTCCGGGAGGTTGTTCTTCGCGTGCTCCGCGGCCGTGAGGGCGGTGGCGCGGGCGCCCAGCCGGTCTTCCGCGAGCAGCGGGGTCCGCTTGTCGTCCAGGCTGAAACCGTCCGCCTGGACGTCGTAGAACCAGACGTCGTCGGTGCCGCCGGAGTCCGTCTTCGTGAAGAAGAGTACGGCGGTGGAGACGCCGGCGTACGGCTTGAAGACGCCGGACGGAAGCTTCACCACCGCGTCGAGCTTCTGGTCCTCCACCAGCATGCGGCGAAGTTCCCTGTGCGCCTTCGTGGAACCGAACAGCACACCGTCGGGGACGATCACCGCGGCCCGGCCGCCGGGCTTGAGGAGCTTGAGGAAGAGGGCCAGGAAGAGGAGTTCCGTCTTCCTGGTCTTGACGATCTTCAGCAGGTCCGAGGACGTCGTCTCGTAGTCGAGGCTGCCGGCGAAGGGCGGGTTCGCGAGGATCAGCGAATACCGGTCGGTCTCTTCGCCCGCGCTCTGCGAGAGCGAGTCGCGGTAGCGGATGTCCGGGCTCGCGACGTCGTGCATCAGCATGTTCATCGAGCCGATGCGGAGCATGGTCGAGTCGAAGTCGAACCCGTGGAACATGCTGTTGTTGAAGTGGTGCTGGTGGTCCGCCTCGAACAGGTCGTCCTTGTGTACACGCTGCACGTACTCCGACGCGTTCACCAGGAAGCCGGCCGTACCGCAGGCCGGGTCGCAGATCTCGTCCCGGGGGTTCGGCTCGGTCATCTCGACCATCAGCTCGATGATGTGCCGAGGCGTGCGGAACTGGCCGTTCTGACCCGCTGTGGCGATCTTGCCGAGCATGTACTCGTACAGGTCGCCGTTGGTGTCCTTGTCCTGCATGGGGATGCCCTCCAGGAGGAGGACGACCTTGGACAGCAGGTTGGGCGTCGGGATCGTGAAGCGGGCGTCCTTCATATGGTGCGAGTAGGTGGAGTTCTCGCCCCCCAGCCTGCGCAGATAGGGGAACACCTGCTCGGCGACCGTCTGGTACATCCGCGCCGGCTCGTCGTCCTTGAGGTTCTGCCAGCGCAGGTCCTGCTGGTCGGGGCCGAAGAACGGGTCGGTGTCCTCGATGCCGCGCCGGGCCATCCTGTCCTTGACCGTCTGCAGCTCGTCGAGGCGGCGGATGAAGAGCAGGTACGTGATCTGCTCCATCACTTCCAGCGGGTTCGAGATCCCACCGGACCAGAACGCGTCCCAGACGCGGTCCACCTTGCTCTTCAGCTCACCCGTAATCACACGGGGGATCCTACGACCCGGCGGTGACAGCCCTGCCGGGGCGATCTCGCGGACCCGTGCCCTCCCGACGTACCCTGAGATTGGACTAGACCTGTAGTCGCTGCAGGGAAACACCGACGGAAGGGGTCCTATGAGCACGCGTGCAGTCCTGGAGGTGATCGCCCTCGGCCCCGAGGACGCGGTCGCCGCCCAGGCCGGAGGCGCGGACCGCCTCGAACTGGTCACCGACATCGCGGCCGACGGGCTCACCCCGCCGGTCGAGACCTTCGCCGGGATCCGCGCCGCCGTCGACCTCGATCTGCGCGTGATGCTGCGGCTCGCGGCCGGATTCGCGGCCGGGGACGTCGAGCGGCTGGCCGGGGCCGCCCGGGAGATGCGGGACGCCGGCGCCGACCAGTTCGTGCTCGGCTTCCTCGACACCGACGGCGGGGTGGACCTGGGCGCGGTCGAGCGGATCGTCGCCGAGCTGGAGGGCTGCCGGTGGACCTTCCACCGGGCGATCGACCGGGCCGCCGACCGCGACGCCCTGCGCAAGCAACTGGCCGACCTGCCCGGCCTGGACTGCTACCTCACCGCCGGCTCGGCCTCCGGCGTCGACGACGGCCTGCCCACGCTGCTCGCCGAGGCCCGCCGGCGCGGCGAGCCCGGCTACGAACAGCGCCTCCTCGTCGGCGGCGGCCTCCGCCTCGACCACGTCCCGCCCCTGCGCGCCGCCGGCATCGACGGCTTCCACATCGGCGGCGCGGCCCGCCCGGCAGGCTGGACGGGCCCGGTGTCGGCGACGGCGGTGGCGCAGTGGCGGCGGGCACTGGACACACCTGGTGACGGGGCTTAGACCAGCTGCGGTGGCAGGGGGGCCGTGTGGGTGATGATCAGGCCCGAGACCGCTCGGGTCAGGGTCACGTACAGGCGTCGCAGGCCGGTTCGCTCGTCCGGTTCGCCGTCGACCACGGCCTGGGGCTCGTCGAGGACCACGTAGTCGTACTCCAGGCCCTTGGCGAGCGAGGCCGGGACCAGGGTCAGCCGGGTCTCCTGAGTGGTCTCCTCACCGGGGGAGAGGTAGGTGATCCCGGCCGCCGTCAGCGCCTCGGCGAGGGCGGGGACGCGGGCGTCGGCGGCGATCAGGCCGGTGGAACCCTCGCTCCGCAGCGACTCCTCGCAGGCGGCGACCACCTCGGCGGCGGCGGAGACCGTGCGGATCTCGAAGGAGCCCGGGTTCTCACGGACCGAGGCGACCGGGGCGAGGCCGGGTGCGATGTGCGGCAGCAGCCGGGAGGCGTAGGTGATGACGTCCGTCGGGACACGGAAACCGGCGGTCAGCTCCTCCACCACCCCGTCCGTCTTCCCGAGATGGGCCAGCGCCTCGTCCCAGCTCCGGGTGGCCCAGGGGGTGGTGCCCTGCGCCAGGTCGCCGAGGACGGTGGCGGAGCCGGTGGTGCAGCGGCGGCCGACGGCCCGGTACTGCATGGGGGAGAGGTCCTGCGCCTCGTCGAGGACGACGTGCCCGAGCGAGTGCGTGCGCTGCACCAGGTCCGTCGCCTCGTCGATCAGCACCGCGTCCGCCGCCGACCACCTGGCCGATTTCACGCTGCGCACCGGCTTCGCCCACAGGACCGTCTTCTGCTCCTCCTCGTCGAGGATCCCCTCGGCGTGTACGGCGAGGAAGTCGGCGTCGGTCAGCAGGCGCAGCACGAGCTTCGCCGGGTCGACGGCCGGCCAGACCTCCTTCACCGCCGCCTTCACCGCCGTATTGCGGGCCACGGCGTCCTGCACCCGGTCGTCCGGGGCCTCGCCCGAGCGCTCCATCTGCACCAGCACCGCGTGCGCGATGCGCTGCGGCAGGGCCTCGCGGGCGGCGCCGTAGCGGATGTCCCGCTCCAGCAACTCCCGCACGACGTCCTCCAGTTCGTACGCCGGTACGCGCCAGCGCCGTGAGCCGCGCACCACGACGACGGGCTCCGTGGGCATGGTGACGTGCGAGTAGAGGGCCCGTCTGAGCACCTCCGCCATCCGCGCGTCGCCCTTGACGATCGCCGCCGCCGCGTCGTCGGCGCCGCGCACCTCCACATGGCCGACGAGGTCGTCGACGGTGGCCTGGCGGACGGTCAGCTCGCCCAGCGCGGGCAGCACTTGCTCGATGTAGTGCAGGAAGGACTTGTTCGGCCCGATCACCAGGGTGCCGGTGCGGGCGAGCCGCTCGCGGTGGGCGTAGAGGAGGTACGCGACCCGGTGCAGGCCCACGGCGGTCTTCCCGGTGCCGGGCCCTCCCTGCACGCACACGGTCCCGCCCAGCCCGCTGCGCACGATCTCGTCCTGCTCGGGCTGGATGGTGGCGACGATGTCCCGCATCGGGCCGACGCGCGGGCGCTCGATCTCCTGCTGGAGCAGCTTGCTGGTGGTGGACGCCTCGGCCGGGTCGGAGAGGTGCTCGTCCTCGTACGCCGTGAGCGCGCCGCCGGTGTATCCGAAGCGGCGGCGCAGCGCGATGTCCATCGGGTCTTTCTTGGAGGCCCGGTAGAACGGCTGCGAGACCGGCGCGCGCCAGTCGATGACCATCGGGTCGCCGTCGGCGTCGTGCACATGCCGCCGCCCGATGTAGAAGCGCTCGCCCTCCGCGCCCTCGGCCTGCTCGGCGCCGGGAGCGTGCAGGTAGTCGAGGCGGCCGAAGAACAGCGGGGTGTGGCTGAGGTCGGCCAGCGCCTTGATGCGCTCGTCGATCTGGCGGGCGAGCACCTCGGCGTTGACCCAGTTCGCGGTGACGTCGCGGATGTCGAGCGACTCGACGTCCTCCCGCATGGCGCGCAGGGCGGCGCGGGACTCGGCGAGGTGGGAGCGTTCCCGGGCGAGGGGATCGTCGGTGGGCGTGGACACGGGGGTGCCTCCGGAGGGCCTACAGGGCGGGCGCGGCGGTGGACGCGGTGATGGTGCCGTCCGGTTTCCGGCCGGGCGGCGGCGCTCCGGGGAGGGAGGCGGGCAAGAGCGGAGATTTTAGTGATGCCGGGTGCGCGGGGGCCAACCGATTTTCCGTCCCCTAGGGGTCGCGCCCTTCCGGTGTAGGGGGAGGGGGTCCGTCCGTGGGTGGACGCAGGGGCGCCCGGAATTGCCTCTCGGGACCGATGCATCCTCCTGCCCCGCGTTCCACCATGGAGACATGAGCGCAGCAACCATCACTCCAGCCCCCGCCCGTCCGGCCGGCGCCACGGCCGTGACCGGCAGCCACCACCATCGCCTGGGCGACGCCCTGCGCGCCATCAAGGTGTTCGCGGGCGCCGCGTTCGGCGTCGTCGTCCTCGGCGAGTACGGCGAGGAAGCAGGCATACTCCGTAAGTAACCGCATATCGTCGCCTCCGTGGCAAAGCGGAAGGTGACGGCAAGGGCACATGCAGCAACCCCCCTGTTCCTCCTGGCGGTTTCCCTCACCGCCTTCGCCGCCCTCTGCGTCCTGCGGCACGTGCCGATGGCCGACGCGCTGGTCTACCGGGCCGAGGGCGAGGCCGTCGCCCACGGCGGCGATCTGTACGGCTTCACGGTCACCGAGTGGCAGCTGCCGGCGACGTATCCGCCCTTCGCGGCGGTCCTGTTCGTCCCCACGACCTGGATCCCCGTCCCGGCCCTGAAACCCCTCTTCCTCGCGGGCAACGCGCTCCTGCTCGCCTGCCTCGTCGCCCTCTCCGCCCGTCTGGCGGGCCGCACCCCGCCCCTGCCCGCCCGCTGCGCGGCCACCGCCCTCGCCCTCTGGCTCGAACCGGTCTTCCAGACGCTTCTGTTCGGCCAGATCAACCTCGTCATCGCCTGTCTGATCCTGTGGGACCTCACCCGCCCACCCCGCGCCCGGGCCCGGGGCGCCGCCGTGGGCATCGCGGCCGGGATCAAGCTCACCCCCGCCGTGTTCGCGCTGTACCTGCTGCTCACGGGGCGCAGACGGGAGGCGGCGACGGCGGCGGCCGCCTTCGCCGCCACCGTCGCCCTGACCGCCCTCGCCCTGCCCGCCGCCAGCACCGACTTCTGGACCCGCCGCCTCTACGACACCGCTCGCGTCGGCAAACCCTGGATCGTCGACAACCAGTCCCTCCAGGGCCTGGTCGCCCGCACCCTCCACGACCCGGCCCCAGGCCTCGCCTGGGCGCTCCCGGCCGCCGCGGTCGCGGTCACCGGCCTGTGGCTGGCCGCGCGGGCCACCGAGGACCGGCACGGCATCCTGCTCACCGCCTTCACCGCGCTGCTCGTCTCACCGATCAGCTGGTCCCACCACTGGGTCTGGTGCGTCCCGCTGCTCGCCGTACTCCTCGCGGAGGACCGCGTCCGCACGGCTGCATTGGTGGCCGCCGTCTTCACCGCCCGCACCATGTGGCTGCTGCCCCACCAGGGGGACCTGGACCTGGAACTGCCGTGGTGGCAGCAGCCGTTGGCGGCGCCCTATCCGATGCTGGGGCTGGCGGGGCTGGCGCTGGCGGGGCGGGTTCTCAGCCCTCCGCCAGGATCTCGTCCGCGTCCACGATCCGGTACGCGTATCCCTGTTCCGCCAGGAACCGCTGGCGGTGGGCGGCGAAGTCCTGGTCGATGGTGTCCCGGGCGACCACGGAGTAGAAGTGGGCCTGGTGGCCGTCGGCCTTGGGGCGCAGCACCCGGCCCAGCCGCTGTGCCTCCTCCTGCCGGGACCCGAACGTCCCCGACACCTGGACGGCGACGGTCGCCTCGGGCAGGTCGATGGAGAAGTTCGCCACCTTCGACACCACCAGGACGCTGATCTCGCCCTGCCGGAAGGCGTCGAACAGCTTCTCGCGCTGGGCGTTCGACGTCTCCCCCTTGATCACCGGGGCGTTCAGGTGCTCGCCCAGCTCGTCGAGCTGGTCGATGTACTGCCCGATGACGAGGATCTGCTGCCCGGCGAACCGCCGCACGATCGCCTCCGTCACCTTCCGCTTGGTCGCGGTGGTGGCGCAGAAGCGGTACTTCTCCTCCGTCTCGGCGGTGGCGTACGCCAGCCGCTCGGAGTCCGTCAGATTGACCCGGACCTCGACGCAGTCGGCGGGCGCGATGTAGCCCTGCGCCTCGATCTCCTTCCACGGCGCGTCGAACCGCTTGGGCCCGATCAGTGAGAAGACGTCCGACTCCCGGCCGTCCTCACGCACCAGCGTCGCCGTCAGCCCCAGCCGCCGCCGTGCCTGGAGGTCGGCGGTGAACTTGAAGACCGGCGCGGGCAGCAGGTGCACCTCGTCGTAGACGATGAGCCCCCAGTCCCGGGAGTCGAACAGCTCCAGGTGGGGGTAGACACCCTTCCGCCTGGTGGTCAGCACCTGGTAGGTCGCGATGGTGACCGGCCGGATCTCCTTGCGCGTACCGCTGTACTCGCCGATCTCGTCCTCGGTCAGCGAGGTCCGCTTCACCAGCTCGTGCTTCCACTGCCGGGCGGAGACGGTGTTGGTGACCAGGATCAGCGTCGTCGACTTGGCCTCGGACATCGCCCCGGCCCCGACCAGCGTCTTCCCCGCGCCACAGGGCAGGACGACCACACCGCTGCCGCCGTGCCAGAAGTTCTCCACGGCCTGCCTCTGGTAGGGCCGAAGCGCCCACCCGTCCTCGGCCAGCTCGATCGGGTGCGCCTCGCCGTCCACGTACCCCGCGAGGTCCTCGGCCGGCCAGCCCAGCTTCAGCAGCGTCTGCTTGATCTGCCCGCGCTCGGAGGGGTGCACGGCGACGCTGTCCGGGTCGATCCGGGCGCCGACGAGCGGGGCGATCCGCTTGGACTTCAGCACCTCCTCCAGCACCGGCCGGTCGGTGGTGGTGAGGACGAGTCCGTGGGCGGGGTGCTTGGTGAGGGTCAGCCGTCCGTACCGGTCCATCGTCTCGGCGATGTCGACGAGCAGCGCGTGCGGCACGGGGTAGCGGCTGTACTGCACGAGCGCGTCCACGACCTGCTCGGCGTCGTGCCCGGCCGCCCGCGCGTTCCACAGGCCGAGCGGCGTCAGCCGGTAGGTGTGGATGTGCTCCGGCGCCCGCTCCAGCTCCGCGAACGGCGCGATGGCCCGACGGCAGTCATCAGCCCGCTCGTGGTCGACTTCCAGGAGCAGGGTCTTGTCGGACTGGACGATCAGCGGACCATTCACGCGCGGCACACCCTTTCCACACGGCCATTCCATACGGCCAAACGTCCAGTGTGCCCTACCCGCGGACGATCACGGGCGGGCGATCACGTCTGGTCGTCCGCCAGCTCCGCCACCCCCGTCACCCGGTGCAGCGGATACGTCCGGACCTCGTCCGCCGTGTGGTCGTAGGCCGTCACGAAGCCGCCCTCGACGCGGATCGGGGCGATGACGCGCTGGCTGGCGGCGCCCTCGGCGTTGACGTAGCCGATCCACAGGGCCTCGCCGGTCAGGACGGCGGCCTGCATGGTGGCGAGGGTTTCGGCGGAGCTGGTGCGGGGCAGGTCACCGTCTGAGACCGGGGTCCCGGCGGCGGGCTTGCGCGGGGCGGTGGCGGCGAGGTCGCCCGCGCGGATCGCCCGGACCGCGGCCGACAGGAGCGTGGCGTCGGGCGTCGGCGGACCGTCCGGGACCGGTTCGGGGGCGGTGCGGGGCGGGGTGCGGTGGGCGTGGGCGCGGGTGATCAGCACATCCCCCTCGGCGGACTCGGCGGCCGGGGCGTACCCCATCCCGCGCAGGCCGTCGAGGAGGGTCGCCGGGTCGGCCTGGGCCGCCAGCACCGTCGGTGCCAGCCGGCGCAGCCGCAGCGCCG
The DNA here is from genome assembly GCF_055639495.1 of Streptomyces sp. NPDC039424. Taxonomy (NCBI): domain Bacteria; kingdom Bacillati; phylum Actinomycetota; class Actinomycetes; order Kitasatosporales; family Streptomycetaceae; genus Streptomyces; species Streptomyces sp. NPDC039424. The sequence continues at coordinate 70,830 of NZ_JBVKAI010000018.1, forward strand.
CCGCCCGCTTGTCGGCGAGGATCTCGCTGAGCAGCGCGTCGTCGTCGCAGCGCACATACGCCGAGGCGGCGCCCACTCGCAGATGGCCGTGTCTGCGGGCCACGTCGTCGATGAGATACGCGAGCGGTTGCGGCACCGGGGTCCGGGAGTGGGCGGTGAGGAAGGCGTGCAGGTCGGAGGCGGCCCGGCCGGCGTCCAGGGCACGGCGCACCGAGGCGGGCGTGAACCGGTAGACCGTCGCGCCGCCCTTGGACTCCACGTCCGCGAGGACGCCCAGCGTGTCGGCGAGCGGGCGCCGCAGCGGGCCCGGCGCCACCGCCGTCAGATCGGCCTGGAGCAGCACGTGGTCCAGCGGCTCCGGCAGCAGCGGGGCGAGCAGCCGGGCGGCGGCGGCCGTGGCGACGGCCTGCTCGGCGGGGGACAGGGGCTCGCGGACGGGGGGCTCGTGATGGCGGTGATGCACGGGCAGCTTGTCACCGGGCCCGGCGGGAGGCCCTCCGGCCGGACCGGGCGGTGGCGGCGCACCGACCAGCGCCCGCCCGTGCGCCGACAGCGCCCCGCGCCCGGTCACCCCGAGCTGCTCGGCCTCCGACAGGGTCCACCGGGCGAGCCGGGCGCGCAGATCGTCCTCCCGCTGGGGCCCGCGCAAGGGGCGTTCCCAGCGCAGCCGCTCCAGCACGGCCTCGGCGGCCGGGGCGCCACCCGTCGGCACCCCGGCCAGCAGGGCGAGCACCCGGTGCCGTACCTCGGGCGCGGCGGAACGGTCGAGCCCCGGCCCCAGCGCCGACAACGTACGGTCCTTCGCGTCCCGCCCGCCGACCAGCCCCGACGTCCGGGTCGCCGTGAGCCACGTCTGGGCCAGCCGCGCCCAGCGCTCGGCGGCGGGCTGCTCCAGCCACTCGTCGTAGGCCGGGGTCGGCGCGTACCGCTCGTCGGCCTCGCCGTCGGAGGCCAGCAGCCCGGCCGCGTAGGCCAGCTCGACCCAGAACGCGGCGACCGGCTCGGCCACGTCCAGGGCGACCGCCGTCCGCTTCAGGTCCCGCACGCTCAGCCCGCCGGCCCGCAGCACGGCGGGCCCGCCCTCGTCCCACTCCTTCAGCAGCTCCTCGACGGTGGCCAGCGCGGTGTACGCCTGCCCGGCCGCCGTGGCGTCCACCACCTCGGGCCGGTACGTCGCGGCGGGCTCGACCCCCGGCGGCACCGGCTCCGGCGCCCGGTGGGCGCGGCCTCCACGCAGATGCAGGGCCACCTCCCGGGGCAGTACGACCGTGCCGGGCGCCGTCGGCAGCAGCAGGCCGCGGTCGAGCAGCCAGCGCAGGTGCGCGGCCGGGTCGGCGGTGACCTGCCCGTACGGCGGCCCCCACACGAGCCGCGACAGCACCTCCAGCGACTCCTCGGGCGCCCGGCCGAGCAGCGCCGCCATCCGCTTCCGGTCCGTGAACAGGGAGGCCAGCGCGGCCGCGGCGGACACGGAGTCATGGGTCGAGGGCAGCCCCGCGGTGCTGACGATCTCCTGGATCCGCCCCGGCGACATCCCCGCCGTAGCCTCCTGCACGGCCGGGCCCAGCCCCGTCGGCGACGGGTGCTGAGGGGATGGCGCCAGCAGCTCACGAGCGGTGCGCACCAGACGCGGCCGGTCGTCGCCGCCCCACACGAGCGCCTGCTCGCGAAGGGCCCCCAGCGCGCGGGGCAGCGCCGCGGCGATCACCGGATCACCGGCGTCCCCCGCCATCAGCCCCAGCACCTCGTCGTACGTCGCCGGTTCCGCCGCCACCGCCAGCGCCTCCGCCGTCTGCAACGCGAACCGGTCCAGCCGCTCCAGGGCCCGCAGGACCGAGGCCCGGGTCCCCGCGCGGGTCGCCAGCTGCGTGAGGTCGGTGGGAACGGGCGTGATGAGGTCGGGGCGGCTGCGCAGGAGCGCGGCAAGGGAGGCGTCGTCGCGTGCGCGGAGCGCTTCCGCGAGGGAGCGGGGCCGGTCCTCGGTGCTCATCTGCCCCACGGTAGCGGGTGGGTACGACGGGGAGGTGGGCGTGCGTTTCGCAGGTACCCGGGGTCGCTGCCGGGGCGGGGGTCGCGCGGCCCGGCGCTTGCGGGGTGCCGCTGCGCCCACCCGTGCCGCCCCAAGCGGCACGACTGCCCGCAGCTACGCAGGTACGTCAGCATCATCCAGCCCGTCCGGCGTTCGAGGACGAGGCCGTCCAGGCCGATGCGGGGGGTCTGGGGGGCGGCAGCCCCCCAGCGCGGTACCGTGACCAACGGGGACAACAACGGCCAACCCCCCGGAGGGACTTCGTGGGGATCGAGAGCGACCAGGTCGTCTACGAGTACCTGAGCCGCGTAGGTGACGTGGCCCAGCAACGGCAGTTGCCGTCGTCCGCGCGGATGCGCCTCGTCGCGGACCTGCGCAACGAGATCGACCGGCACCGGGCGCGGACCACGGTGGACAGCCCCGCCGCGGTCCGCCGCATCCTGGACCGCCTCGGCACCCCGGACGAGGTCGTCGCGGCGGCGGGCAACGGCACCGGCGCACCGGAGGCGCCGCCCGCCGCGGTGCCCGTACAGCGGGACGACGACGGCGCCGCCCGGCCGAAGGGGCTGCGCCGGGTCGTACCGCGCCCGCGCCCGGCCGAGCCGGCCCCCGCCCCGCCCTCCCACGCGCCGTCCCCGCCCCATCTGGCGGGCGAGCACGAACTCGGCGACAGCGCGGCGCAGCCCGACTGGTGGCGGGTGGACAGCGGTCCCTTCGGGGGCGGCGACAGCGTGCCGGGGTTCGTCGGCGGGGTGGAGATCCCGGAGCTGCTCAAGCAGCCGCCGCGGCGGGAGAAGGCCCCGGCCGAGGAGGCCGAGCCCGTCGTCGAGGCCGCCGGGGACGACGCCACCGCCCCGGACCCGGCCGCCCCCGTCCGGCGCCGCAGGCTCCCGCTGCCCCGCCCCGCCGCCGGCTGGACCAACCCCCTGCTGCTGCTGGCCGCCGCCGCCCTCGTCGCCGGGGCCGTCCTCGGCAACTGGTTCGCGCTGCTCCTCGGCTGGCTCATCGCGTACGGCTCCCGCCGCCTCACCCCGGCGGAGACCAAGTGGGCCGTCATGGGCATGCCCGGCCTGGCGGTCGTGGCCGGGGTGGTCTGGCTCTGGGGCCGCAACGACGGCCGCTGGGGCGACCCGATCGTCCAGGGCCATATGAACGACGCCCTCACCCAGACCTGGCCCTGGGTGGTGCGCGGCGCGGCCGTGGGCTCGGCGCTGTACCTGGCGTGGCGCTCCCAGCGACGGTGACGGTTGCCGAGCTCACAGTCCCGGCGAGCCTGGGTGCCGTACCCGCTGGGCAGAATGGCCCCCATGACCTCGCGCCCGCTGACCGTCGGCTTCGACCTCGACATGACCCTGATCGACTCCCGCCCCGGCATCCGCGCCTGCTACCGGGCGCTGTCGGAGCGGACGGGGACGTACATCGACGCCGACCTGGCGGTCACCCGGCTGGGTCCGCCGCTGGCGGAGGAGTTGATCAACTGGTTCCCGGCCGAGCAGGTGGCGCCGATGAGCGACCTGTACCGGGAGATGTACCCCGCGATCGCCATCGCCGCGACGCCCGCGCTGCCGGGTGCCCACGAGGCGATCACGGCGGTCCAGGACGCGGGCGGGCGGGCCGTGGTCGTCACCGCCAAGTACGAGCCGAACGCCAAGCTGCACCTCACCCACCTCGGTATCGAGCCGGACGCGGTCGTCGGCGACCTGTGGGCCGAGCGGAAGGCGGAGGCGCTGCGCGCACACGGGGCGACGGTCTACGTCGGCGACCACGTGGGTGACGTACGCGGGGCGCGCACGGCCGGCGCCCTGTCCGTGGCCGTGGCGACCGGCCCGTGCAGCGCGGAGGAACTGCGCGAGGCGGGCGCGGACGTGGTCCTCACGGACCTCACCGAACTCCCGCGGTGGCTCAGCACGTACCGCGAAGCCGCCTGACGCGAGGCCGCTACCGCGAGGCCGCCTGACGCGCCCGCCGCCGCCCCGCCGCGACCGACCGCAGCACGCCCGCGCCCGCGACGAGGAAGCCGACGCCCATCAGCATGCTCAGTCCGAACATGTAGGTCGGAAATGGCTTCGCGCCGAGGAAGAGCGGTGCCACGGTGACCAGAGTGGCCACGGCACCGATGAAGAACACGACGGCACCGGCACGGATCAGTCCGTCACCGGGCGCGGCGGAATTCGTTTGGGTTTTGTCACGCACCGGACCAGGGTAGTTCCCAGCGCGAAGGAACAACTGGGCGACGTCTTGTCAGCCGCCCGAAGACCATTAGCCTTGGTACCGGCGGGTCATGGTCGACCCGCCCGAGTGCTATCAAGAGCCGTTCCAGAGCTGTTTTCCGAAGCAGTTTTCCGACGAGTACGAGGACGAGGACAGACGTGCCTACCGGCAAGGTCAAGTGGTTCAACAGCGAGAAGGGCTTCGGCTTTCTCTCCCGCGACGACGGCGGTGACGTCTTCGTCCATTCCTCGGTCCTGCCCGCCGGAGTCGACGTACTCAAGCCGGGACAGCGCGTGGAGTTCGGCGTGGTCGCCGGGCAGCGCGGTGACCAGGCGCTCTCCGTGGTCATCCTGGACCCGACGCCCTCGGTGGCGGCCGCGCAGCGCAAGAAGCCGGACGAGCTGGCCTCCATCGTGCAGGATCTGACGACCCTTCTCGAGAACATCACCCCGATGCTCGAGAAGGGCCGCTACCCCGAGAAGACCTCCGGCAAGAAGATCGCCGGCCTGCTGCGAGCGGTCGCCGACCAGTTGGACGTGTGACCGCGTCCGTCAGGGAAAGTCGAGCGAGTCAGGGCCGAGGGGCGGAACGAGCCCCTCGGCCGCCGCACGCGTGAGCAGGCCCCGCACCGCCGCATAGCCGTCCTCGCCGAGTCCCGCGGTGAACTCGTTGACGTACAGACCGATGTGCTGGTCGGCGACGGCCGGGTCCATCTCCTGGGCGTGTTCCATCACGTAGGGGCGGGAGGCCTCCGGGTCGTCCCAGGCGGCCCGTACGGAGGTGCGGATCGAGTCGGCCAGCAGGGTCAGCGTCCGCGCGCCCAGCGACCGCTTGGCGATGATCGCGCCCAGCGGGATGGGCAGCCCCGTGGTGTCCTCCCAGTGCTCGCCCATGTCCGCGAGCTTGTGCAGCCCGTAGTTCCGGTACGTGAAGCGCGCCTCGTGGATCACGAGTCCCGCGTCGACCTTCCCGTCCCGCACGGCCGGCATGATCTCGTGGAACGGCATGACCACGATCTCGCCGACGCCTCCGGGCAGCGTGTCGGCGGCCCAGAGCCGGAACAGCAGGTACGCCGTCGACCTCTCGCTCGGCACCGCGACCGTACGGCCCGTCAGGTCGACCCCGTCCTCCCGGGTGAGCACCAGCGGCCCGCAGCCCCGGCCCAGAGCGCCTCCGCAGGGCAGCAGCGCGTACTCGTCGAGGACGTAGGGCAGCACCGCGTACGACACCTTCAGGACATCGAACTCGCCACGCTCGGCCATGGCGTTGGTGACGTCGATGTCCGCGAAGGTGACGTCGAGGGCGGGCGCGCCCGGGACGCGGCCGTGGGCGAGGGCGTCGAAGACGAAGGTGTCGTTGGGACAGGGGGAGTAGGCGATCTGCAGCGCTTCAGGAATCTGCGGGCTCATGCTTGCTCCAACTCTCCAGTGCGGGCGCGAGCTTCCCGAACCCCTCGGCCAGGGCCGCGAGGGCGTCGCCGATGCGCCAGGCGGCGCGGTCGCGCGGGCCGACGGGATTGGAGACCGCGCGGATCTCCAGCACGGGCGTGCCGTGCGCCGCCGACGCCTCGGCGACCCCGAACCCCTCCATGGCCTCGGCGAGGGCCCGGGGGTGGCGGGCGCGCAGCCCGGCGGCGCGGGCGGCGGTCCCGGTCACGGTGGAGACGGTGAGGACGGTCCCGGCGAGCGCGCCGGTCGCCGTGGTCACCTCTCGTACGAGTGATTCAGGCGGACGGTGGGTGACGGTCCCGAAGCCGAGCTCGGTGACCGGAAGGAACCCCTCCGGCGTCTCGGCGCCCAGATCGGCCGCGGTGATCTCGTCGGCGACGACGAGGGAGCCGGGGGGCGCCTCGGGCAGGAAGCCGCCGGCGATCCCGGCCGAGACGACCAGATCGTAGGGAACGCCTCCGAGGGCGGCGGTGGTGAGGGCGGTGGCGGTGGACGCGGCGGCGAGGGCGGGGCCCACACCGGCGGCGATGACATCGGCACCGGGAAACGCCCCGGCCACCGCGTCCCGTTCGGCGGGCACCGCGGTGGCTACCAGGACGCGGAGGTCACGTACGGGTGACGTGGTCAGGAGTCCTTCTTCAGCTTGAAGGACCACAGACCCTTGACGGTCTTGTCGCCCTCCTTGATGGAGACCAGGGTCGAGTTGCCCTGGGCGCCGTACTGGGCGTTGAAGAACACGCTGCCGGGGATGGTGCGGTACGTCTTCTTGCTGGAGTCGGTGAGCGGCTGACCGTTCATCAGGATCGTCCAGCCGTTCTTGGACACGTCCGGGTCGACACCGAAGCGCACGGTCTCGTCCGGGTCCACCTTGATGGACTTGATGTCGGTGTCCTTGAGGCACTTCGTCAGCGCCGCCGTGTCCAGGGCGTCGCCGTCGTTGTAGCAGGTGGCCTCGGAGCTGACCGAGCTCGTGCCGACGGTGATCGTCGACATCGGCGTCGGCTTGTCGCAGGCCGACAGCAGGAGCAGTCCGGCGGAAACGGCGCCGGCGGCGGCGACGGCGCGGCGGCGTCGCACAACAGCGCGGCGTACATCAGCGGCTTCGCCGCGGGGCAGCGTGGTCATGACCGAAGGCTATCTGGCACGTCCGGCCCGCTCCCCACGTGGGGTCGGCGTGCCCGGTTCGTTACGCCACACGCGGTCGCGCCCGGCCGCCCTGCCGGGCCGAGCCCAGCAGGCCGCGCACCGTGGCCAGCCAGCCCACGGCCACGAAGGCGGCGCCCACCGCCAGGCCGAGGGTGCCGTTGAGCGGCATCACGATGCCCACCGCCCCGCCGAACACCCAGGCCATCTGCAGCAGCGTCTCCGAGCGGGCGAACGCCGAGGTGCGCACCAGCTCCGGCACGTCCCGCTGGATCAGCGCGTCCAGCGACAGCTTGGCCAGCGCCTGCGCGAACCCGGCGACCGCGGCCAGGCACGCCACCAGGAACGCCCCGAAGAACACCGCCGCGACGATCGCCGTGCCCAGCACCACCGCGACCACGGTCACGATGATGATCTCCGGCGCCCGGGACCGCAGCCACGCCCCGACCGCCGTACCGAGCGCGTTGCCCGCACCGGCCGAGACACCCACTATCCCCAGCGACACCGCCGCGCTCTCGCCGGTCAGCGGGTGCTCGCGCAGCAGGAACGCGAGGAAGAAGATCAGGAAGCCGGACAGACAGCGCAGGGCGGCGTTGGCGCCCAGGGCGTGGGTGACGGCCGGGCCGACCGTACGCAGCCCCGGCCGTCTCAGCTGCTCCTTGCGCGGGCCGTGCAGATGCTTTTCGTCGGCGGCGAGCAGCGCGATGTCCTCGCCCTTGGCCGAGTCGACCTTCGCGGGCAGCGAGAAGGACAGGAACGTTCCCGCCATGAAGATCACGAAGGCGCCGTAGAGCGGCCAGCCGGAGCCGACCGTCTGCAGCCCCGCCCCGATCGGCGCGGCGATCCCGGTGGCCAGCAGCCCGCCCAGCGTCACCCGCGAGTTCGCCTTCACCAGCGAGAACCTGGGCGGCAGCAGCCGGGGCACCACGGCGCTTCTGACGACCCCGTACGCCTTGGAGGCCACCAGCACCCCCAGCGCGGCCGGATACAGCTCCAGGCTGCCGCCGGCCACGGCCCCCGAGATGATCAGCGCGAGCAGGGCGCGCGCGAGCATGGCACCGGCCATCGCGGCCCGCCGGCCGTGCGGCAGCTTGTCGAGGAGCGGGCCGATCACCGGTGCCAGGACCGTGAACGGGGCCATGGTGATGGCGAGGTAGAGCGCCACGCGCCCCCGGGCCTCGTCCGTGGGCACGGAGAAGAACACGGTGGAGGCGAGCGCGACGGTGATCATGACATCGCCCGCGCCGTTGACCCCGTGCAGCTCGATCAGCTTGCCGAGCCCGGACTCGCCGGCGCCGTGCGCGTGCGTGGCCCTGCGGATGCCCCTGGCCGGCCCGGTCACCGGGAAGTGCAGGGCACGACCGACCGCGCGGGCGGCCCCGCGCACCGGACCCGCACCGCCACTGCGACTGCTCCCCCCGGGCCCACCGGTCTCGGTGGCGCCGTGGGGCGGCTTCGTGGCTGCCACGTCGTTCATAGTGCCCCGAGAAGGCGCCTCATAGTGCCGTTTACAACCGAGCGAGTCGCGCGGGCGGGCCGGGAAACATCGGCGCGAAGCGCCGAACTACAACCGTCGGTGTAGGCCGAGCGCACGCGAACAGGTAGCGTGCGTATCTCAGCCATCCCGCAGAATGGATGACAGAGGTGCGCCCGAGCGCGATCGGACGCGGACGTCGATGCGGCCCACAGGTCCGCTCCGTCCGCTCCATCGCCCTCAGGCCCGCGCACCCGTGAGACGGCGTAGGAGAGAAGCGATACCCGTGAGCGCAGCGACAACGCGAAGCCGCACCCCCGACCGCCTGTGCGCCGAGGCCGTCGACCTCGCCCGAGCCGCAGCCGAGGAGGCCGCCGCGCCAGGCGTGGTCGGCGAGCACGCGGGCCTGGTGGCCGAGGGTGACCGTGTTGTCACGCACTTCTTCGAGTGCAAGGAACTCGGGTACCGGGGCTGGCGCTGGGCCGCGACCGTGGCCCGCGCGTCCCGCGCGAAGATCGTCACGCTGGACGAGGTGGTCCTCCTCCCCGGCCCCGACGCGCTGCTCGCCCCCGAGTGGGTCCCGTGGAGCGAACGCCTCCGCCCCGGCGACATGGGCCCCGGCGACCTGCTGCCCACCGACGCCGAGGACCTGCGGCTGGAGCCCGGCTACACCGGCGAGGAGGAGCCCCCGCCGAACTCCGTGGTCTCCGAGGAGATGGCGGCACTGGCGGAGGCCGAGGACGCGGAGGTCACGGCCGGCACCCCGGCCGCGCAGCCGGTGACCCCCGCCCGCGGCACCATCGCCGCGGTCGCCGAGGAACTCGGCCTGCGCCGCGCCCGCGTCCTGTCCCGCTACGGCCTGCACGTCGCCGCCGACCGCTGGGAGGACGGCTTCGGTCCCCAGACCCCCATGGCCCAGGCGGCCCCCGCCTCCTGCGCCAGCTGCGGCTTCCTCGTCCGCATCGGCGGCTCCCTCGGCCAGGCCTTCGGCGTCTGCGCCAACGAGTTCTCGCCGGCCGACGGCCGCGTGGTCTCCCTCGCCTACGGCTGCGGCGGCCACTCCGAGGCGGCGGTCATGCCCAAGGCCCCCCAGCCGGCCCCACCGGTGATCGACGAGACGAGGGTGGACCCCTTCCCGCTGCGACCGGCCCCGGATTCGGGCTCGGTACCGCCGGTCGGGGACGAGGAGACGGCGGAACTGGGGCACTCGTAAGCGGCCGAGCACCGGCCGAGCCCAGCGGCGGCGGCACGGTACCTTCATCATCACGCCCCGAAGATGGAGAGTGAACGTGAGCAAGTACGTGCGCCCGGCCGCCGAGGGCGCCGACCCCTTCGGCACCGTCCGTCTCCGCCGGGGCGTTCTCGACGCCTGGGCCACCAGCCCCGCCCGCTTCCGTGAGGACGCCAACGCCGAGGAGGACCTGGTCCTCGGGGGCTACCGGGACCGCCTCGTCGTCGAGCTCGCCCAGAACGCCGCCGACGCCGCCGCCCGCGCCCACGTACCCGGCCGCCTCCGCCTCACCCTCCGCGACGGCGTCCTGGTCGCCGCCAACACCGGCGCCCCCCTGGACGCGGCCGGCGTCGAGTCGCTCTCCACGCTCCGCGCCTCCGCCAAGCGCGAGGCCCAGGAGGCCCCCGAAGGCCACGCCACCGTGGGCCGCTTCGGCGTCGGCTTCGCCGCCGTACTCGCCGTCACCGACGAGCCCGCGGTCGTCGGCCGGCACGGCGGCGTCCGCTGGTCCCTGGCCGAGGCCCGCCAGCTCGCCGCCGACACCGCCCGCCACAGCCCCGGCCTGGGGGACGAGATCCGCCGCCGCGACGGACACGTCCCGCTGCTGCGCCTGCCGTTCCCCGCCGAGGGCACCGCCCCGGACCCGTACGACACCGCCGTCATCCTCCCGCTGCGCGACACGGCCGCCACCGACCTCGCCGAACGCCTCCTGCACGCCGTCGACGACGCCCTCCTCCTCGCCCTCCCCGGCCTCGAGGAAGTGGTCGTCGAGGTGGGCGACGACGCCCCGCGCACCCTGCGCCGCCGCACCGAGGGCGCCCACACCGTCGTCACCGACTCCCGCGACGGCACGACCCGCTGGCGCACGACCACCGCGCACGGCCCCCTCACCCCGGACCTCCTCGTCGACCGCCCGGTCGAGGAGCGCCTGCGCCCGCACTGGTCGGTCACCTGGGCCGTGCCCGACCCCGACGGCACCCCGGCACGCCCCCGCACCACCCCCGTGGTGCACGCCCCCACCCCCAGCGACGAGCCCCTCGGCGTCCCCGCCCTGCTCATCGCCTCCTTCCCGCTGGACACCACCCGCCGGCACGCGGCCCCCGGCCCGCTGACCGACTTCCTGGTGCAGCGCGCGGCGGACGCGTACGCCGGACTCCTCGCCGACTGGCGCCCGGTGACCGAGGGCATCATCGACCTCGTACCCGGCCCCCTGGGCAAGGGCGCCCTCGACGGCGCCCTGCGCCAGGCCATCCTCGACCGCCTGCCGCGCACCGCCTTCCTGCCCCCGGCCGCGCCCCCGAAGCACCACGCCGACGGCGAGGACCACGGGGCCGCAGTCGAGCTCCCGGAGGCCCTGCGCGCCCGCGACGCCGAGATCGTCGAAGGCGCCGGCGCCGACACCGTCCGGGTCCTCGCCGAAGTCCTGCCCACCCTGCTGCCCGCCGGCCTGGAACGCCGCGTGGAGCTGCGCACGCTCGGCGTCGCCCGTCTCCCGCTCGCCGACGCGATCGACCGGCTGGCCGGGCTGGAGAAGTCCCCCGACTGGTGGTGGCGGCTGTACGACAGCCTCGCCGGCGTCGACCCCGACCGGCTCTCCGGGCTGCCGGTGCCGCTGGCCGACGGCCGTACGACCCTCGGCCCCCGCCAGGTCCTCCTGCCCACCCCGGACGCGGCGGCCCTGGACCCGGAGGTGCTCGCCCGGCTCGGGCTGAAGGTCGCCCACCCGGACGCCGCGCACCCGCTCCTGGAGAAGCTCGGCGCCCTGCCCGCGACCCCGCGTGCCGTCCTGACCACCCCGCAGGTGCGGGCCGCCGTCGCCGCCTCCCTGGACGACGAGGGCGCCGTGGCCTGGGAGGAGGACGCCCTCGACGCGGAGGAACTGGCCGACACCGTCCTCGCCCTGGTCCGCGACGCGGGGCTCGAACCCGGTGACGAGCCGTGGCTGGGCGCCCTCGCCCTCCCCGACGAGGACGGCGAACTCGCCCCCGCCGGTGAGCTCGTCCTCCCCGGCAGCCCTTTCGCCCAGGTCATCCGCGAGGGTGAACTTGCGGCCGTGGAAGCGGAGTTGGCGGAGAAGTGGGGCGGGCAGCCGCTGGCCGCCTGTGGCGTGCTGGCCGACTTCGCTCTCGTCCGGGCCACGGACGTCGTCCTCGACCCGGACGAACTCGACCCGCGCGAAGGCGACTTCGCCGAGCCGGACGACGCCGGTCTGCTGGACGCCGTCGACGTGTGGTGCGAGGACATCCTCGACCGCTTCCCGGACACCCCCGTGCCCCCGGTCGCCACCGAGCTGGTCGCCGTCCGCGACCTCGACCTCGTCGACGACGCCCACTGGCCCCGGGCGCTCGCCCTCCTCGCCCAGCCCCCCTTGCGCGACGCGATCGTCCAGCCCGTGCGGATCCTGCTGCCCGACGGCACCCACGAGGTCGTACGGCCGTACACCGCATGGTGGCTGCGCGGGCACCCGGTGCTCGACGGCCGCCGCCCGGCCGGGCTGCTGGCGGCCGGCGGCGACCCGCTGCTGCGCGGTCTGTATGACGAGGCCGACGCCACCGGCTTCGAGGACGAGCAGGTACTCAAGGCCCTCGGGGTCCGCACGTCCGTCGCCGCCCTGCTGGACGAACCCGGCGGCGCCGCCGAACTGCTGGACCGCCTCGCCGACCCGGAGCGCCCGGTCACCGCCGCCCAGCTGCACGGCCTGTACACCGCGCTGGCCGACCTCGACCCCGACCAGGTGACCCTGCCGGACGAGCTGCGGGCCGTCGTGGACGGGCGGGTCACGGTGGTGGACGCCGCCGATGCCGTGGTCGTCGACTCGCCCGACCTGCTGCCCTTCACCGCGGGTGTCCCGCTGCTGCCGGTACGGCCGTCCCGGGCCGCCGAGCTGGCCGAGCTGTTCCAGGTGCGGCGGCTGAGCGAGTCCGTGACCGGCGAGGTGGACTCCGAGGGCACCGAGCACGACGTACCGGAGCCGGTCCGGGTGCTGCTCGGCCCGCGCACCCCGGACACCTACGTCGAGCACGACGAACTCGTCGTCGACGGCGTGGAGATCGACTGGCGCCTGACCGACGACGGCGCCCTGCACGCCGCCACCCTGGAGGGCGTCGCGGCGGGGCTGGCGTGGGCGGCGGGGCAGTGGCCGCGCCGCTTCGAGGTGGCGGCGCTGCTGGAGGACCCCTCGCGCACGGAGGAGCTGGCGCGGGACCGCTGGTTCGACTGAGGGCGCGGGCGCGGGGCGTGCGGGCGGGGGTTCGCGCGGGCGGGGGTCGCGCGGGGGTTCGAAGTCCCCTCACAAATTGTTCAACCTTCGTACAACCATTCCCCCACGTCGTGGATCTCATCACCCGAGTCAACAGACTCCACGATCACTTGGGCCCCGCGCCCACCTTTCTCCATCAGGGGAACGCAATGCGCATTCGTGCCACCGTGGCCGCCGTCTCCGGCGCCCTGGCCCTTTCCGCCTTCGCCGTGCCGGCCGCCCAGGCCGCTGACGCCCCGAAGGTTCCCGCGGATGTCGCCGGCGCCTTCAAGGCCGCCCACTCCGCCTCCGGCAACACGACGTACACCGGCACCGTGGACGGTGAGCCGTACGTCCTCGACGCCTCCTTCTCGAACGTGAAGGTCAACAACGGCAAGAACATCGCCGTCGGCACCACCAACGTGGTCAAGGTCCCGGCCTCGTTCACGCTGACCCACGGCGCGGACGTCGACATCACCGCCTCCGACTTCTTCGCGGCCGTCGACCTGTACCGCGGCACGTCGTTCGAGGAGTCCGACTGGGACTTCGTCAGCGACGACGCCACCTGCACCGCCTCCTCCGCCACCGTCGCCTCCTGCACGACCACGGTCGAGATCGACCCGGCGCAGCTGCTGAACGAGGACGCCGGCTCCTGGAAGGTCGCCGGCTTCGCGGTCGCCTTCAACGGCGAGGACCAGAGCGACCCGAACCTGGACAACGTCGGTGTCGTCGTCCAGGACCCGGTCGGCGCCTTCAAGCTGCAGCGCTACTCCAAGCTGACGGTCAACGCCGCGCCGGAGCCGGTGCAGAAGGGCAAGACCATCACGGTCACCGGCAAGCTGTCCCGCGCCAACTGGGACACCGCCAAGTACGCGGGCTACACCAGCCAGTCCGTCAAGCTCCAGTTCCGCAAGAAGGGCTCCAGCACCTACACCACGCTGAAGACCATCACGTCGGACTCCACCGGCAGCCTGAAGACCACGACCACCGCGTCGGTCGACGGTTACTACCGCTACAGCTTCGCGGGCACCACGACGACCCCGGCGGTCAACGCCACGGGTGACTACGTCGACGTGCAGTAAGCATTCGGTATGACGCATTCGGCCCCAGGACGCCCCCGGCGTCCTGGGGTCGAAGCGTTCCGTCTGCTTCCGGGCGTTTCCTGGGAGACCGCTAGGCGGGAAAGCGCCGGTCGACCCACTTCCACAGGAACTCCAGGGCGACCGACGCCACCGCGGCAACGGCCACCGCCGTCCACGGCATCGTCATGCCCACCAGCTTCAGGGCGAAGAAGGTCTGCAGGGCGGGTACGGCGAGGACGAACAGGAACGCCACCCCCATCGAGGCCACCAGCACCACCCGCCACCAGGTGTAGGGGCGGGCGATGACGGCCAGGACCCACATGGAGATCAGGAAGAGCGTCAGTGTGGCCGCGCTCGTCTCCGCGTCCAGGGCGCCCTCGCCGGTGTAGTGGTGCCGGGCGATCAGATACATCACGAAGGTCGCCACCCCGGCCACCAGCCCGCCCGGGACCGAGTACCGCATCACACGCCGTACGAAATGGGGGCGGGCGCGTTCCTTGTTGGGCGCGAGGGCGAGGAAGAAGGCGGGGATGCCGATGGTGAGGGTGGACAGCAGGGTCAGATGCCGGGGGAGGAAGGGGTATTCGACTCCCCAGCACACCACCAGGACGGCCAGCAGCACCGAGTAGACCGTCTTCACCAGGAACAGGGTCGCGACCCGGGTGATGTTGCCGATGACGCGCCGGCCCTCCGCGACCACCGACGGCAGCGTGGCGAAGCTGTTGTTCAGCAGCACGATCTGCGCGACCGCGCGGGTGGCCTCGGAGCCCGACCCCATCGACACGCCGATGTCGGCGTCCTTCAGGGCCAGTACGTCGTTCACGCCGTCGCCGGTCATCGCGACCGTGTGCCCGTTCCTCTGGAGCGCGCCGACCATGTCCCGCTTCTGCTGCGGGCTGACCCGGCCGAAGACGGTGGCCTCGTCGAGGGCGTTCGCCATCTCGTGCCGCTCGGCGGGCAGCCGGCGCGCGTCGACCGCCGTGCCGTCCAGGCCGAGCTTGGCGGCGACGGCGCCGACGGAGACCGCGTTGTCGCCCGAGATGACCTTGGCGCGCACGTCCTGATCGGCGAAGTAGCGCAGGGTTTCGGCGGCGTCGCGGCGCAGCCGCTGCTCCAGTACGACCAGGGCGGTGGGCGTGGCCTGCGCGGTGACCTCGGGATCGTCCAGGTCGCCGGCCGCGCGGGACAGGAGCAGGACGCGCAGACCCGCCTCGTTCAGGCGCTCGGTCTCGGCCAGCGCCGGGTCGTCGGGCGGGAGGAGGACGTCGGGGGCGCCCAGCAGCCAGGTGCTGGTCTCGCCGTCGCCCTCGCTGAAGGTGGCGCCGCTGTACTTGCGGGCGGAGGAGAAGGGCAGCGACTCCACGCACCGCCACTCCTCGCTGTCCGGGTAGGCGTCGATGATCGCCTTGAGGGAGGCGTTGGGGCGGGGGTCGGACTCACCGAGGGCGCCGAGGGCCTGCCGTACGTACGTCTCGTCGCTGCCGTTGACGAAACGCAGCTCGGTGACGTCCATGCCGCCCTCGGTGAGCGTGCCCGTCTTGTCCAGGCAGACGGTGTCGACGCGGGCGAGGCCCTCGATGGCGGGGAGTTCCTGGACCAGGCACTGCTTGCGGCCGAGCCGGATGACGCCTATCGCGAAGGCGACGGAGGTGAGCAGCACCAGCCCCTCCGGGACCATGGGGACGATGCCGCCCACGGTGCGGGCGATGGAGTCCTTGAAGCCGTGCTGCTTGACCACGAGCTGGCTGATCACGAGGCCGACGGCGGTCGGGACCATCATCCAGGTGACGTACTTCAGGATGGTCGAGATGCCGGAGCGCAGCTCGGAGTGGACCAGCGTGAACCGGGAGGCCTCCTCGGCGAGCTGGGCGGCGTACGCCTCGCGGCCGACCTTGGTCGCCCGGAACGCGCCGCCGCCCGCGACGACGAAGCTGCCGGACATCACCTGGTCGCCGGGGGCCTTCACCACGGGATCGGCTTCGCCGGTGAGCAGTGACTCGTCGATCTCCAGGCCGTCGGCCTCGACGCACTCCCCGTCCACGACGACCTTGTCGCCCGGGCCGATCTCGATGAGGTCGTCCAGCACGATCTCGGAGGTGCCGACCTCGGTGGCGACGCCGTCGCGGCGGACGGTCGGCCTGGCCTCGCCTATGACGGCCAGCGAGTCCAGGGTCTGCTTCGCGCGCCACTCCTGGAGGATGCCGATGCCGGTGTTGGCGAGGATGACGAAACCGAAGAGGCTGTCCTGGATCGGTGCGACGAACAGCATGATCAGCCAGAGGACGCCGATGATCGCGTTGAAGCGGGTGAGGACGTTCGCGCGGACGATGTCGGGGAGGGAGCGGCTGCTGCGGGCGGGGACGTCGTTGACCTCCCCGCGCGCGGTGCGCTCCGCCACCTCGGCCGCGGTCAGGCCGCGGGCCCGCGTCGGCGCGTCCAGTTCGGCGCCCGCGTCGATATGCGTCATGCAATCGACGGTACGTGCGGATTTATGGCTTCACCTGCCGAGTGGGGGCAATCTCCGACCTGGGGATGAGGGGGGTCCTGCGTCGGTCGTACGGTGCCGCTGCCGCTGGGCTCCGCCTCTGGACCCCGTTTCCCACCCACCCACCAACCCGACTCGGTGGGTCAAGAGGTTGCCGCGCCCTGGGGCTCCGCCCCAGACCCCGGCGGGGCGACTGCAGCTTGCGGGAGCTATTCAGTGGGCGTCGGCTGGACCGCCGCCGCCCTCTTGAGGGCGGTGTCTCGTTTGCGGACGTACCAGATGCCGATCAGGCCGAGGGCGGCGCCGGCGAGGCAGGTCCAGAGCCACCAGGTGTGGCCGTGGTCGTCGTACCAGCGGTAGAAGGGGAGCTGGACGAGGAAGAGGACGAACCAGAGGATGGTGCCGCCGGTGATGGTGGCGACCACGGGGCCTTCCAGGGGCTCCGGTGCCTCGTGCTTGGGGGTCCACTTCGTCATGGGCACAGCTTACGAGGCGGTCAGGTCTACGCGCGGAGATGGCGCTCGGGGAGTTATATCTTCATACTGAAACCGTTTGTCTTTGGCAGCTTCTGTTCGTAGGAAAACACCAACCGGGCTCGGGGGACGTCCACTGGTGATGAAAGGTCCCGCATGCCCACCTCGGCCCCCGCCAAGGTCCCCGCCCCGGAACAGCCGGGCAAGTCGCCCGCGTACGGGGCGCTCGACCGCTACTTCAGGATCTCCGAGCGGGGCAGCACGCTGTCGCGCGAGATCCGGGGCGGTTTCGCCACCTTCTTCGCGATGGCGTACATCATCGTGCTGAACCCGATCATTCTGGGCAGCGCGAAGGACATGTACGGGCATCAGCTCGACAACGGCCAGCTGGTCACCGCCACCGCCGTGACCGCCGCCTTCACCACGCTGCTGATGGGTGTGATCGGCAATGTGCCCATCGCCCTCGCCGCGGGCCTCGGCGTCAACTCCGTGGTCGCCCTCCAGCTCGCGCCGCGGATGTCCTGGCCCGACGCGATGGGCATGGTCGTGCTCGCCGGGTTCGTCGTGATGCTGCTGGTCGCGACCGGACTGCGCGAGCGTGTCATGAACGCCGTGCCCTACAGCCTGCGCAAGGCCATCTCCATCGGCATCGGCCTGTTCATCATGCTGATCGGGCTCGTCGACTCGGGCTTCATCACCCGTATCCCGGACGTCGCCCAGACCACCGTCCCGCTCCAGCTCGGCGTCGGCGGTCACCTCACCGGCTGGCCGGTGCTGGTCTTCATCCTGGGCACCCTGCTCACCCTCGCGCTGATCGTGCGCAAGGTCTCCGGGGCGATCCTCATCTCGATCGTGTCGATGACCGTACTGGCGCTCGTCGTCGACGCCGTCGCCAAGGTGCCGACCTGGGGACTCACCACCCCGAAGTGGCCCGGCAACCCGGTCGCCACCCCCGACTTCGGGCTGATCGGCAAGGTCAGCCTGTTCGGCGGCTTCGGCAAGGTCGGCGTGCTGACCGGCATCCTGTTCGTCTTCACCGTGCTGCTGTCCTGCTTCTTCGACGCCATGGGCACGATCATGGGCGTCAGCGACGAGGCCAAGCTGACGGATGGGCAGGGCCAGATGCCCGGCATCAACAAGGTGCTCTTCGTGGACGGCATCGCGGTCGCCGCGGGCGGCGCCAGCTCCTCCTCGGCCACGACCTGCTTCGTCGAGTCCACCGCCGGCGTCGGCGAGGGCGCCCGCACCGGCTTCGCCAACATCGTCACCGGTGCGCTGTTCGCGGTGGCCCTGTTCCTGACCCCGGTCGCCACCATGGTCCCGTCCCAGGCGGCCACCCCGGCGCTGCTCGCGGTCGGCTTCCTGATCCTGGCGGGCTCGGTCACGGAGATCGACTGGGCCGACTACACCCTCGCCATGCCGGCCTTCGTGACCATGGTGATGATGCCGTTCACCTACTCGATCACCAACGGCATCGGTATGGGCTTCATCACCTTCGTGGTGCTGCGCCTGGCGGCCGGCCGCGGTCGCGAGATCCCCGTACCGATGTACGTGGTCTCCGCCGTGTTCGCCTTCTACTACCTGATGCCGGCCCTCGGCCTCACCTGACGGCAGGGGGTCACGTGACCCCGTAGAACCTCTCCGTCTCCTCGACGGCGGTCTGGAACCGCTCGTCGAAGTCGTCCCGAATGAGCGTCCGGACCACGTAGTCCTGGACGCTCATTCCTCTTTTGGCGGCGTGGAGGCGGAGCCGTTCGAGCAGCTCGTGTTCTATCCGCAGGCTGAGCACGCTGGTCCCCATGGGTAAGAGGGTCGCGGCACCCTTCGGTGCGGTGCGTCACGTTCCGCACAGGGATCACCCATATGAGTGATGTTGGGGTTCAGTGGCCAGGGTCACGGTCATCTGGGCGTGTCCCGGTGGTCTTTAGCGAGAGTAATGAGTTACGCTAAAGAACATGCCGGACCTTACCCATGGCGACGACGCTGCCGCCGTGAACGCCCTGCGCTCCGCCGTGATGCGCCTGTCCCGTCGACTCAAGCACCAGCGTGTCGACGAGTCGCTGAGCCCCACCGAGATGTCGGTGCTGGGCACCCTGTCCCTGTGCGGCAGCGCCACCCCGGGCGAACTCGCCCGCAAGGAGCACGTGCAGCCGCCGTCGATGACCCGCATCGTGGCGCTGCTCGAGGCCAAGGGGCTGGTCCGGCTGGAGCCGCACCCCGAGGACCGGCGCCAGAAGGTCGTGACCAGGACCGAGCAGGCCGAGGCGATGCTCGAGGAGAGCCGCCGCAAGCGCAACGCGTTCCTGGCCGGCCTGGTGGACGGCCTCGACGAGGACGAGTGGGCCAAGCTGCGCGCCGCCGCCCCCGTGCTGGAGAAGCTCGCACACCTCTGACCACCTGAGTCCGTTTCGCTAGGAGGCGACCCTTTTGAGTACGGGATCCGGAGCAGCTTCCGCCCCCGCACCGACCACCCTCGACTCCCCGTCCACCCCCAGGCGCAAGTCCTCGATGTTCAGTTCGCTGAGGATCCGGAACTACCGTCTCTTCTTCATCGGCCAGGTCGTCTCCAACACCGGCACCTGGATGCAGCGCATCGCCCAGGACTGGCTGGTGCTCAGCCTCACCGGCTCCTCCGCGGCCGTCGGCATCACCACCGCCCTGCAGTTCCTGCCGATGCTGCTCTTCGGCCTGTACGGCGGCGTCCTCGTCGACCGCCTGCCCAAGCGCCCCGCGCTGCTGGTCACGCAGGCGTCGATGGCCGTCACCGGCCTCGCGCTCGCCGCCCTGACCCTGACCGGCCACGTCCAGATCTGGCACGTCTACGTCGCCGCCTTCGCCGTCGGTCTCGCCACGGTCGTCGACAACCCGGCCCGCCAGTCCTTCGTCTCCGAGATGGTCGGCCCGGAGCAGCTGCAGAACGCGGTCAGCCTGAACTCGGCCAACTTCCAGTCCGCCCGCCTGGTCGGCCCCGCCGTCGCGGGCGTCATGATCACCGGTGTCGGTACCGGCTGGGCGTTCCTCTTCAACGGCCTGTCCTTCGTCGCGCCCATCGCCGGCCTGCTCCTCATGCGCGCCCGCGAACTGCACGTCGTCGAGCGCGCGCCGCGGGGGAAGGGCCAGTTGCGGGAGGGCCTGCGCTATGTCGCCGGCCGCCCCGACCTGATCTGGCCGATCGTCCTGGTCGGCTTCATCGGCACCTTCGGCTTCAACTTCCCCGTCTGGCTCTCCGCCTACGCCGACGACGTCTTCGACGCCGGAGCCGGCGCCTACAGCCTCTTCAACACGCTCATGGCGGTCGGCTCCCTGGTGGGCGCCCTGCTCGCCGCCCGGCGCGGCACGGCCCGGCTGCGCGTGCTGATCGCCGCCGCCGCGGCATTCGGCGCGCTGGAGATCGTGGCCGCGCTGGCCCCGTCGTACTGGCTGTTCGCGGTGCTCATGGTCCCGATAGGGATCTTCGGGCTGACGGTCAACGTCACCGCGAACACCGCGGTCCAGATGGCCACAGACCCGGCCATGCGCGGCCGGGTGATGGCCCTGTTCATGATGGTCTTCATGGGCGGTACGCCGCTGGGCGCCCCGGTCGTCGGCTGGATCACCGACACCTACGGCCCCCGGGTCGGCTTCGCCCTCGGCGGTGTCGTCTCGGCCGCCGCCGCCGTCACCATCGGCCTGGTCCTGGCCCGCATCGGCGGCCTGCGCCTGTCGGTGGGCTGGCACCACGGTCATCCGCAGGTGCGGTTCGTCCCCCGTGAGCGGCCCGAGGAGCTCGCGGCGGTGGCCTGAGCCACCCCCCGGAGGGTCCTGGGCCTTCAGCGCCCTTACAGGACCCTCCGGGCCAGCACCTGCCCCGGCCAGTCGTCCTCGCCGTAGGTGAAGGCCTCCGTCGGCGTGAAGCCGTTGCTCTCGTAGTAGGCGACCAGCTTGCGGTCGTCGCCCGCGTAGCAGTCCACCCGCAGCAGGGAGACCCCGGCGCGACGGGTCTCCTCGACGGCGTGCGCGAGCAGCGCGGCGCCGGCGCCGTGGCCCTTGAAGCGGCGGTCGGAGGCGAGCAGATGGATGTACCGCTCGGGCTCGTCGGCGGGCTCCAGGTACGGGCCCGGCGCCTTGCTGAGCGTGAGGGTGGCCGCCGGGACACCGCCGACCTCGGCGATGAAGGGCGAGCTCTCCGCGACGTACCGGTGGACCATCGCCACGGCCCTGGGGTTCTCCGACCACGGTGTGGTGCCCCACTGCCGCGTCCGCCCCTGCGCGACGAGCCACTCCACCGAGCTGTCGAGCATGCCGAGTATCACGGGGATGTCGTCGGGGCCGCCTTCTCTGATGTCGATCTCCATCGCCTCATGATGGCAGCCCGCCGATGACACTCTGGTGCTTATGAGACTCTTCGCCGCTGTGCTGCCCCCGAGGGACGTGACCGAGCAACTCGCCGCCGAAGTGGCCGAATTGAAGAAGCTCCCCGGCGCGGATGCGCTGCGCTGGACCGGCCGCCCCGGCTGGCACTTCACCCTCGCCTTCTACGGGGAGGTCGACGAGGAACTCGTACCGGAGCTGTCGGCCCGTCTGGAGCGCGCGGCCGGCCGTACGCCGTCCTTCCCGCTGGCACTGCGCGGCGGCGGCCACTTCGGTCACGGCCGGGCACTGTGGGCCGGGGCCGGGGGTGATCTGCCGACCCTGCGGCTGCTGGCCGAACGCGCGGAGGCGGCGGCGCGGAAGGCGGGCGTGCCGATGGGGGAGCACCGTCGGTACAAGGCCCATCTGACGGTGGCCAGGAGCCGGGACGCGGTGGACGTGGGACCGTATGTGGAGTTGCTCACTGGATTCGCGAGCAGCACCTGGACGGTCGGCGAGCTGGTGCTGGTGCGCAGCAACCTGCCGACGTCCGGGGTGCCCGGGGAGCAGCCCCGCTACGAGGCCGTCGACCGCTGGGCACTCGGACGGCTCCCCGGCGGGGCCGGTTAGGCTCGGGTACGTGGACCCGAAAACCCGGAACCGGATCATGGCCGGTGCGCTTGTGCTGATGTTCGTGGTGGTGGCGGTGGCGGCGGCGGTCGGGAGGTAGCCCCGCGCCGCCGCCGCCCTCGTCGTGCCGTCCGCTACCAGGCGAAGGCCTCCGGGGAGGGCCCCGGCCCCGGGAAGATCTCGTCGAGACCGCTCAGCAGCTCCTCGCTCAGCTCCAGCTCCACGGCCCGCACGGCGGACTCCAGCTGCTCGGCCGTGCGCGGACCCACGATCGGACCGGTCACACCGGGCCGGGTGAGCAGCCACGCGAGCGCGACCTCGCCGGGCTGGAGGCCGTGCTTGTCGAGGAGGTCCTCGTAGGCCTGGATCTGGTCGCGGACGGCGGTGTCGGTGAGGGAGTCGGCGGCCCGGCCGCTCGCCCTGCGTCCACCCTCGGCCGTCTTCTTGATGACCCCGCCCAGCAGTCCGCCGTGCAGCGGCGACCAGGGGATGACCCCGAGCCCGTACTCCTGCGCGGCCGGGATGACCTCCATCTCGGCTCGGCGCTCGGCGAGGTTGTACAGGCACTGCTCGCTGACCAGGCCGATCGTGCCACCGCGCCGGGCGGCGATCTCGTTCGCCTGGGCGATCTTGTACCCGGGGAAGTTGCTGGACCCGACGTAGAGGATCTTTCCCTGCTGGACGAGGACGTCGATGGCCTGCCAGATCTCCTCGAACGGGGTGCTGCGGTCGACGTGATGGAACTGGTAGACGTCGATGTGGTCGGTCTGCAGCCGCTTCAGGCTGGCGTCGACCGCCCGCCGGATGTTCAGCGCCGACAGCTTGTCGTGGTTGGGCCACGCCTCGCCGTCGGCGGCCATGTTGCCGTACACCTTGGTGGCGAGCACGACCTTGTCCCGCCGCTCACCACCCTTGGCGAACCAGTTGCCGATGATCGATTCCGTACGGCCCTTGTTCTCGCCCCACCCGTACACATTGGCGGTGTCGAAGAAGTTGATACCCGCGTCCAGTGCCGCGTCCATGATCGCGTGACTGTCCGCTTCATCGGTCTGCGGGCCGAAGTTCATGGTGCCGAGGACGAGTCGGCTGACCTTGAGTCCGGTACGTCCGAGCTGCGTGTACTCCATGGGGTCCTAGCCAACGGCTTGGAGTGCGCTCTATGCAAGCGACCGAAGGGGTCAGTCGCGGGGGAACTCGCCGGTGGTGCGCGTCAGCCCGACCACGGTGTCGGTGAGGTCCACGTCGTCTCCGAAGTCGACCTTCGTCTCGGTCGCGTAGTCGTCGCCCTTGGGGTGGGTGTAGACGTGGCAGCGGCGCTGATACGGGTCGGCCACGAGGTAGACGGGCACCTCGGCCTTGGCGTAGGCGCTCTTCTTCGGGCCGTAGTCGTTGGGGGCGGTGCCCTTGGAGATGACCTCGGCGACGAACTCCACGTCCTCGTACCGCCAGCGGCCGTCCTCCGTCTTGGCGGCGCCCTCGGCCATCACCGTCACATCGGTCGCGAATCCGTTGAGGTGCCCCGGGTAGTCGACACGCACGTCGGACTTCACGCGCTTGCGGGGGTACTTGGTCCGCAGCTGCTCGTAGATGTCCGCGATGATCTCCCAGTGGGTGTCCCGCTGTGGCGACATGAAGACGGTCCCCTCGACGATCTCGACCTTGTATCCCTCGGGGACGGGCATCGTCTCGAGTCGCTCGAACATCTCGTCGAGCGTGCTCGTGTTGTCGCTCTCGGCCATCGCGATCCTGTCTTCAAGGACGGTCATCGTGGCGCTCCTCCCCGCCGACGGTAGTCAGTCGCGGGGGAAGTCGTCGGTCTTGAGGACGAGGTCGACCACTGTGCCGGTCAGGTCGATGTCGGCGCCGAAGTCCACCGGAGTCCTGTTCTCGTAGTCGCCGTCCTTGGGGTCGGTGTAGACGTAGCACCGCCCCTGGTAGGGATCGGCGACGATATAGACGGGGACCTCGGCGTCCGCGTAGGCGGTCTTCTTCGGGCCGTAGTCGTTGGCAGCCGTTCCCTGGGAGATGACCTCTGCGACGAACTCGACGTCCTGGTACCGCCAGTGGCCCTTGTCATCCGGCTTCGCCGAGTCTCTGAGCATGGCGACGTCCGGGCAGAAACCGTTCTGGTGGCCCGGGAAATCGATGCGGACGTCGGAGAACACCATGACGTCTCGCCCGAACCTGTCCTCGACGGCCCACAGGAACCGGCGGATGATCTGCCAATGCGTGTTCCGCTGCGGCGTCATGAAAACGTTGCCCCCGACGATCTCGACCCTGAATCCTTCGGGGACGGGCATGCGCTCAAGACGCTCGAACCACTCGTCCAAACGCTCGGTGTTGGCGTCGGCGTCGGCCATCTCGATCCTGTCTTCAAGGACGGTCATCGTGGCGCTCCTCCCCGGCTGCCCCACGGACCGATGCAGCCGCGCGGTACAACGATACGCACGGTCACCGGGTCACGGGCGGTACTCCCCGCCCACCCCCCACCCCTGCCACATCGCCTCCGCGAACGCCCCCGCCAGCTTCCGCTCCCCGCTCTCGTTGGGGTGGGTGCCGTCGTAGGTGTCGCTGTGGATGTCGTACGACTCCGGGACCGAGGCCAGCAGAAGCGAGGACGTCGGCTCGTCCAGGTCGGCCGCCGCCTTCGCCAGCGACTCGTTGAACCGGGCCACCTCGTCCGCGAAGGAGGCCTCATCCTCCGCCCGGATGTTGGGGATCACCGGCAGCAGCACCATTCGCACCCGCGGTTTCACCTCCCGCGCCCGCGCCACGAAGCGGCGGACGTTCTCCGCCGTCTGCTCGGCGTTCGTGTAGAAGCCGAGGTCGATGAGGCCCAGCGAGACCAGGAGCACGTCCGCCCGGGAGTCGCGCACCGCCTCGCCGATCAGCGGGGCCATGTGCGCCCAGCCCTCGCCCCAGCCGGCCAGATGAGCGCGGGGGAAGTCGGGGTCGGCGTAGGCGTACGAGGTCGGGGCGTCCGTCGACTTGTCGTAGAGCGTCTCGCGGGGGCCGACGAAGGTGAAGGGGCCGCCGTGGGTGGCGCACAGGTGCTGCCACAGCCGGTAACGCCATGTGTGCTCGCCCGCACTGCCGATCGTCATGGAGTCACCGACGGGCATGAACCTAAGCATCCGCTCATGATGGACGATCACGGGCCCGGGTGGGGTGTGAGGCCCACCACGCCACCCACTTGGCTCCGGTCGGCCGTCCGCCGGTCAACCGTCCTTTGGGATGGCAGGCTTGCACCCATGCGCCGACCGTTCGCCCTGCTCGCCGGGGTCCTGCTCACGGGTGTGCTCACCGCGCCCGCCTCCGCCGCCGACGGCGACCAGGGATTCACCGTCAAGGACCCGAGGATCACCGAGTCCAGCGGCCTCGCCGCCTCCCGTCTCCACCCGGGGATCTACTGGACGCACAACGACAGCGACGACGGGCCGTACATCTACGCCGTGGACAGCCGGACCGGGAAGACCGTCGCCACGCTGACCCTGAAGGGCATCGGCTCACCGCGCGACGTCGAGGCCATCTCCATCGGGCCGGGGAACCAGATCTACATCGGTGACATCGGCGACAACCTCGGCGGCTCGTGGTCCTACGTCTGGATCTACCGGCTACCCGAGCCCAAGGTGCTGAAGAACCAGACCGTCACGGCCACGCAGTACGTCGTCAAGTACGCGAACGGGCCCCGGGACGCCGAGTCCCTCCTCGTCCACCCCAAGACCGGGCGCGTCTACATCATCGACAAGAAGGAGGACGGGGGGCATCTGTACGAGGGCCCGGCCCGGCTCTCCTCCTCCGGCAGCAACATCTTCAAGCCCGTCGCCACCGTCGACCTGTGGGCGACGGACGCCGCCCTCTCGCCCAACGGCCGGCAGCTCGCCGTACGCGGCTACTTCGGCGGCATCTACTACGACTGGAACGGCGGGAAGATCAAGCGCCGGGGGCGGCTGGACGTGCCGTTGCAGGGGCAGGGCGAGTCCGTCAGCTACTCCGCCGACGGGACCAAGCTGATGTACGGCAGTGAGGGCGCCGACAGCTCGGTGACGGCGGAGGACGCGCCCAGCGGCGCCTCGTCCGGCAAGTCCCCGTCCGAGAACGGGAGTTCCGCGTCCGGCGACAGCGGAGGCGGCGGCACGTCCAGCGACGGCTTCAAGGTCGGCGCCGTCGCCGTGGCCGCCGCAGCCGCCGCCCTCTTCGGACTGCGGCGGCTGCGGCGACGGGGCTGAGACCGGCCGGCTACAGCTTCTCGATCACGTAGTCGACGCACTTCGTCAGCGCCTCGACGTCGGCCGGGTCGATCGCCGGGAACATCGCGACGCGCAGCTGGTTGCGGCCGAGCTTGCGGTACGGCTCGGTGTCGACGACGCCGTTGGCGCGCAGCACCTTGGCGACGGCCGCGGCGTCGATCTCGTCGGAGAAGTCGATCGTGCCGATGACCTGGGAGCGCTTGGCCGGGTCGGAGACGAACGGGGTCGCGTACTTCGACTCCTCCGCCCAGCCGTACAGGCGGGTCGAGGAGTCCTTCGTACGGGCCGTGGAGAAGGCGAGACCGCCCTGGCCGTTGAGCCACTCGAGCTGCTGGTTGAGCAGGAAGAGGGTGGCGAGCGCCGGGGTGTTGTACGTCTGGTTCTTGCGGGAGTTGTCGATCGCCGTCGGCAGGGAGAAGAACTCCGGGACGTGGCGGCCGCTCGCGTGGATCCGCTCGGCGCGCTCGATCGCGGCCGGGGAGAACACGCCGATCCACAGGCCGCCGTCGGAGGCGAAGGACTTCTGCGGGGCGAAGTAGTAGACGTCGGTCTCGGCGATGTCGACCGGGAGGCCGCCCGCGCCGGAGGTGGCGTCCACGAGGACGAGGGCGCCCTCGTCGGCACCGGCCACCCGCTTGATCGGCATGGCGACGCCGGTGGAGGTCTCGTTGTGGGTGAAGGCGTAGACGTCGACGCCCGCCTCGGCCCGGGCCTCGGGGTGGGTGCCGGGGTCGGAGGCGATCACGGTGGGCTCGGCCAGCCAGGGGGCGAGCTTCGCGGCCTTGGCGAACTTCGAGGAGAACTCGCCGAAGTTGAGGTGCTGGGACTTGTTCTCGATCAGACCGTGGGTGGCGACGTCCCAGAAGGCGGTGGAGCCGCCGTTGCCGAGGACGACCTCGTAGCCCTCGGGGAGCTGGAACAGCTCGGAGATGCCCTCGCGGACCTTGCCCACGAGGTTCTTCACCGGGGCCTGGCGGTGGGACGTGCCCAGCAGGGACGTACCGGTGGCGGCCAGCGCGTCCAGCGCCTCCACCCGCACCTTGGAGGGACCCGCGCCGAATCGACCGTCGGCGGGCTTGATGTCAGCAGGAATCTGGATCTCAGCCACGAAGGGGAGGTTAGCGGCTGGGGAAACCTGGGCGAAACGTGGTCCGTCGGGTGAGACGGCGTTTCTCCCGGCATGGACCAAGGGGCTGCTTTGCTGGAGGCATGAGGGATCTCGAAGCGGAGCTGCGTGCCGCCGTCCGGGGCGAGGTCGGGTTCGACGTCACCTCCCGCGCGCTGGTCACCATGGACGCGTCGAACTACCGGCGTGTCCCGCTGGGGGTCGTCGCCCCCAGGGACGCCGACGACGTGGCGGCGGTGCTGGAGGTGTGCCGGGCGCACGGAGTACCGGTGGTGGCGCGCGGCGGGGGTACGTCGATCGCCGGGCAGGCGACGGGGACGGGCGTGGTGCTGGACTTCACCCGGCACATGAACCGGCTGCTGGAGCTGGACCCGGGCTCCCGTACGGCGGTCGTGCAGCCGGGCCTGGTCCTCGACCGGCTGCAGGCGGCGGCGGCCCCGCACGGCCTGCGGTTCGGCCCGGACCCCTCCACGCACAGCCGGTGCACCCTCGGCGGGATGATCGGCAACAACTCCTGCGGCTCGCACTCGGTGGCCTGGGGGACGACGGCGGACAGCGTCCACGAACTGGAGGTGCTGACCGCGCGCGGGCGGCGGCTGCGGCTCGGCAAGGGCTGGTCCGGCGCCCCGGACGGCCTGCGCGCCCTGGTGGACGGCGAGCTGGCCCGTCTGCGCACCGGCTTCCCCGAGCTGCCCCGCCGTATCTCCGGGTACGCGCTGGACGCCCTGCTCCCCGAGAAGGGCGCCGACGTCGCCCGCTCCTTCTGCGGCTCCGAGGGGACGCTGGGCGTGCTGACGGAGGCGGTCGTACGGCTGGTCGAGGCACCCCGCGCGCGTGCCCTGGCGGTGCTCGGCTACCCCGACGAGAGCGCCGCCGCCGACGCGGCCGCGGGCCTGCTGCCGCACCGCCCGCTCACCGTGGAGGGCATGGCCGCCGACCTGGTGCCCTCCACGGCGACCGGGCTGCCACGGGGGACCGCCTGGCTCTTCGTCGAGATGGGCGGGGACACCCCGCGGGAGGCACGCGCGCGTGCGGACGCCGTCGTCCGCGCCGCCGACGTCCTGGACGCCCTGGTGGTCACGGAGGACGCCGCCCAGCGGCTCCTGTGGCGCATCCGCGAGGACGCCTCCGGCACGGCGACCCGTATGCCGGACGGCAGCGAGGCCTGGCCCGGCTGGGAGGACTGCGCGGTACCGCCCGCCCGGCTCGGCGCCTACCTGCGCGACTTCCGGGCGCTGCTGTCCGCCCACGGCCTGCGCGGCACCCCGTACGGCCACTTCGGGGACGGCTGCATCCACGTACGCATCGACTTCGACCTGCTCACCGAGGCGGGTATCGGCCGCTTCCGCCGCTTCTCCGAGGAACTCGCCGGCCTGGTCGTCGCGCACGGCGGCTCGCTCTCCGGGGAGCACGGCGACGGGCAGGCCCGCGCCGAGCTGCTGCCCCGGATGTACGGCGCCGAACTGGTCGCCCTCTTCGAGCGCGCCAAGGGCGTCTGGGACCCCGACGACCTCCTCAACCCCGGCATGCTGGTGCGCCCGGCACCGCTGGACACCAACCTCCGCTTCTCGCCCCTGCCCCGCGAGAGCGTCGACGTGGCCTTCGGCTATCCGGCCGACGGCGGCGACTTCACCGCCGCGGTGCGCCGGTGCGTCGGCGTGGCGAAGTGCCGTACGACGGTGACGGCGGGCCCGGCCGTCATGTGCCCGTCGTTCCGCGCGACCGGTGAGGAGGCGCACTCCACGCGCGGGCGGGCCCGGCTGCTGCACGAGATGCTCGCGGGCGAGCTGATCACCGACGGCTGGCGGTCCACCGAGGTCCGGGACGCGTTGGACCTGTGCCTCGGCTGCAAGGGCTGCCGCTCCGACTGCCCGGTCGAGGTCGACATGGCCACCTACAAGGCGGAGTTCCTGCACCACCACTACCGGGGGCGCCGCCGCCCGGCCGCCCACTACGCGATGGGCCGGCTCCCGCTGTGGCTGCGCTGGGTCGCCCGTACCCGCACCGCGCCCCTGCTCAACACCCTCGCGCGCATACGGCCCCTCGCCCGGGCGGCCCGGCGGCTGGGCGGGATCGCGCCGGAGCGGGAGATCCCGAGGGTGGCGGGGGAGACGTTCACCCGGTGGTGGCGACGCAGGGGCACGCCGGCCCCCGGCACCGGGCAGCCGGTCGCCCTCTGGCCGGACACCTTCACCGAGCACCTCTCACCCTCCGTCGGCCGGGCGGCCGTACGCGTCCTGGAGACGGCCGGGCTGAGGGTGGCGCCGCCGCCCCGGGGCCCGGTCTGCTGCGGGCTGACGTACGTCTCCACGGGCCAGCTCGACCACGCCCGCAAGGTCATGCGCCGCACCCTCGACCTGATGGCACCGGTCCTCGGGACCTCCGCCCCCGTCGTCGTCCTCGAACCCAGCTGCGCCGCCACCCTCCGCGGCGACCTGCCCGAACTGCTGCACGACGACCCGCGTGCCGCGCGCCTCGCGGACCGGGTGGTCACCTTCGCGGAGGCATTGGAGCGGTACGCGCCCGACTGGACCCCGCCGTTCGTGGACCGTCCGGTCGCCGGCCAGACCCACTGCCACCAGCACGCGGTCCTCGGCGACGGCCCCGAACGCCGCCTGCGCGCGGCAGCGGGCCTCACCGGCGAACTCAGCGGCGGCTGCTGCGGGCTCGCGGGCGACTTCGGCTTCACGAAGGGCCACTTCGAGGTGTCGAAGGCCTGCGCGGAGGAACAGCTGCTGCCGTCGGTCCGGGCGGCGGAGCAGGGCACGGTGGTCCTGGCGGACGGTTACTCCTGCCGCACGCAGCTGGCACAGCTGGCCGGGGTACGGGGGCGGCATCTGGCGGAGGTGCTGGCACAAGCGCTGGAGAAGGAGCGGGGCGTGGGGCCCACGGGACGGCAGGACGGCTTCGTAGGCTGAGGTGACCAGCCACTCCCCTCCGAGGAGCCACGCGCATGACCCTGACCCTTCGGCCCATCACCCGTGCGGAGCACCTGGCGTTCGTCGCTACCCGGCCGTCGGTGAGCCATATGCAGCTGCCGTCCTGGGGTGACGTGAAGCCCGACTGGCAGGCGGAGAGCCTGGGCTGGTTCGACGTGGAGGGGCGGATCACCGGGGTGGGGCTGGTGCTGCTGCGACCACTGCCGAAGCTGAAGAGATACCTGGCGTACCTGCCGGAAGGGCCGGTCATCGACTGGCACGCGCCCGACCTGGAGCGCTGGCTGGATCCGCTGCTGGCGTATCTGAAGGGGCGGGGTGCCTTCTCAGTGAAGATGGGCCCGCCCGTCGCCGTCCGCCGCTGGAGCGCGGAGGCGGTGAAGGCGGCCATCGCCGACCCGGGCGCGCGCCGGCTGCGGGAGGCGGAGGCGACCACGTCCGAACCGGCCGCCTTCGACCTCGCCGACCGGCTGCGCCGTATGGGCTGGCAGCAGACCGAGCCGGGCGGCGAGGACGGCTTCGCGGCCGGACAGCCCCGCTACGTCTTCCAAGTGCCCTTCGCCGGACGCTCGTTGGAGGACATCCACCGCGGCCTCAACCAGCAGTGGCGGCGCAACATCAAGAAGGCGGAGAAGGCCGGTGTGAAGGTCGTGCGCGGCGGCCACGAGGAACTGCCCGCCTTCTACGAGCTCTACTCCGAGACCGCCGAGCGCGACCGGTTCATCCCGCGCCCGCTGTCCTACTTCCAGCGCATGTGGACCGCGCTCACCGCCGAACACCCCGACCGTATGCGGCTGTACCTCGCCCACCACGAGGGCGACGTCCTCGCCGCCGCCACCATGCTCACCGTGGGCAGCCATGTCTGGTACTCCTACGGCGCCTCCACCAGCCGCAGGCGCGAGGTGCAGCCCAACAACGCGATGCAGTGGCGCATGATGACCGACGCCCACGAACTCGGCGCCGCCGTCTACGACTTCCGGGGCATCACCGACACCCTGGAGGAGTCCAACCACCTCCTCGGCCTGCTCCGCTTCAAGGTGGGCGCGGGCGGCGAGGCCGTCGAGTACCTCGGTGAGTGGGACTTCCCGCTGAACCGCCTGCTGCACAAGGCACTCGACCTCTACATGGCCCGCCGCTGAGGCCGTTCTCAGGATTCTCTCAGCATTGTCCGGGTTCTCAAAGCAAATCCCAGCTTCTCCAAGGGTATTCACAGCGCTCCTTTGCCATTTTTGCCGTTGCGGAACATGAGAAGCGTGTAAGTTTCTCGGTGTCGGGTTCCGGAGACGGAATTCAGCACCTCAAGTACAGCGCGACACAAAGGAGTCGGAAATGAGCCTCAAGAAGCTGGCCCCGCTGCCCCCGAAGCCGAAGTCGAAGCAGCTTCCGCCCCCGCCCCCGCCGAAGCCGAAGAAGAAGCACCGCCCGGCCCCCAAGCCGCTGCCCGGCCAGGACCGCTGAACCGGCCGACCCGGCTGACGGAGCGATAAAGAAAAAGGGGTCGATGGTGCACCGTCGACCCCTTTTCTTGATTCCGGTAATTCTGGCGACGGAAAGCGGAAAGCGAAAAGGGAGCGGGAAATGCATATGGATGACGAAGACGGCGAGGAGCTCGAATACGAGGACACGCCCACCATTCCGGCCCGCACCGCATTCCGCCGCTTCTGGCCGCTGACCAGAGGCCTGCGCCGCTGGCTGCTGATCGTCTGGCTGTGCACGGTGGCCGCCGCCCTCGCCGAGACCGAGGCCATCCTGCTCTTCGGCGACCTCACCGACAACGCCCTGCAGAAGGGGTCGCTCGGCGCCTTCTGGTCCCCGGCCGTGAAGTGGCTCGGCATCGCGGCGGTCGGCGCCGCCGTCGCGTACGCGGGCAACTCCCTCGCCGCCTGGGCGACCGAACGCTTCGTGATGCGGCTGCGCGAGCATGTCTTCGACCACGTCCAGCAGTTGCCGCCCCATTTCTTCCAACGCCACCGCCAGGGCGATCTGCTGTCCCGTCTGACCAGCGACGTCGAGGCGATCGAGACGATGGTCGTGTCCGGGCTGGTGGGCGCCGCGTCCGCCGCCTTCAGCGCGCTGTTCTACGCGGTCGCCGCCTTCTGGCTGCGCTGGGACCTGGCCGCCGCCACCTTCGTCCTCGCCCCCCTCTTCTGGCTCGCGGCCCGCCGCTTCTCCGGCGCCATCAAGGACGTCTCACGCGAGGGCCGGGTCGCCGACGGCGCCATCACCTCGGTGGTGGAGGAGTCCCTCGGCAACATCGTCCTCACCCAGGCCTACGACCGCCGGGACGCCGAACGCCGCCGGCTGAACGAGGAGGCGACCGCCTGGTTCCGCGCCTCGGTCCGTTCGACCCGGCTGAACGAGGCGTACGAGCAACTGGTGCAGGTCATAGAGACGGTCTGCGTCCTCGCCGTCATCGGCATCGGCGCCTGGGAGATCTCCACCGGCCGTATGACCCTCGGCCAGCTCCTCGCCTTCTCCGCCTTCCTCGGCTACCTCTACCCGCCCGTACGCGGCCTGGCCCAGCTCGGCCTCACGGTCACCGCGGCCACCGCGGGCGCCGAGCGGCTGATCGAGATCCTGGACGTGAAGCCCTCGGTCACCGACCCCCGGCAGGGCACGGAGACCGGCCGCCCCTACGGCACGGTCGAGGTGCGCGACGTCTCCTTCGGCTACCCGGAGACGGAGAAGCCCGCCCTGCGCGGCCTCTCCTTCACGGTCAACCCCGGCGAGCTGGTGATCATCACCGGCCCGAGCGGCGCGGGCAAGTCCACCGTCTCCAAGCTCCTGCTCCGCTTCTACGACCCCGACGCGGGCGACCTGCTCCTGGACGGTGTCCCGCTCCGGGACTTCCCGCTCTCCCGCCTGCGCGAGTACGTGACGCTGCTGCCCCAGGAGACCCTCGTCCTGCACGACACGGTCCGCGCCAACATCGCCTGCGGCCGGTCCGGCGCCAGCGACCAGGCGATCGAGGAGGCGGCGAAGGCGGCCGACGCCCACGACTTCATCGTGCGGCTCCCCGACGGCTACGACACCAAGGTCGACCCCAACTCCGCCCGCCTCTCCGGCGGCCAGCTCCAGCGCCTGGCGATCGCCCGCGCGATCCTGCGCGACGCCCCGGTCCTTGTCCTCGACGAGCCCACCACCGGCCTCGACGCGATGGCGGCCCGCCGCGTGGTGAAGCCCCTGCGCCGTCTGATGACCGGCCGCACCACCATCATGATCACCCACGACCTCAACCTCGCCCCCGACGCCGACCGCATCCTCGTCGTCGACCGGGGCCGCATCGTGGAGACCGGCCGCCACGAGGAACTCCTCGCGCGGGGTGGCGCGTACGCGCGACTGCACCGGTCGCAGAACAACGCGGTGATGGACACGGGGGAGCTGCGGCTGCCGTTGTCGTACGACACCCAGCAGGGGGCGAACGCGTATGAGGGCGGGGGTGGGGGCGGGAGCGCGAGCGGGTACGGCCACGACCACGGAAACGGCCACGACCACGGAAACGGCCACGGCTACGGCAACGGGGACGTGTACGGCAACGGGTACGGCCACGACTACGGAAACGGCCAGGACGCGTACGCCGCCGCCGGGGTCTGGGCCCAGCCCGCGTACGGAGCCTACGACGCTCACGGCACCTGGGATCCGTATGCGCCGGGGCCCGCGATGCCCACCGCCCTTCCCGACGGCCGCCCCCTGTTCCGCGACGAGGCAGTCCATTACCCTGGACTCGGAAGTACATCGTGATGGACGATCGCGATCTCTGATCCGAGCCACCCCAGGACCGCCCCGTGAGCACCTCCCGCGCCACCACCACCTCCTCCCCGTCTGCCGCCCCCACCGGAGGCCTCCGTTCCGCTCCGGGCGGCGGGTCCGGCGGGTTCGGCTCTCTCGGGCCGGTCGGGCTGGTGCTGGCCGGCGGCATCTCGGTGCAGTTCGGCGGCGCCCTCGCGGTGACCCTGATGCCCCGGGCCGGGGCGCTCGGTGTGGTGACGTTGCGGTTGCTGGCGGCGGCACTGGTCCTGCTGCTGGTCTGCCGTCCCCGGCTGCGCGGCCACTCGCGCACCGACTGGGGCACGGTGATCGTCTTCGGCATCACGATGGGCGCCATGAACGGCCTCTTCTACGAGGCGGTGGCCCGCATCCCCCTGGGAGCCGCGGTCACCCTGGAGGTCCTGGGCCCCCTCACCCTCTCCGTCCTGGCGTCCCGCCGCGCGATCAACGCGGTCTGGGCGGGCCTGGCCCTCCTCGGGGTCTTCCTGCTGGGCGGCGGAGGCTTCGGCGACCTCGACGTGGCCGGCGTCGCCTTCGCACTGGGGGCGGGCGCCATGTGGGCCGCCTACATCGTCTTCAGCGCCCGTACGGGCCGCCGCTTCCCGCAGGCGGACGGGCTGGCGCTGGCCATGGCGGTGGCGGCCCTGCTGTTCCTGCCGCTGGGCCTCGCGGAGTCGGGCGGCAAGCTCCTCGACCCGGTGACCATCGCACTGGGCTCGGCGGTCGCGATCCTCTCCTCCGTCCTCCCCTACACCCTCGAACTCCTCGCCCTGCGCCGCCTCCCCGCCTCCACCTTCGCCATCCTCATGAGCCTCGAACCGGCGATCGCCGCCACGGCGGGTTTCCTGATCCTGGACCAGACCCTGGCGCCCTCCCAGGCGGTCGCCATCGCCCTGGTCATCGCGGCGAGCATGGGAGCGGTGCGGACGCAGGTGGGGCGGAGGCGGGCCGAGACGGGCGCGTCGGGCGCCTGAGCGCTTTTCCGCCACTCTTCGGATTGGGACACAGAGGGACGGAAAGTCGATACGTGCAGGTATCGGCGCACACCTTCCGTCAGGAGGCCCCATGACGACCGAGCGGGACACCACGCACAAACCCCTGAAGATCACGACCCGTGGCCGGACCGTCCTGGCCGACCCCCGGCTCAACCGGGGCACCGCGTTCACCGAGGAGGAGCGCCGGGACCTTGACCTCGTGGGCCTGATACCGCCCCGCGTCCTCACCCAGGACGAACAGGCCGACCGCGCCTACGCCCAGTTCCGCGAGCAGCCCAACGACCTGGCCAAGAGCGTCTACCTGACCGCCCTGCACGACCGGAACGAGGTGCTGTTCTACCGGCTCGTCGGCGACCATCTCAAGGAGATGCTCCCGATCGTCTACACCCCCACCGTGGGCACCGCCATCAAGCGCTACAGCTACGAGTACCGGCGCCCCCGCGGGGTGTACCTCTCCGTCGACGCCCCCGACGACATCGAACGCTCCCTGCGCGCGGCGGGCCTCGGCGCCGACGACGTCGACCTGATCGTCGCCACCGACGGCGAGGGCATCCTCGGCATCGGCGACTGGGGTGTCGGCGGCATCGACATCGCCGTCGGCAAGCTCGCCGTCTACACGGCCGCCGCCGGCGTCGACCCGCGCCGCACCCTCCCCGTCATGCTCGACGTCGGCACCAACCGCCAGGAACTCCTCGACAACCCCCTCTACCTCGGCAACCGCCACCCCCGCGTCGACCGCGACACCTACGACGCCTTCATCGACGCCTACGTCACCACCGCGAGCAAGCTCTTCCCCCGCGCCCTGCTGCACTGGGAGGACTTCGGCCCCGCCAACGCCCGTCGCATCCTCAACCACTACCGCGACCACGTCTTCACCTTCAACGACGACATCCAGGGCACCGGCGCCGTCAACCTCGCCGCCGTCCTCTCCGGCGCCAACGCCAGCGGCCTGCCCCTGCGCGAGCACCGCATCGTCGTCCTCGGCGCGGGCAGCGCCGGCATCGGTATCGCCGACCAGCTCCATGACGCCCTCGTCGCCGAAGGCCTCTCCGCCGACGAGGCCACCGCCCGCTTCTGGTGCGTCGACCGCTACGGCCTCCTCACCGACGACCAGGGCGACAAGCTCCGCGACTTCCAGGTGCCCTACGCCCGCCCCGCCGACGAGGTCTCCGACTGGCGGCGCGACGACGACCTGCCCGGCATCCCGCTCGACGAGGTCGTCCGCCGGACCCACCCGACCATCCTCATCGGCACCTCCGGCCAGGGCGGCGCCTTCACCGAGTCGATCGTCCGCGACATGGCCCAGCACACCCCGCGCCCGATCATCCTCCCCCTCTCCAACCCGACCGACCTCTCCGAGGCCAAGCCCGCCGACCTGATCGCCTGGACCGACGGCAAGGCCCTGGTCGCGACCGGCAGCCCCTTCGACCCGGTGGAGCACAACGGCACCACGTACCAGATCGGCCAGGCCAACAACGCCCTGATCTTCCCCGGCCTCGGCCTTGGCGCCATCGTCGCCCAGGCCTCCCACGTCACCGACCGCATGCTGCGGGCCGCGGCCGACGCGGTCGCCCGACGGACCGATGTGACCGACCCGGGCGCGCCCGTACTGC
This sequence comes from Streptomyces sp. NPDC039424, assembly GCF_055639495.1. NCBI lineage: Bacteria > Bacillati > Actinomycetota > Actinomycetes > Kitasatosporales > Streptomycetaceae > Streptomyces > Streptomyces sp. NPDC039424. The sequence continues at coordinate 107,291 of NZ_JBVKAI010000018.1, forward strand.
CCCCCGTCCACGACCTGCGCGCCACCTCCGCCGCCGTCGCCGCGGCGGTGGCCACGGCCGCGGCGGAGGACGACGTCGCACGGGCCCGCCTTGAGGACGTCCACGCGGCGGTACGGGCGGTGATGTGGGCGCCGGTCTATCCGCCGGTCGAGGCGGTGTGACGCACGAAGACGGCGAACGCGCCTGCAGTGACGGTGAGGATCCCGGCGCCGGGGGCCTTGGAGTCGCGGATGGCTATGTGGGGGGCGAGGTCGGCGACCTCGACACATTCTCCTCCGGTGCCCCCGCTGTACGACGACTTACGCCACGGGACTTCGGGCGGGGTCTGGTTCTGCATAGCGTTCCTCCCGTAGACGGGCGATCAGCGCGGCCGAGTCCTCCACGGAGAGGGCTGCGGCCTGAAGATGATCGTAACGATGCGAACAGTCCCTGACGATGTCTGGATCTGCGGTCATATACCCCGAGGCGTAGTTCTCGGAGTATGTGACCGAAGGATGATCGTCGAAGCGCAAGACGGTGAACGACCCCACCGTCGCCGGGTGTTGGCCGACCCCGAACGGCAGTACCTGCACACGCAGCTCCCGCCGGTCCTGGAGGCTCAACAGGTGTCCGAGTTGCGCGTGCATGACCTCACGGCCTCCGAACGGCCTGTGCAGTACGGCCTCGTCGAGTACCACCCATGCCAGCGGCGGCTTGTCCCGAGCGAAGATCCGCTGACGATCCATCCGAGCCAGCACCTGGTCCTCAAGATTGTCCGCCCACCCTGCTGTCAACACCGCGCGTGCGTACTCGGGCGTCTGGAGGAGGCCGTAGATCACCTGCGTCTGGTAGGTGGCGATGTCGGTCGCCCGCGCCTCCAGTTCGGCGAACGGCTGGAACCAACTCGGCAACTGGCTCCGCAACACCAAGCCGACCAGCCGTGTAAATGCGCCGCCGGTGTTGAGTGCCGCGTCCAGCCGCTCGGAGAAGTCTCTCTGCGGCACTCTGCTGGCTGTCTCGATCTGGCCGATCAGTGACCCGGTACAGAAGAGGACCGAGCCGAGCTGCGCCAGGGTGAGTCCCGCCGCCTCCCGGGCGCGGCGCAGCTCGTAGCCGTAGTAGTCCAAGGGCGATGCGCTGGGGTCCAGTTCACGGCTTCGCATACCAACCACCTCCAATCACCGAGAGTAGCCAAGCGGGCGCCATGCGTGTTGAGGTTGTGGAAAACTAATTAATGCAAGCACGCTTGATTGTTTCTGGCACCGCTGCCATGCTCCCCCCATGTCCGATCCGACACGCGTGTTCGACGACCTGCGTGAGGAGAGCGAGGAACTCGACCGGCTGGTGGCCGGGTTGAGCCCAGAGCAGTGGGCGCTCGCGACCCCCGCACCGCGCTGGACCATCGCTCACCAGATCGCCCATCTGAGCTGGACGGATCACTCCGCCCTGCTCGCGGCCACGGACGAGGATGCCTTCCGGGTGCTGGTGGAGAAGGCCCTCACCGCACCGGAGTCGTTCGTGGACGAGGCGGCGGAGGGGTGGGTGCGGCTCCCGCCCGCCGAGCTGCTGAAGCGGTGGCGGGAGGGCCGTACCGTCCTTGACCGGACCCTCCGCCAAGCGCGACCCGGGGCCCGCTTCCCCTGGTACGGCCCGCCCATGTCCGCCGCCTCCATGGCGACCGGCAGGCTCATGGAGACCTGGGCCCACGGCCAGGACGTGGCCGACACCCTGGGTGTGGCCCGCACCCCCACCGACCGTCTGAAGCATGTGGTCCGCATCGGTGTGCGCGCACGGGACTTCGCGTTCGGAATCCATGGGCTGCCCGCACCTCCCGCGGACGCCATCCGCGTGGATCTGACCCCGCCCTCAGGCGAGGGCGACTCCTGGACGTACGGCCCCGAAGACGCCCCGCAACGCGTCACCGGCCCGGCCCTCGACTTCTGCCTCCTGGTCACCCAGCGCGCCCACCGGGCCGACCTCACCCTGCACGCCGAAGGGCCGGAGGCCGACCGCTGGCTGGACATCGCCCAGGCCTTCGCGGGCCCGCCCGGAACGGGCCGCGCGCCGAAGGGAACAGCGGAGTGACCCTGCGTGTCGGCAACTTCTCCGGGTTCTACGGCGACCGCTTCGACGGCCTGCGCGAGATGCTCACCGGCGGTGAGGTGGACGTCCTGACCGGCGACTACCTCGCCGAGCTGACCATGCTCATCCTCGGCCGGGACCGCCTGAAGGACCCCGCCGCCGGATACGCCCGCACCTTCCTCCGCCAGCTCGAGGACTGCCTCGGCCTGGCCCACGAGCGTGGGGTGCGGATCGTCACCAACGCGGGCGGCCTCAACCCGGCCGGACTCGCGGACGTGATACGGACGTTGGCCGACCGGCTCGGCATCCCGGCCCGTGTCGCGCACGTCGAGGGCGACGACCTCACCGCCGCCCACCCGGGCAGCCTCGCCGCCCACGCCTACCTCGGCGGGTTCGGTATCGCCGCCTGTCTGCGCGAGGGCGCGGACATCGTGGTGACCGGGCGGGTGACGGACGCGGCGCTGGTCACCGGGCCCGCCGCCGCCCACTTCGGCTGGGGGCCAGGGGAGTACGACCGTCTCGCGGGCGCCGTGGTCGCCGGACACGTGCTGGAGTGCGGGGCGCAGGCAACCGGCGGGAACTACGCCTTCTTCCAGGACGGCCGGAAGGACGTCCGCCGCCCCGGTTTCCCGCTCGCCGAGATCCACGCGGACGGCACCAGCGTCATCACCAAGCACCCGGGCACGGGCGGCTTCGTCGACGTCGGCACGGTCACCGCCCAGCTGTTGTACGAGACGGGCGGCGCCCGGTACGCGGGACCCGACGTCACCGCCCGGCTGGACACCGTACGGCTCACCCAGGACGGCCCCGACCGCGTCCGTGTCGAGGGCGTGCGCGGGGAGGCCCCGCCCCCGGCCCTCAAGGTCGGCCGCAACCGGCTCGGCGGCTTCCGCAACGAGGTCGTCTTCGTGCTCACGGGACTCGATGTCGAGGCCAAGGCCGAGCTCGTGCGGGCGCAGATGACCGACGCGCTCGCCAAGTCGCCGCCCGGCGAGGTGCGGTGGGATCTCGTCCGCACCGACCGGCCTGACGCCGACACCGAGGAGACGGCCAGCGCGCTGCTCCGCCTCGTCGTACGGGACCCGGACCAGGCGGTCGTCGGGCGGACATTCAGCGGAGCCGCCATCGAGCTCGCCCTCGCCAGCTACCCCGGCTTCCATGTGCTCGCGCCACCCGGAAAGGGCGCCCCGTATGGGGTCTTCGAGGATGTGTACGTCCCCCATGGCGCCGTCGACCATGTGGCCGTCCTCCACGACGGCCGCCGGGTCCCTGTGCCCCCGCCCCACGACACCCTCGTACTCGAAGACGTACCGCACCCGCCCCCACCTGCCCCCCTCCCACCGAGCCCCACCCGACGCGCCCCCCTCGGGCAGGTCGCCGGCGCCCGCAGCGGAGACAAGGGCGGCAACGCCAACGTCGGCCTGTGGGTGCGCACGGACGACGCCTGGCGCTGGCTGGCGCACACGCTCACGGTCGACCGGTTCCGGGAGCTGATCCCCGAGAGCCGCGATCTGCCCGTCACCCGGCACGTGCTCCCCCGTCTGCGCGCGCTGAACTTCGTCGTCGAGGGACTCCTCGGCGAGGGCGTCGCCGCCCAGCACCGTTTCGATCCGCAGGCCAAGGCGCTCGGCGAGTGGCTGCGCTCCCGGCACCTGGACATCCCGGAGGGCTTGCTGTGACGGTCATCCCGTCCGCCCTGGACACCGACAACCCCGACTACACGGCGAACCGCGAGGCCATGCTCGCCAAGCTCGCCGATCTGGACGCAGAGCACGCCAAGGCCCTCGCGGGCGGCGGCGAGAAGTACGTGCAGCGGCACCGGGGGCGCGGCAAGCTGCTCGCCCGGGAGCGGATCGAGCTGCTCCTGGACCCGGACACGCCGTTCCTGGAGCTGTCGCCGCTGGCCGCGTGGGGGAGCGACTACGCCGTCGGCGCCTCCCTCGTCACCGGCATCGGGATCGTCGAGGGGGTGGAATGCCTGATCACCGCCAACGATCCGACCGTGCGCGGCGGCGCCAGCAACCCCTGGAGCCTGAAGAAGGCCCTGCGCGCCAACGACATCGCGCTCGCCAACCGGCTCCCCTGCATCAGCCTGGTCGAGTCCGGGGGCGCCGATCTGCCCTCCCAGAAGGAGATCTTCATCCCCGGCGGCGCGATCTTCCGCGACCTCACGCGCCTCTCCGCCGCCGGGATCCCCACCGTCGCCGTCGTCTTCGGCAATTCCACCGCCGGTGGTGCCTACATCCCCGGCATGTCCGACCACGTGATCATGGTCAAGGAGCGGGCGAAGGTGTTCCTCGGCGGCCCGCCGCTGGTGAAGATGGCGACCGGGGAGGAGAGCGACGACGAGTCCCTGGGCGGCGCGGAGATGCACGCGCGCGTGTCGGGACTGGCCGACCACCTCGCCGTGGACGAACCCGACGCGCTCCGCCAGGCCCGGCGTGTCGTCGCCCGGCTCAACCACCGCAAGGCACAGCCCGATCCCGGGCCCGCCGAGCCGCCCGAGTACGACCCCGAGGAGCTGCTGGGCATCGTCCCGGGCGACCTCAAGACCCCCTTCGATCCGCGCGAGGTCGTCGCCCGGCTCGTCGACGGCTCCGACTTCGACGAGTTCAAGCCGCTGTACGGGACGAGCCTGACGACCGGCTGGGCGGCGCTGCACGGCTACCCCGTCGGCATCCTGGCCAACGCGCGCGGCGTGCTGTTCAGCGAGGAGTCGCAGAAGGCCGCCCAGTTCATCCAGCTGGCCAACCAGCGGGACATCCCGCTGCTGTTCCTGCACAACACCACCGGCTACATGGTCGGCCGGGAGTACGAGCAGGGCGGGATCATCAAGCACGGCGCGATGATGATCAACGCGGTCTCCAACTCCCGCGTCCCCCATCTCTCCGTGCTGATGGGGGCCTCGTACGGCGCCGGGCACTACGGCATGTGCGGGCGCGCCTACGACCCGCGCTTCCTCTTCGCCTGGCCCAGCGCCAAGTCGGCCGTCATGGGCCCGCAGCAGCTCGCGGGCGTGCTGTCCATCGTCGCCCGCCAGTCGGCCGCCGCGAAGGGGCAGCCGTACGACGAGGACGCCGACGCGGCCCTGCGCGCCATGGTGGAGCAGCAGATCGAGTCCGAGTCGCTGCCGATGTTCCTGTCCGGGCGGCTGTACGACGACGGCGTCATCGACCCGCGCGACACCCGCACCGTCCTCGGCCTCTGCCTGTCCGCGATCCACACGGCGCCCTACGAGGGCGCGCGGGGTGGGTTCGGCGTCTTCCGGATGTGAGGAACCCAGTGATCGACTCAGTGACCGCCCCAGCGACCGACCCGGTGATTTCGACGCTCCTCGTCGCCAACCGGGGCGAGATCGCCTGCCGTGTCTTCCGCACCTGCCGGGAGTTGGGCATCCGAACGGTCGCCGTGTACTCGGACGCCGACGAGAACGCCCTGCACGCGCGCGTGGCCGACACGGCCGTACGGCTGCCGGGAGCGGCGCCCGCCGAGACGTATCTGCGCGGCGACCTGATCGTGAAGGCCGCCGTGGCGGCCGGCGCCGACGCCGTGCACCCGGGGTACGGGTTCCTCTCCGAGAACGCCGACTTCGCGCGCGCCGTCCTGGACGCGGGCCTGGTCTGGATCGGCCCGCCGCCGGAGGCCATCGAGGCCATGGCGTCCAAGACCCGCGCCAAGGAACTGATGGGCCTCGCGCCCCTGGGGGAGGTCACCGACGCCGACCTGCCGGTGCTGGTCAAGGCGGCGGCGGGTGGCGGCGGGCGCGGGATGCGGGTCGTACGGCGGCTCGCGGACCTGGACGCGGAACTGGCCGCCGCGCGCGCGGAGGCGGCGAGCGCCTTCGGCGACGGTGAGGTCTTCGTCGAGCCCTATGTGGACAACGGCCGCCATGTGGAGGTGCAGGTCCTCGCCGACACGCACGGCACGGTGTGGACGCTCGGCACCCGCGACTGCTCCCTCCAGCGCCGCCACCAGAAGGTGATCGAGGAGGCCCCCGCACCGGGCCTGGATTCCCGGCTCACCCGCGAGCTGTACAGGATGGCCGAGCGCGCCGCCCGATCCGTCTCCTACACCGGCGCCGGAACCGTCGAGTTCCTGGTCGCCGACGGCAAGGCGCACTTCCTGGAGATGAACACCCGCCTCCAGGTCGAACACCCCGTCACCGAGGCCGTCTTCGGCATCGACCTGGTCGCCCTGCAGATCCGTGTCGCCGAGGGCCACGCCCTCGCCACCGAGCCCCCACGCGCGCACGGCCACGCGATCGAGGCCCGCCTCTACGCCGAGGACCCCGCCCGCGACTGGGCCCCGCAGACCGGCACCCTGCACCGCCTCGCCGTACCCGACGGCGTCCGCCTCGACACCGGCTACACCGACGGCGACACGATCGGCGTCCACTACGACCCGATGCTCGCCAAGGCCGTCGCCCACGCCCCCACCCGCGCGGAGGCGGTCCGCACCCTCGCCGGCGCCCTCGACCGGGCGGCCGTCCACGGCCCGGTCACCAACCGCGACCTCCTCGTCCGCTCCCTGCGGCACCCGGAGTTCACGTCGGCCCGCATGGACACCGGCTTCTACGACCGCCACCTCACCGACCTCACCCGCCCGGCCCCCGACCCGTACGCGCCCCTGGCCGCCGCCCTCGCCGACGCCCACGGCCGCTCCCGCTTCGGCGGCTGGCGCAACCTGCCCTCACAGCCGCAGACCAAGCGCTATCTCACGGCGGGCGAGGAGCACGAGGTCCACTACCGGCACACACGGGAGGGCCTGACGGCGGACGGGGTGCGGGTCCTGCACGCGGACGCCGGTCTGGTCGTACTCGAAGTCGACGGAGTACGGCGGAAGTTCGAGGTGGCCCGGTACGGCGACGACCAGGTGTACGTCAACGCCGGCGCCCTCACCGCCCTCCCCCGTTTCCCCGACCCCACCACCCACCACGCCCCCGGCTCCCTCCTCGCCCCCATGCCCGGCACGGTCGTCCGCGTCGCCGAAGGACTGGCCGAGGGAGTTGCCGTACGGGCCGGAGAGCCCCTGATCTGGCTGGAGGCGATGAAGATGCAGCACCACATCACCGCACCGGCCACCGGGACGCTCACGGCCCTGCACGCCACGCCCGGCCGGCAGGTCGAGGTCGGCGCGCTGCTCGCCGTCGTACAGGCCGCACCGGAGGAGGTTCGGAATCAGTGAGCACCACCCTGGAAACCGAAGAGCACAAGGCCCTGCGAGCCGCCGTCGCCGCCCTCGGGGGGCGCTACGGCCGTGACTACATCACCCGGGTCGTCGCCGAAGGCGGCCACCCCGACGCACTCTGGTCCGAAGCCGGAAAGCTCGGCTACCTCGGCGTGAACCTCCCCGAGGAGCACGGAGGCGGAGGCGGCGGCATCACCGAACTCTCCATCGTCCTCGAAGAGCTCGGCGCCGCCGGCTGCCCGCTCCTCATGCTCGTCGTCTCACCGGCCATCTGCGGAAACGTCATCGCCCGCTTCGGCACCGAGCGGCAGAAGCAGACCTGGCTCCCCGGCATCGCGGACGGCACCCGCACGATGGCCTTCGGCATCACCGAACCCGACGCCGGATCCAACTCCCACCGCATCACCACCACCGCCCGCCGCGACGGCGCCGACTGGCTGCTCACCGGCCGCAAGGTGTTCATCTCCGGCGTCGACAAGGCGGACGCGGTCTTGATCGTCGGCCGCACCGAGGACGCTCGTACCGGCACCCTCAAACCCTGTCTGTTCATCGTCCCCCGCGACGCCGAGGGCTTCACGCGCCGCCCCATCGACATGGAGCTGCAGGCCGCAGAGAAGCAGTTCGAGCTGGTCCTGGACGACGTACGGCTGCCCGCCGAGGCACTGGTCGGCGACGAGGACGCGGGGCTGCTGCAGCTGTTCGCCGGGCTCAACCCGGAGCGGATCATGACGGCCGCCTTCGCGATCGGCATGGGGCGGTACGCGCTCGCCCGCGCCGTCGAGTACGCCCGTGACCGCACCGTCTGGAAGACCCCCATCGGCGCCCACCAGGCCATCGCCCACCCCCTCGCACAGGCGCACATCGACCTGGAACTGGCTCGCCTGATGACGCAGAAAGCCGCCCACCTCTACGACACCGGGGACGACGCCGGCGCGGGCGAGGCCGCCAACATGGCCAAGTACGCGGCCGGGGAGGCCTGCGTGAAGGCGGTCGACCAGGCCGTGCACACCCTCGGCGGGAACGGCCTCACCCGGGAATTCGGGCTCGCCTCGTTGATAACCGCGGCACGCGTGGCTCGTATTGCTCCGGTGAGCCGGGAGATGATTCTGAACTACGTCTCCCACCAGACCCTGGGCCTGCCCAAGTCGTACTGACCACCCGCCGCCGTGCGAGGAGGAACCGTGTTCCGCAGCGAGTACGCAGACGTCCCGGCCGTCGAACTCCCCATCCACGAGGCCGTCCTGGGCCATGCCGCCGGCTTCGGCGACCTGCCCGCCCTCGTCGACGGGACCGACGGCACCACCCTCACGTACGAACAAGTGGACCGCTTCCACCGGCGCCTGGCCGCCGCGTTCGCCGACGCGGGCGTGCGCAAGGGCGACGTACTCGCCCTGCACAGCCCGAACACCATCGCCTTCCCGACCGCCTTCTACGCCGCCACGCGCGCGGGTGCCGTCGTCACCACCGTGCACCCGCTCGTCACGGCCGAGGAGTTCGCCAAACAGCTGCGGGACTCCGGCACCGACTGGATCGTCACCGTCTCACCGCTGCTGGAGACCGCCCGCCGGGCCGCCGAACTCGCGGGCGGCGTGAAGGAGATATTCGTCTGCGACAGCGCGACCGGACACCGCTCGCTCATCGACATGCTCGCCACCAGCGCGCCCGAGCCGGTGATCGCCATCGACCCGGCACAGGACGTGGCGGCCTTGCCGTACTCCTCCGGCACCACCGGCATCCCCAAGGGCGTGATGCTCACCCACCGCCAGATCGCCACCAACCTCGCCCAGCTCGAACCCGCCCTCCCCGCCGGACCAGGCGACCGCATCCTCGCCGTACTGCCCTTCTTCCACATCTACGGGCTGACCGCCCTGATGAACGCGCCCCTGCGCAAGGGCGCCACCGTCGTCGTCCTGCCCCGCTTCGAACTGGAGTCCTTCCTCGCGGCCATCCAGGACCACCGCATCACCGGCCTCTACGTGGCCCCGCCGATCGTGCTCGCCCTCGCCAAGCACCCCGCCGTCGCCCGGTACGACCTGTCCTCGCTGAAATACATCATCAGCGCCGCCGCACCCCTGGACGCGGCCCTCGCCGCCGCCTGCTCACAGCGCCTCGGCCTGCCACCGGTCGGCCAGGCCTACGGCATGACCGAACTGTCCCCCGGCACACACATCGTCCCCCTGGACGCCATGCGGGACGCGCCCCCCGGCACCGTCGGCAGGCTCATCGCCGGCACCGAGATGCGGATCGTCTCCCTCGACGACCCCGACAAGGACCTCGGCATCGGCGAGCCCGGTGAGATCCTCATCCGGGGACCCCAGGTGATGAAGGGCTACCTGGGCCGGCCCGACGCCACCGCCGCCATGATCGACCGCGACGGCTGGCTGCACACCGGAGACGTCGGCCACGTCGACGCGGGCGGCTGGCTGTTCGTCGTCGACCGCGTCAAGGAACTCATCAAGTACAAGGGCTTCCAGGTCGCCCCGGCCGAACTGGAAGCCCTGCTCCTGACCCACCCGGACATCACGGACGCGGCCGTCGTCGGCGCCCCCGATGACGACGGCAACGAGATCCCGCACGCCTACGTGGTCCGCCGGCCGACCGCGCCCGGCCTCACCGAAGGGGAGGTCATGATGTACGTCGCCGAACGCGTCGCCCCCTACAAACGGGTCCGCCGGGTCACCTTCATCGACGGGGTGCCCCGGGCCGCCTCGGGCAAGATCCTGCGCCGGGAACTGAGGGAGCGGCCATGACACTGATAGGCCGCACCCGCGCGCGAGGCATCGAGACACTCAGCCTGGACTCCACCGGCACCCGCAACGCCCTGTCCGCCGCGCTCGTCGGCGAACTGGCGAACGCGCTGACCGACTGCGCGAAGGACGACGACGTCCGCGCGGCCGTCCTCACCCACACCGGCAACACCTTCTGCGCCGGCGCCGACCTGCGCGACCCCCCGCACCCCGACGCGCTGGTCCGGCTGCTGCGACAGATCGTCGAACTGCGCAAACCGGTCGTGGCCCGGGTCACCGGGCACGTACGCGCGGGCGGCCTCGGCCTGCTGGCCGCCTGCGACATCGCGACCGCCGCCCACGAGGCCACGTTCGCGTTCACCGAAGTGCGCATCGGCGTCGCCCCCGCGGTCATCTCCCTGCCCCTGCTGCCCCGCACCGACCCGCGCGCCCTCGCCCGCTACTACCTCACCGGCGAACGCCTCGACGCGGCCGAGGCCGCCCGCATCGGCCTGCTCACCGCCACCGGCGACGACGTGGAGGCCGTACTCGCCCCCATCCTGGACGGACTGCGCCGGGCCGACCCCCAGGCCCTGGCGGAGACGAAGCAACTGCTCACGGCTAGGGTGCTGGAAACCTTCGACCGGGACGCGGCCGACCTGACCGCGCTCTCGGCCCGGCTGTTCTCCTCCGCACAGGCCCGCGAGGGGATGACGGCCTTCCTGGAACGACGGGATCCCTCATGGGTGCTGTGAGCACGGACGAGCAGGTCGAGCGCGCCGAACGCGTCCCCAAACAGGACCGCAGCCGGGCCACCCGGCAGCGGCTCCTCCAGGCCGCCGTGGCCTGCCTCGCCGAATACGGCTGGGTCGGCTCCACGGTCGCCGTCGTCGCCGAACGCGCCGGCGTCTCCCGGGGCGCCGCCCAGCACCACTTCCGCACCCGCGAGGACCTCTTCACCGCGGCCGTCGAGTACGTCGCCGAAGAACGCTCCACCGCCCTGCGCGCCCTCTTCCCCGAAGGCGCCACCGACCGCCGCGCCGTCGTCTCCGCCCTGGTCGACCTCTACACCGGCCCCCTCTTCCGCGCCGCCCTCCACCTCTGGGTCGCCGCCTCCGACGAGGACCAGCTCCGCCCCCGCGTCACCGAACTCGAAGCCCACGTCGGCCGCGAGACCCACCGCATAGCGGTCGACCTCCTGGACGCCGACGAGTCCCGCCCCGGCGTACGGGAAACGGTCCAGGGCCTCCTGGACATGGCCCGCGGACTGGGCCTCGCCAACCTCCTCACCGACGACCGGGCGCGGCGGGAACGGGTGGTGGCGCAGTGGGCGCAGATCCTGGACGGGGTGCTGGGCTGATCCGGGGGGACGCGGGGACTGGTTCCGGGCGCTGACAGCAGTACCCTGTCCGCATGCTTCCGATGCTCGTCCGACGCCGGCACGTGGACTACGTGCGCGTCACGAGCATGGGCTGTCGGCGTTCCCTCTGAACCCCGATCCAGCCCCCTTCCTGCCTTCTCCATCCTTCCGTGGCACCGGGGTTCCGCCCTACCCCGGCGGCCGCCCGTGCCCCCGTACACCCTGCGGACGCACTCATGACCCACCCCACGGCGAACCCGTCGTACGCCCAGCTGCCGATCATCGACCTCTCCGCCGCCGACCGCGGCCCCCAGGCCCGTGCGCTGCTCCACGCGCAGCTGCACAGCGCCGCGCACGACGTGGGCTTCTTCCAGCTCATCGGACACGGCGTGACCCGCGCCGAGACCGACGCGCTGACCAGCGCCATGCGGGCCTTCTTCGCGCTGCCCGAGGCCGAGCGGCTCGCCCTCGACAACGTCCGCTCACCGCACTTCCGGGGCTACACCCGCACCGGCGACGAGCGCACCGCCGGCGCCCGCGACTGGCGCGACCAGCTCGACATAGGGGCGGAGAGACCAGCCCGGATCCCCGGGCCCGGCGAACCCGCGTACTGGTGGCTGCAGGGCCCCAACCAGTGGCCCGCCGCCCTGCCCGAACTGCGCAGCGCCGCGCTCGCCTGGATCGACCGGCTCAGCGGTGTCGCCCGGCGCCTGCTGCACGAGCTGCTCACCGCCATCGGCGCGCCCGCCGGCTTCTACGACCCGGTCTTCGGCGACCACGCCCACCCGCACCTGAAGCTCGTGCGCTACCCGGGCAGCGCGGGCGACGGCACCGACCAGGGCGTCGGGGCGCACAAGGACTACGGCTTCCTGACCCTGCTGCTCCAGGACACCGTCGGCGGACTCCAGGTGCAGCGCGAGGACGGACTGTTCCACGACGTGCCGCCGCTGGAGGGCGCCTTCGTAGTCAACCTGGGCGAGCTGCTGGAGGTCGCCACCGACGGCTACCTGATCGCCACCAACCACCGCGTCGTCAGCCCGCCCGGCGCCACCGAACGCTTCTCCGTGCCGTTCTTCTACAACCCGCGCCTGGACGCGCGCGTGGAGCCGCTGCCCTTCCCGCACGCCTCCACCGCGCCCGGCATCACCGACGACCCGGCCAACCCGCTGTTCGCCGAATACGGCTACAACGAGCTGAAGGGCAAACTGCGGGCCCACCCCCTGGTCGCCGAGCGGCACCACGCGGAGCTGCTCAGCCCCGCGTGACCCCGCCAAAAGGCCGGCCTCAGCGCGCGATGTCCGCGTAGCCCTCGATCTGCTGGGGGCCGCGCGGACCCGGGCCGATGTACCGCGCGGACGGCCGCACCAGCCGTCCCGTGCGCTTCTGCTCCAGGATGTGCGCCGACCAGCCCGCCGTACGGGCGCAGGTGAACATCGACGTGAACATGTGCGCCGGGACCTCGGCGAAGTCCAGGATGATCGCCGCCCAGAACTCCACGTTCGTGGCCAGCACGCGGTCCGGGCGCCGGTTGTGCAGCTCCTCCAGGGCCGCCTTCTCCAGCGCCTCCGCGATCTCGAAGCGCGGCGCGCCCAGCTCGCGGGCGGTACGGCGCAGCACGCGCGCGCGTGGGTCCTCGGCCCGGTACACCCGGTGCCCGAAGCCCATCAGCCGCTCACCCCGGTCCAGGGCGTGCCGTACGTACGCCTCCGCGTCCCCGGTCCGCTCGATCTCCTCGATCATGTGCAGCACCCGGGAGGGGGCACCGCCGTGCAGCGGCCCGGACATGGCGCCCACCGCGCCGGAGAGCGCGGCGGCCACGTCGGCGCCGGTGGAGGCGATGACGCGGGCGGTGAAGGTGGAGGCGTTCATGCCGTGCTCGGCGGCGGAGGTCCAGTAGGCGTCGACGGCGGCGACGTGCTTGGGGTCCGGCTCCCCGCGCCAGCGGATCATGAACCGCTCGACGACGGAGTGCGCCTTGTCGATCTCCCGCTGCGGCACCATCGGCAGCCCCTGGCCGCGCGCCGACTGGGCGACGTACGACAGGGCCATCACGGCGGCGCGGGCGAGGTCGTCGCGGGCCTGCTCGGCGTCGATGTCCAGGAGCGGCTTCAGGCCCCAGACGGGGGCGAGCATGGCGAGCGCCGACTGCACGTCCACGCGGATGTCCCCGGAGTGCACGGGGATCGGGAACGGCTCGGCGGGCGGCAGGCCGGGGTTGAAGGCGCCGTCGACGAGCAGCCCCCACACGTTCCCGAACGAGACGTGGCCGACCAGATCCTCGATGTCGACGCCCCGGTACCGCAGGGCGCCGCCCTCCTTGTCCGGTTCGGCGATCTCCGTCTCGAACGCGACGACTCCTTCGAGCCCGGGTACGAAGTCGGACATCAGGCGGCTCCTAGTGAGGTGTGCGGCGCATGAGCCGCCACGGTTCCACGGTCCCACTCGCACGATATCCGCGAGTGCCACCGTTGGGGAGACCGTACGGCACTCAGTGCCACACAACACCGTAGGTGGATACGGCAAGATGACCGCGTGACCGACCGTGACGTGACCGACCGTGACACCTTCCGCGATCCCGCCGCCATGCGCAAGCAGTACCGGGCGGAGGGCCTGGACGAGCACGAGCTGGCCCCGCACCCCATGGACCAGTTCACCCACTGGTTCGAGGACGCCGCGCAGGCCACCCTCCAGGGCACGCTCCACGAGCCGAACGCCATGATCGTCTGCACTGCCGACGCCGCCGGCCGCCCCAGCTCACGCACGGTCCTGATGAAGCAGTACGACCACCAGGGCTTCGTCTTCTTCACCAACTACGACTCCCGCAAGGCCCGCGACCTCGCGGAGAACCCGCACGTCTCGCTGCTCTTCCCCTGGCACCCCATCGCCCGCCAGGTCATCGTGACCGGCACCGCCCGCCGCACCGGCCGCGACGAGACGGCCGCCTACTTCCGTACCCGCCCGCACGGCTCCCAGCTCGGCGCCTGGGCCAGCGCCCAGTCCTCGGTCATCGCCTCCCGCACCGACCTGGACGCCTCCTACGCCGACCTGAGCGCGCGCTACCCCGAGGGCGAACAGGTCCCCGTCCCCCCGAACTGGGGCGGCTTCCGCGTCGCCCCGCGGTCGGTGGAGTTCTGGCAGGGCCGCGCGAACCGTCTGCACGACCGTTTGCGGTACGTGGCGGAGGCGGACGGGAGCTGGCGGGTGGAGCGGCTCAGCCCCTGAGGCCTGTGAAACGCAGACGACCCGCGAGCTCAGGTTCCCCCGCCTCAGGGCGGGGGAGCCGGCCGGACGTACCGGCGAGCTCGCGGGTCGGGTGACTGCTTGAGATTGGGCCGGCTGCACGCGACTTGTCACGTGCGGGTCCGGCACCGCACTGGATGTGGTGACGGGCCCTAGCCCGCAGCCACCTCACGCGTCCGGTTGTCATACATCTGCCGAACCACCTCCCTTCTCGTGTGCTCCACACACTAAGAACCGCTCGGCCCCGGATCAACCGCTTTTTTTCGTTGAACACGTTTGCGCTGCTCACCTAGCGTTCCCCGCATGACAGAGCGACGCGCGATACGCAGCGGTTCGGTGTTCGAGGAGCAGATCGGTTACGCCCGGGCCGTGGTCGACGGTGACTGGGTGCACGTGTCGGGGACGACCGGGTTCGACTACGCCACCATGACCATCCCGGACGACGTGGCCGAGCAGGCCGAGCAGTGTCTGCGGAACATCCGGGCGGCGCTGGCGGAGGCCGGGGCCACGCTCGCCGATGTCGTGCGGGTGCGGTATCTGCTGCCCGAGCGGGAGGACTTCGAGCCGTGCTGGCCGGTGTTGCGGCGGGCGTTCGGGGAGGTGCGGCCGGCGGCGACGATGATGGTGTGCGGGCTGTCGGATCCGCGGATGAAGGTCGAGATCGAGGTGTACGCGCGGCGGCGGGGGCTGCGGATCGAGCCCGTGGGCAGCGAGCTCGGGCTGGAGCAGTGGCGGCACGTGCACAACGTGATCGTGCCGCCCGCGGCCATGTCGCTGGAGGACGCGCGGGGGCGGCTGGGGCGCAATCGGCTGGTGAACGCGTATGTGGGGGACGTGCTCGTCGGGAATTCCACCGTGCGGCCGCCGAGGGACGAGGACGGGGTGGCCACGGTGATCGCGCGGGTGCTGCCCGAGCACCGGCGGCGGGGGTACGGCAGGGCCTTGTACGAGGACGGTCTGGCCCACGCGCGCGTGCTCGGGGCGAAGGCCGTCGAGACGTGTGTACTGGCCGCGAACGAGGACGGGGTGCGGTTCGCCGGGAAGTGCGGCTTCGCGGAGATCGATCGGTATGTGCTGGACGGCGGGAGCGACGAGTGGATCGACCTCAGGCTGGGCACTCTTGAAGTGAGCGGTTGATCTACAACGATTCCCACAATCTTGCGGGAACCAAGTGTGCGCTGCGTCACGTTCGAGTTGAATGAAGGTGAGTGAGCGAACCGTCGTGCCGTAACCGCGGACGCAGCCTGCAGGGGGTCCAGGTGAGTGCTTCCCGGCGTAGTGGGACCACCGATGAGCTGGGGCCCGACGAGCCCGAGCGGGACGGCGCCGATCTGCTGGCCGCCCTCCTCGACGGGATGGACGCGGCCCTGTGCGCCTTCGACGCGGACGGAATCGTCACGCACTGGAACCGTGAGGCGGAGCGGATCCTCGGCTGGACGGCCGCGGAGGCCGTGGGACGCAAGGGGTTCGCGGGCTGGGCGGTGCGCACCGCCGACGCGGAGGAGGTCGAGGGGCGGCTGCTGTCCGCGATGCACGCGCCCGGGCGGCAGGTGCACGAGTTCGCACTGGTCACCAAGGACGGCGGGCGGGTCCTCGTACGGACCCAGTCCGCCGCGGTGCCCGGGCCGGACGGCAAGCCCGCGGGCCTGTACTGCGCGTTCAGCGAGGTGCACGCGCAGATGGACCTGGAGCGGTCCATCGCGCTGAGCGAGGCGCTGTTCGAGGACGCTTCGTGGGGTGTGGTGCTGGTCGACGCCGATCTGCGGCCGGCCGTCGTCAACGCGCACGCGGCGCGCGCACTGGGCATCGGGCGTACGTCCGTGCTGGGACGGCCGCTGGGCGAGCTGCTGGCGCAGGGCGTGGAGGAGCTGGAGGGCGCGCTCACGCACGTACTGGCCGAGGGTGCGCCGCCGGCGCCCGCGGAGATGTGGGTGAGCGTGCGGACGCCGGAGGGTGAGAAGCGGCGGTGCTGGCGGAGCTGGTTCCTGCGGCTGGCCTCGCCGCTCGCGGAGGAGCCGGTGCCGCTCGGGGTGAGCTGGATGTTCCAGGACGTGACCGAGGCCAAGCAGGGGGAGCAGGAGGCCGCGCTGCTGCGCTTCCGCACCAACCAGCTGCACCGGGCGGCGCGGGCGGCGGCCGAGTGCGAGGACCCGGCGGAGGCGGCCACCGTCCACTTGGACTTCGCGCTGGCCGGGTTCGCCGACCATGCCCTGATCGACCGGCTCGCGGGCGCTCCCGTGGCGGAGGGGGAGGCGTCCGGTCCGGTGCGGCTGGTGCGGATCGCCGCGACACCCTCCGGGGCGCCCGGTCCCAGCCTGCTGACGGGCGCCGCCGGGCTGCCCGTGCGCTACGAGCAGGGGCATCCGGCGCTGCAGTGCGTGGAGCGGGCCGGGGCGGTGCGCGCGGACGCCGGTGACGTGCCGGCCGAGCGGGCGAGGGAGTGGGCGCTGGCCCGGCAGTGGCCGGCGGACAGCGTGCACGCCCTGTGCGCGGTGCTGCGCAGCCGGGGCCGGACGCTGGGCGTGGTGACGTTTCTGCGCGGGGGTGGCCGCAGTCGTTTCGAGCGGTCGGACGCGACGTACGCGGAGGACGTGGCGGTGCGGATCGCCTCGGCGCTGGATCTGGCGGGCGAGCCGGGAGTGACGGGGAAGCCGGGGGCGGCGGGGACGTCGGCGGAGGGGTGAGCCCCGCAGCCCGGGGAGGGGTGCTCAGTGCCGGTAGAAGATCCGGTCGCGGTACTGCTCCAGGACGCGGCCGTTCCATTCGTGGCCGCCGTCGACGTTCCCGGAGCGCAGCAGCGGGGGTTCGATGCCGCGGTCGGCGAGGGTGGCGGCTGCCGTGGCCATGACCGCCTGGAGGAGGGCGGCGGTGACGACGGTGGAGGCGGGGGCGAAGGGGGCGGGGACGGTGTCGAGGGTGAGCTCGGCGTCGCCGACCGCGATCTTGGAGTCGAGGACGACGTCGCAGTTGTCCTTCAGGAAGGTTCCCGAGGTGTGCCGGGACGTCGTCTCGGATGCGTAGGCCACGGACGTCACGCCGATGACGTGGACGCCGAGGGCGCGGGCGCCCCGCGCCATCTCCACTGGGAGGGCGTTGCGGCCGGAGAGCGAGATGACGACGAGGGTGTCGCCGGCGCGGAGCGGGGAGGTGTCCAGGACGGCTGCGGCCAGGCCGTCGACGCGTTCCAGGGCGGAGCCGAGGGTGGCGGGGACGACGTCGACGCCGACGACGCCGGGGACCGCGAGCAGGTTCATCAGGGCGAGTCCGCCCGCGCGGTAGACGACGTCCTGTGCGGCGAGCGAGGAGTGGCCGGCGCCGAAGGCGAACAGCCGGCCGCCCGCCTCGACGGTGTCGGCGAGGAGCGTCCCGGCGGCCTTGACGGCCTGCGACTCCTCGTCCCTGACCCGCCGCAGCAGACCGATGGCGGCGTCGAAGAACTGGTCGGCGGCTGTGCCGTCGCTCATGCGGTGCCCCTTCGCAGCGTCTGTGTCGCGGATCACCGTGCGGTCTGGACCAGTGTGCTGTCAATACGGGGTCGGCGCCGCGTGGTTTCGGCGGCACGGCACGGTTGTCAGTGGTATGCGTCAGAATTGAAGCCAGGGCCAGCGCACGCGCCGGAGAGCGGCGAGCTTCCGGCAGAAGCAATCGAGGGGCACGTATGTCCGGACTGATCGACACCACGGAGATGTATCTCCGCACCATCCTCGAGCTCGAGGAGGAAGGCGTGGTCCCCATGCGCGCCCGGATCGCCGAGCGGCTCGACCAGAGCGGGCCGACGGTGAGTCAGACGGTGGCGCGGATGGAGCGCGACGGCCTGGTGGCCGTGGCCAGCGACCGGCATCTGGAGCTGACGGACGAGGGCCGTCGGCTGGCCACGCGGGTGATGCGCAAGCACCGGCTCGCGGAGTGTCTGCTGGTCGACGTGATCGGCCTGGAGTGGGAGCAGGTGCACGCGGAGGCGTGTCGCTGGGAGCACGTGATGAGCGAGGCCGTGGAGCGTCGCGTGCTGGAGCTGCTGCGCCACCCGACCGAGTCGCCGTACGGCAACCCGATCCCGGGTCTGGAGGAGCTGGGCGAGAAGGACCATGCCGATCCGTTCCTGGACGAGGGCATGGTCTCGCTGGCCGACCTGGATCCGGGTGCCGACGGCAAGACGGTCGTGGTCCGCCGGATCGGCGAGCCCATCCAGACGGACGCGCAGCTCATGTACACGCTGCGCCGGGCGGGCGTGCAGCCCGGTTCGGTGGTGAGCGTGACGGAGTCGGCGGGCGGTGTGCTGGTGGGCAGCGGCGGCGAGGCGGCCGAGCTGGAGGCGGATGTGGCGTCCCACGTGTTCGTCGCGAAGCGCTGACGCGGCGAGGGCCGAACCGACTGCGTCGAATCGCAGCGGGCTGACTTTTCACGTGCCAGGCTGTGCCGCGAGGCATATGACCTGAGGGGGGCGGGGGACGATGTGGCCGCAGACATGGGGATGGCCCCGGCGCTCTGTGGCGCCGGGGCCTGTCCTCCCCTGTGCTGACCCGGAGCCCCGAGCTCTCAGGGTCATTCCCCTCGGACCTCTTTCCCCGAGCGGTCCGCCTCCCGCTGAGAAGATCCCCTCGGTGGCGGCGATCATGCCTTGAGAGGTGTCACTCGAATGAGGGGTGTTGACCGCAGGAACGGAATTTTCGAATAAACATTCGATAGTGTGCGGGTGTCCGAGCGGAGCTAGGGGGGCCAGACCCATGGCACGGCGCATCGATGTGACGGGAGCGGGTGGCGTACGGCTCGCCGCCTGGGAGTTCGCCGACCCTCCCAAGGACGATCCGGACCGCTCCCAGCCCGGCGTGCTGTTACTGCACGGCCTGATGGGCCGCGCCTCGCACTGGGCGTCCACCGCCCGCTGGCTCTCCGAGCGCCACCGCGCCGTCGCACTGGACCAGCGCGGCCACGGCCAGAGCGACAAGCCCCCGCAGGCCGCCTACACCCGCGAGGCGTACACCGACGACGCCGAGGCCGCCGTCGAGCAGCTGGGCCTCGCGCCCGCCGTCCTCATCGGCCACGCGATGGGCGCGCTGACCGCCTGGCAGCTCGCCGCCAAGCGCCCCGACCTGGTGCGCGGTCTGATCATCTGCGACATGCGGGCCTCCGCGCTCGGCGCGGCCTCGCAGCGCGAGTGGGCCGACTGGTTCAAGTCCTGGCCCGTCCCCTTCGCCACACTCGCCGACGTACGCAAGTGGTTCGGCGAGGACGACCCGTGGGTGGAGCGCCCGAACCCGTGCCGGGGCGCGTTCTACGCCGAGGTGATGCAGGAGTCCCCGGACGGCTGGCGCCCCGTCTTCGAGCCCGAGCAGATGCTCAAGTCCCGCGAGACCTGGGTGTTCGACGCCCACTGGGAGGAGCTCGCCCAGGTGCAGTGCCCCGCCCTGGTCGTGCGCGGCCTCGACGGGGAGCTGGGGCGGGCGGAGGCGCAGGAGATGGTCCGGGTGCTGCCTCGCGGGCAGTACGCGGAGGTCGCGGACGCCGGTCACCTGGTCCACTATGACCAGCCGGAGGCTTGGCGGGCGGCTGTCGAGCCGTTCCTGGACGAGGTGCTCGGGGTTTGAGCGCCTTCTCGTCCGCGGGCTTCAGCCCGATGGCGAGTGCGGGTGCCGTGTGGGCCTGTCGCGTCAGCCTTTGCTTACCGCCGCGAGGATCTCCGGCAGCCTTCGCGCCGTACGCGGGGCCGCCAGTCGTAGGCCCGCCCGGGTGACCGCCGCTCCGTAGGCCGCCCCCAGCGGCAGCAGGATCCATGTCCACGTGGGGCCGTCCGCGCTCACGTTCAGCCAGATCGTCAGCGCGATGACGGGGGCGCACAGCAGGGCCGCCGCGACCATGCCGCCGAAGATGGAGATCCAGGCGAGGCCCGCCTGCCCGGGGGCCACGTTCTTGTAGCCCTCCTGCGGGATGGAGTAGGGGAAGCGGGCCGAGGTCCACGCGCCGGTCGCCAGCATCGCGCCGAGCAGCGCCAGGGACAGGCCGAGGGCTTCCGGCAGCCGGGCCCAGTCGCCCAGCATCGCCGTGGTCAGCACGGTCACGAGGGTGGCGTACGGGAGGGTGATGAGCAGCAGCGCCAGCGCCCGCCCGCGCAGCTCCACGTACGCGTCCCGGGCCGAGGAGATGGTCGTCGCGACCATCCAGAAGGCCGAGGTGTCCTGTCCGAACTGGTTGTACATCTGGATGCCGAGCATCCCGGCGGCGAAGCACGCGAAGTAGACGGACCCGGTGCCCTGCGCCGCGTTGAACACCGGCACGATCAGTCCGATGGCCAGCGAGGTCGCCCACGCGGCCTTGGTCTTGGGATCGCGCCAGACGTAGCGCAGGCTGCGCTCCATGACCGTGCCCGTGCGCCCGGCCGGCAGCAGACGTCCCAGTCCGCTCGACGAACGGTCCCGGGTCCGGGCGTCGACGGTCTGGAGGGTGGACCGGTCGGGCGAGACCATCAGCCGGGTCAGACTGCGCGCCCACACCGCGACCAGCAGCACCAACGCCCCGGCGGTCACGAGCAGTTGGGCGACCGCGATCCCGTACGCCCCCTCGCTCGCCGCCTGTACCGCGCCCACCGCCGACGCGGGCGGCACCCAGCGCAGCACGTCGGCCACCGGGGCGAGCTGTCCGAGCCCGGCCGACCCCAGGCGCTGGGCGCCGAAGTTGACCAGCTGTGCGCCGACCGCGACGAGCAGTCCGCTGAGCACGGCCAGGTCGCGTCCCTTGCGGCTGGTCAGCAGCCGTACGTTGGCGGCGGCGACGGCCCGCGCGAGGGCCACGCACACCAGCAGCGCGAGGACGACGGCGACGACGGCGAGCACGTACGCCACCGCTCCCTCGGCGACCGAGAGCGCGCAGCCCGCCAGCAGGATCAGCGTGAACAGCGGCCCGACGCCGACCAGTGAGGCCGCCAGCAGGGCCCGTACCAGCGGGTGCGGCCGGAGCGGGAGCAGTACCAGTCGGGTCGGGTCGAGGGTCTCGTCGCCGCTGGGGAAGAACAGCGGCATCACCGCCCAGCCGAGCGCCAGTACGGCCGTGCCGAGGACGGCGACGGCGTCGGCGTGCGCGTGCCCGCGCAGCGCGAGCAGGCCGAGCAGTTGCAGCGCGGCGAAGAGCAGCGCGACGACGGCCGACACGGCGAACGCGGCGCGCCGTCCGCCGGACTGCCTGAGCCCGCCCCGCAGCAGGGACAGTTTCAGCCGTACGACGGTGGAGGTGACGCCGGTCATCGGGCCCCGCCGCCCAGCCAGTCCAGGTCGGATCCGGCGTCGCGGCCCGGTGCGCCGACCAGTTCCAGGAACGCCCTCTGGAGAGTGGGGTGTTCGCCGCGCACCTCGGCCAGTGTGCCGTGTGCCCGGATGCGGCCGGCGGCCATGACCGCGACCCAGTCGCACAGCGACTCGACCAGCTCCATGACGTGGGAGGAGAACACGACGGTGGCGCCGGAGGCGGTGTACCGCTCCAGGACGCCCCGGATGGTCTGCGCGGACACCGGGTCGACGCCCTCGAACGGCTCGTCGAGGAAGAGCACTTCGGGGTTGTGGAGGAGGGCCGCCGCGAGTCCGATCTTCTTGCGCATGCCGGTCGAGTAGTCGACGACCAGCTTGTGCCGGGCCCCCGCCAGGTCGAGCACGTCCAGCAACTGGTTGGCCCGCCGGTCCGCCTCGGCCCCGGGCAGCCCGCGCAGCCGGCCGGTGTAGCCCAGCAGTTCCCGGCCCGACAGCCGCTCGAACAGCCGCAGCCCCTCCGGCAGCACCCCGATCCGCGCCTTCACGGCCACCGGATCACGCCACACGTCGTGCCCGACGACCTCGACCGACCCGTCGTCGGGCCGGAGCAGCCCGGTCACCATGGAGAGGGTGGTGGTCTTCCCGGCCCCGTTGGGCCCGACCAGCCCGATGAACTTCCCGGCGGGCAGGTCGAGATCGATCCCGCCCACGGCCACCTGCTGCCCGAACCGCTTCCACAGCCCCCGCACACGCACGGCAACCGCGTCGACTCCCGCTTGCGTCATACGGGAACCCTAGGGCCTTTGGGGAGTTGGTTCAGCGGTCGCGTCCGCAGGCGTAGGCGAGGGGGGAGATCAGCTCCTCCGCGTCGGGGAGCCAGCGGTTCGCCGGAGTGGGCCGGCAGGCCCACTGGACGGCGCCGCGGGAGCCGAAGCGGGTGGGGGGCGCGGCGACGTAGTCGCCCTCGCCCAGCGCCGTCAGGTCCAGCGCCCCCGGCGACCAGCCCAGCTTGCGCACGAGGTCCGGCAGCTTCACCGACGCCCCGGGCAGCACGAGGAAGTTCATCCTCCGGTCCGGGGTGAGCGTCACCGGCCCCAGCGTCAGCTCCATCCGCTCCATCCGGGCCAGCGCGTGGAACCCCGCGGTCTCCGGGACGGACAGCGCGTCGAAGGTGCGCCCCGTGGGCAGCAGGATGGACGCGGTCGGCTGCCGCTGCCACATCCGGCGCACGACGGTCGCGCTGCCGGTCGCGTGGGCCGCCCAGTCCGGGCGCGCCGGATGCGCCCCGGGCGCAGGGCACCCGGCGTCCCCGCAGGAGCAGCGCTGTACCCCGTCGACGGGCTCCAGCCAGGTGCCCGGGACCACGTCCCAGTGGCGTTCCTCGGCGTAGCGGACAGCGGTGTCCAGCAGCGATTCCCCACGCTGCTGAGGGATTTGACCGACAGTCTGACTGGCTTGGGTACCCGCGATCGTCTCTTCCACGCTCCACTCAACTCCCGCGTCCACCCGTGGTTACGGGCGTGCCGCGCGCGGGGGAGAGCATCGGTTCCCCGGCCGGGGCGCATGGGTGCATGTGCGGGGGCGCGCGGGAGGAAGCGGGGCCCGGGCTGGGTAGCCACGGGTGGGGTCGGCGCCAGCCTTTCCCCGGCAAACTTCGCATGCCTCGCATTTTCGGTATGTCCGCTGGGCAGTGATCTTCCCGGCCGGATCATTTCGCTTCGCCAGGGGGTACGCCATGGCCGCCAGGCCTCTCGTCGCGCGGCAGCCGAACGAACGGTTGCAGGCGCTCATCCAGGAAGCGGGCTGCTCGAACGCCGGGCTCGCCCGCCGGGTCAACATGTGCGGCGCCGAGCACGGGCTCGATCTGCGGTACGACAAGACATCCGTGGCCCGCTGGCTGCGCGGACAGCAGCCGCGCGGACGGGCCCCGGCGATCATCGCCGAGGCCCTCGGACGCAAACTCGGCCGTACGGTCACGATCGACGAGATCGGCATGGCCAACGGCAAGAACCTCGCCTCGGGCGTGGGTCTCCAGTTCTCGCCGACGGTGCTGGGGGCCATCGAGCAGGTCTGCGAGCTGTGGCGCAGCGACGTGGGCCGCCGGGACTTCCTGTCCGGCTCGTCCGTCGCCGCCTCGGCGCTGGTCGAGCCCAGCCGCGACTGGCTGATCTCCGCGCCGGACGCGCAGGTGGCACGCTCGGCGGGGCCGCGCGTGGGGCAGTCCGACGTGGCCGCCGTCAGCGCGATGACCCAGGCGCTGACCGATCTCGACCACCAGTACGGCAGCGGGCATGTGCGCCCGGTGGTCGTGCACTACCTCAACAGCGTCGTCTCGGGGCTGCTGGCCGGCTCCTACCGGGAGGCCGTGGGCCGCGACCTGTTCGCCGCGGTGGCCCGGCTGACCGAACTCGCCGGGTACATGGCCGTGGACACCGGGCAGCCCGGGCTGGCTCAGCGCTACTACATCCAGTCGCTGCGGCTGGCGCAGGCGGCGGGCGACCGCGGCTACGGCGGTTACGTCCTCGCGGCCTCGATGAGCCACCTCGCGGCGCAGCTCGGCAACCCACGGGAGATCGCGCAGCTGGCGCGCGCGGCGCAGGAGGGGGCGCGTGGGCGCGTGACCCCGCGCGCGGAGGCGATGTTCCACGCGGCCGAGGCACGCGGGCACGCCCTGCTGGGCGACGCGCGCGCGGCCCAGCTGGCGTCCGGGCGGGCGGTGACGGCGATGGAAGGGGCCGACGCCGACTCCGGGGACGACCCGGGGTGGATCGCGCACTTCGACGAGGCCTACCTCGCCGACGAACTGGCGCACTGCCACCGCGACCTGGGACAGGCCGAGGCGGCGGCCCGGTGCGCGCAGGAGTCCCTCGCCGGGCATCCGGAGACCCGGGCGCGCCGGCGGGCGATCGGCTATGTGCTGCTCGCCACGGCACAGGTGCAGCAGCGCGAGATCGAGCAGGCGTGCAGTACCGGGATGAAGGCGGTCGCGCTCCTGGAGACGCTCCGCTCCAACCGGGGTGCCGAGTACCTGGAGGACTTCCAGCAGCGCCTGCAGCCGTACCGGGAGGAGGCGGTGGTACGGGAGTTCGGGGCGCGGCTGGAGTTGCAGCAGGCCGCGTGAACGGCTGCCCCGCGGTCGCGTGAACGGACGGAGAACGAGCCGGGCGCGGGCGGGAGGTGATGTGAACAGCGCATCGCGGGGCGGTTTTGTTACGGCTGTCACAGGGCAGGAGGTCACGCCCTGAGCTGCGTGGCACCAGGCTCGGGGGACCCGGTAGCGTGAGCCGACGTTCCGAAGGTCCCCCAATCGTAGGAGTCCCGGTGACGCAGAGTGGACAGGGCGAGGAGCCCTCGGCGCGGCCCGCGCGCGAAGGCGTCGTGCTGCCCTCCGACGGTGGCGAGCCGCTGCTGCCGGGCATGACGGGCGGACCCGCCACCCACCCGGCCGCCCCGGCGGCCCAGCCCCCGGCCGGCCCGTCCGGCGGTCAGACCTGGGGCCAGCCGTGGGGCCCCGGCCAGCAGCAGGCGCCGCAGCAGGACCAGGGCTGGCCCCCGGCCGGCGCCCAGCAGTGGAGCGCCCCCGAGCAGTCCGACCCGTGGGCCGGCCAGAGCCCCGGCACGCCCGGTGCGGGCCCGCTCCCCCCGGAGGGAGCGCCGGCGCCCGCGTACGGCGGGCAGATACCGGACAACCAGGGCTACGGCGCGGCGTACGGCGCCCGCGGCCAGGGCGGCGCGCAGAACCCGGCGTACGGCGCCCCCGCCCCCCAGCAGTCGTACGGCCATGGCGCCCCCGGCGCGCCCCTGCCCCCGGCCGACGAGGGGGCGACCCAGTACCTTCCGCCGGTTCCCCCGGCCGCCGCCCCCGCCGACGAGGGCGCCACCCAGTACCTGCCGCCGGTCACCGCCGGGCCCGCCCCCGCCGACGAGGGCGCCACCCAGTACCTGCCGCCGGTCACCCCGGGGGCGCTGCCGGCCGAGACGGGGGCAGAGGAGACCCGGTACCTGGGACGGCCGGTGCAGCAGCAGCCCGCCGCGCCGCACCCGGACGCCGAGGCCACCCAGTACATCCCGCCCTACACCGGCGCGCCCGGCGGGGACCGGCAGCCGCCCGCCGAGTTCGACAACCTCTTCCGCGGCGGACCGGGCGGCGAGAGCCCGGCCACGCAGCAGATGCCGCGCTTCCAGGAGCCGCCGGGCGGCCATCCCGGGCAGCCGCAGCCCTCGTACGCCCCGCAGGGCCCGGGCGGCGGGCGGGGCGGTCCGGAGCCCGAGGAGAACGGGGGCGGCCGGGGAGGCCGTACCGGATCCCGGGTGCCGCTGATCGCGGCCATCGGCATCGGCCTCGTCGTCATCGGGGTCGGCGCCGGCGCGCTGCTCGGCGGCGGTGGCGGCGATGACCAGGCCGACAAGAACAAGCCCGTCGCCGCGTCGGCGCCCGCGACCGAGGGCTCCGCGTCCGCGTCCGCCTCCGCCGACCCGGCCGAGCAGCAGGCCGTCGCCCTGGACAAGCTGCTCGCCGACAGCGGCAGCAGCCGCGCCTCGGTGATCAAGGCGGTGGGCAACGTACGGGCCTGCAACAACCTCGGCGACGCCGCCTCCGACCTGCGCGACGCCGCCAAGCAGCGCACCGACCTGGTCACCCGGCTGTCGAAGCTGTCCGTCGACAAGCTGCCGAACAACGCCGCGCTGACCAGCGCGCTCACCAGCGCGTGGCAGGCCTCGGCGTCCGCCGACAGCCACTACGCGGCGTGGGCCGACCAGGTCGCCGGCAAGAAGGGCTGCCGGAAGGGCCAGGCCCGCTCCACCGGCCAGACTCAGGCGGGCAACCGCGCGAGCGGCACCGCCAGCGCCCAGAAGATCAAGGCCGCCCAGCTGTGGAACGCGATCGCGAAGACGTACGGGCTCACCCAGCGCCAGCCGACCCAGCTGTGAGCCGGTGGTAGGCGGGCTTCAGCCGAGGTCCGCCTTCTCCAGCGTCGACGTCACGTCCTCGGGCCCGTTCTTGCCGGCCGGGACCAGCCGGCCGTCCTTGACGACCTGGAGGGTCACGGTGGCGTTGACCAGCCGGGTGAGGCCCACGTCGGCGAGCCTGGTGGTGCGGGGCCACTGGAGGGTGGGCGTGAGGCCGCGGGTGCCGACCTTGATGCCGTCGTCGAGGGTGCGGCGCACGGTGTCGGCGGAGATGTCGCCGGTGCCGATGCGCTCCAGGACGGCCTTCAGGACGGCGTAGGCGATCCAGGTGGTCTGCACTCCGGCGTCCGCGGGGTCGATGCGGTTGTCGCCGAAGGCCTCCTCGTTGATCACCCTCTTCATCGCGTTCCAGCGCGCGTCGGAGGCCACCGGGTACCAGCCGGTGATGTACGCCCCTTCGTACGGCCCCGACGCGCCGCCCGTCGCGTTGATCGTCGTCTGGTCGACGCTGCCCATGACGGTCGCGGTGCGCACCGCCGGGTAGTCCTCGCGGCTGCGCCGGAAGGAGTCCATGAAGATGTCGTTGCGGTCCCCGAGGGCGGGCACCACGCATCCCCGCTTCACCGGGTCGACGGTCGCCGCCCGCAGCGAGCGCTCCGACATCGTGCCGTACTCGGTGGCGTTCTCGGCCGCCAGCAGGTCGTCCGCCACCTCGTGGCCGCCCGTTCTCAGGCCAGCGTCGAGCAGGGCCGGCAGTTCGTCGCCGGCGATGCTGTCGGGGCGGACCAGGGCGATGGGGCCGCAGTTCTGGGAGAGCGCCTTGCCGAGGCCGGCCAGCAGCGCGGGCTGGCCGCCGTTGACGGGGTAGGAGTAGGCGCGGGTGAACTCGTCGTTCGTCACGCCGAAGCCGCCGATGTACGGGATGCCGGCGCCCTCCAGCGGGGCGAAGTAGGAGTCGCCGAACTGGCTGTAGGAGCCGACGACCGCCACCACGTCCTCGTCGACCGCGCGCCGGGCGCACTTCGCGGCGGCCACGCTGTCGTTGTGGTCGTTGCAGGTCAGGACCTTGAGCTTGCGGCCGTTGATGCCGCCGTGGGCGTTGATCCAGCGGGCGTAGGCCAGCGCCATGGCGGGCATGCCGGGTTTGTTGGTGGCGTCGGTCCCGTCCGGCGCCCACGTCATGACCTTGATCGGGCCGCCCCCGGAGCCCCCCGCGGCACCAGGGACGGCCCCGCATCCGGCGGCGAGCGACGCACACGCGGCCAGCGCGCCGGCGGACAGGACGGTGGCTCTGGCGGGCCGGTGGAGGAAGCGGGAGAGGGAACTGCGGAAGCGTCGCCTGCCGGTCATGGACCCACACGATTCCGTCACACCGCTAACCTGGGAGTGACCGTGGGTCAACGACCGGTGACGCGCGGGTGAACAGCAGGGGCCGGTGAGGCGCCTGGGACGGGGAACGTACGATCGGTGACCGTGCAAGGTTCGGAGAACTCTTCCCGTCGCGGCCGTCGCTCCTCCACCATGGGCGGCATGCCCCTGAACGACATGCCGTGGTGGCGCTGGCGCAGCAATGTGCGCTCGGCGCTGCACATGCTCTCCGATCCGGTTTTCCAGCGGGATGTCTGGCTGGCGGGTGTCGACGGGTACGGCGACGTCACCGACGCCGTGTACCGGCTGGTCGAGGACACCTGGCTGGACAACTGGTCCGCCGAGAAGTACGTCGGCACGATCTTCCGGGACTCGCAGGAGGCGGCGCTGGTCGACACGGCCGTGCTGCGGGTGCTGCGGATCATGCACCAGGTGGGCCCCGACGCCCCGGTCTCCGCCTACGTCGACCACCACGCGTGGCCGGAGGCGGTACGGGCGGCACGGGACGCCCACGTACGCATGGCGGCGAGCGACGGCGAGGACCCGGACACATCCCCGCGGACGCTGGAGGTCCTGCGCATCATGACGCGGTCCGCGTAGCGGACGGCGCGCCGCGGCGGAGGGGGATATGGGACCCTGTCCTGCATGAACGAGCAGTCCAACCGAGCCGTGGCCGCGCCGGCCGACCAGTACGTCCTCACCCTCTCGTGCCCGGACAAGCAGGGCATCGTGCACGCCGTGTCGAGCTTTCTGTTCATGACCGGCTGCAACATCGAGGACAGCCAGCAGTTCGGCGACCACGACACGGGACTGTTCTTCATGCGGGTCCACTTCTCGGCGGAGGCGCCGGTGATGCTGGACAAGCTGCGCGCGAGCTTCGCGGCGATCGGTGACTCCTTCCACATGGACTGGCAGATCAACCGGGCCGACGAGAAGATGCGCATCGTGCTCATGGTCAGCAAGTTCGGGCACTGCCTGAACGACCTGCTCTTCCGTGCGCGGATCGGGGCCCTGCCGGTGGAGATCGCGGCGGTGGTGTCCAACCACACCGACTTCGAGGAACTGGTGGGGTCCTACAACGTCCCCTTCCATCACATCCCCGTGACCAAGGACACCAAGGCGCAGGCCGAGGCGCGGGTCCTGGAGATCGTGCGCGAGGAGAACGTCGAACTGGTCGTGCTGGCCCGCTACATGCAGGTGCTCTCCGACGACCTGTGCAAGAAGCTCAGCGGGCGGATCATCAACATCCACCACTCCTTCCTGCCGAGCTTCAAGGGCGCGAAGCCGTACCACCAGGCGCATGCGCGGGGTGTGAAGCTGATCGGGGCCACCGCGCACTATGTGACGGCCGACCTCGACGAGGGGCCGATCATCGAGCAGGAGGTCGAGCGGGTCGGCCACGACGCGACGCCGGATCAGCTGGTCGCCGTGGGGCGGGACGTGGAGTGCCAGGCGCTGGCGCGGGCCGTGAAGTGGCATGCGGAGCGCCGGATCCTGCTGAACGGCCGGCGGACGGTCGTCTTCGCGTAGCCCCCGCCGGTGCCGGAAACCTACATCCGGCTCAGCGACGCCGCCGCGAACAGTACGTCCCTGATGGCGTCGCGGTCGCCGAGTTGGCCCGCCGCCGCTTCCGCCGGAGACACATGGCCCGCGGCCAGACGGCAGAACTCGACGCCGTCGAGGGCGACGTGGGCCACCTCGTGGTCGGCGGAGCCCACGGCGGCGGGGGAGTCCAGGGGGATCAGCCACTCGCCGCCGCCCGAGCCCTCGATCTCCAGGCGGAGGCTGCGGCCCGGTGAGCCCGCCGGGACCAGGTGCCGGGTCGGGCCGGGGGAGGCCAGCCCCGAGCGGCGCCGGGCCGCGAGCACGGTGGGCAGCAGGCGGGCCGCCAGGTCGATCATGCTGTGCAGATGGGGCGCCGCGGGCGGCTCGTAGGGGTAGTCCACCGCCTCCGCGATGTCCTCCGCGTGCACCCAGCACTCGAAGGCCCGGTCCAGCATCGCGTGGTGCAGCGGCAGCGTGAAGTCGCCGTAGGACACCTCCAGCTGCCCGGCGCCGCCCCCGGTGAAGGACACGGTCCGCACCAGGTGGTGGCTCTGCTCCCGCCACGGTGCCCGCACGGCGCGGTTCGGCGGGAAGTGCGAGGCCCGCCAGTAGGCCTCCGTCCGTGCGGCGGGACCGGCGGCCTCCTCGCCCGGGGCACCCGCGTCGGCCAGCGGGTCGTCCAGGCCCAGCGCCACGGCCACCAGCCCGTCGACGGACAGCAGATGCGCGATCACCCCGGCGACGGTGGTGCGGCGGCTGGTCGCCGCGTCCCGCGCGAACCACCGCAGCCGCACCGGCGCGTGCCACTCCGCGTCCCCGAAGTCCTGCAGCAGCGCGTCCAGGCGCGCGGTCTCGGCGTCGTACGGCGCCGCCCACTCGGGTACCGGGATGCGCGGCGGACGCCGGTCGAGGCAGTTGCGCAGGACGCGGGTGCGCAGCCCCGGGTCCAGGTCCAGGCTCTCGGGCTGGTGCAGCAGACCCACCGCCTCGCGCAGCCGGAGCGCCTCGTCCGCGCAGTCGCCGCACTCGCCCAGGTGCACCTCGACGGCCGCCGTCTCCGCGGCCGAACAGGCGGCCAGCGCCCATGCCCCGAGCAGCGATTTCAGGACGTCGTGCGGCAGGTCCAGCGGTACGGGCGCGAGGTCGTCGAGGTCGGGCAGCGGCAGTCCGCTGTCCTCCACGGAGGCGCGGGGCAGGGGGATGCGCGGCGACGGGCCGGGGTCGGAGCCGTCCGGCTCCGGCGGGCGCGCGTCGCCGCCGCCGGTGCCCGTGCCGTCGTGCTCCGGGTGCTCGCCCTTCTCGAAGTCCGTCACACCGCACCTCCGTATCCGGGCGGTGCTCCGGGTGCCGCCGCGTCGTGGGCGGTGGACAGCAGTTGCAGGCCCAGGCGGAGCCGACGGCGGGCCTCGTCCTCGGTGACGCCCAGGTCGGCGGCGGTCTGGCGGTAGTCGCGGCGCTGGACGTAGGCGAGTTCGAGGGCGGCGCGCAGCGGGGCGGGCATGGAGTGGACGATGTAGTCGGCGCGGGCGGCGACCGAGGCGCGGCGCACCTTGCGCTCCAGCTCGGCCGTGCGGTCCTCCGGTGTACCGGTCCCGCCCTGGGTGAGCGCGGCGGTCTCGGTGGCGCGCAGCCGCTGCACGGCGAGCCGGTGGGTCAGCGCGGCGACCCAGGAGCGCAAGGGGCCCTGCCGGGGGTCGTAGGTGTCGGGGTGTTCCCAGACGTGGGCGAAGACCTCGCGGGTGATGCGGTCGGCGGCCCGTTCGTCTCCGAGGACGCGGTGGGCGAGGCCGTGCACGAGCGAGGCGAACCGGTCGTAGAGCTCGCCGAGGGCGGCCGCCTCTCCGTGGGCGAGCCGCTGCTGCATCCTGCGGTCCCAGCGGGGTGGTGTGTCCTTCTTCACCATCCGGCTCCCTCCCCCCTCTCCGTGCCGTGTCCAGCGTGGATCCGCCGTGTCATCGAATGTAGTCGGCACTTCGGACAACGCACGCCCCTTTGTCTCAATGCGCGCCCCCTGACGGCCCCCAAGTGGTAGTGGGCCTTCGCCGTACCTCACGGGACCTCCACTCGGAAACCACGGGGCGGGCACGCCATGACAATCTCCGATCGAACAGGATCGGAGGTGACCGAAACAAGTCCCTTGATGATCGCCTGTCGTTTGCCGTTCAGGGTTTCCGGGAACGGCCGCTGGGCAGCTGCGCGGAAAGAAGCGTAGGAACTGCTTCCGTTTCCAGGCGGTCCGGGCGGTTCCGGAAGATCCGGCGAGCGGAGGGCATGGCCGTGGCATTCAAGGTGACGGGCGTCGAACGGGGTGAGTGGGCCGTGCTCGGGGTGGTGGGCGAGCTGGACCTGATGACCTCGCCGGTGCTGCGCCAGCGGGTGCACGACATGGTGGCCGAGGGTCATCACAGCCTCGTCCTCGACCTCTCGGAGGTCTTCTTCTGCGACTCCAGCGGCGTCGGCGTGCTCATCGCGGCCCGCCGGCTGATCCGCTCCTGCCAGGGTCGGCTGCGGCTGATCCTCCCGGCCCGGGGCGCCGTCGACGGCTCGCACGTCAACCGGGTCCTCGGCGCGCTCGGTGTCCGGCGCCTGTTCGAGGTGTACGCCGATGTGGACAGCGCGGTGAGCGACGAGCCCGACCCGCTCAGCGCGTGACGTTTGTCGCGGAATTCCACCAGAATTTCCCCGGTCTTGGTACAGGCGCCGCTTTCCCGCCCCCGAACCGGTCGCGGCGTCGTACGCTCCGTGCGGACGTACCCCCACGTGTAAGGCGGCCCGAAAGACATGGTCAGCACCGAATACGAGCGCAGGATCGCCGCCCGGTTCGCCACCTTCGACCAGGACGGCAACGGCTACATCGACCGGCTGGACTTCAGCGGCGCGGCCAAGGCGCTGCTCGCCGAGTTCGGTGTGGCGGCCCGCTCCGACAAGGGACAGGCCCTCTACGCCGGTGCCGAGGCCTTCTGGCAGGGCATGGCGGGGATCGCGGACCGGGACGGCGACCAGCGCATCACCCGCGAGGAGTTCGTCACCGGAGCGGTCAAGCGGCTGCGCGACAACCCCGAGCGGTTCGCGGAGATCGCCCGCCCCTTCCTGCACGCCGCCCTGGACATCGTGGACACCGACGGGGACGACAGGGCCACCGTCACCGACACCGCACGCGTGCTGCGAGCCCTCGGCGTCCCGGACGACACCGCCCAGGCAGTGGCAGCCACCCTCGACACCGACGGCGACGGCAAGGTGGCCGAGGCGGACATCGTGCCCTCCTTCGCCCGTTACTTCACGGTCCCCGAGTAGCGTTCGCGGAGCCGGTACTTGAGTACCTTGCGCAGGGTCTCGCCCCGCGGAAGGGCGTCCACCACCTCCAGTCGTTCGGGCAGTTTGTGTACGGACAGTCCTTGGGCGCGCAGGTGGGAGGTGACGGCGGTCAGGGTCAGTCGCTCGGCGCCGGGGGGCTGCTCCACCACCGCGCAGACCAGCTCCCCGCGTTCGGCGTCCGGGAGTCCGATCACGGCCACGTCGCCCACCGCCGGGTGCCGGTGCAGCAGGTCCTCGATCTCCTTCGCCGAGATGTTCTCGCCCTTGCGGATGATCACGTCCTTGCGGCGCCCGGTGAGCACCAGGTGCCCGGAACCGGTCAGATGGCCGAGGTCGCCGGTGCGCAGGAACCCCTCCTCGTCGAAGGCCTCCGCCGTCTGCGCCGGATCGAGGTAGCCCTGGCACACGGCCTCCCCGCGCAGCCGGACCTCCCCGTCGACGATCCGTATCTCCATCTCCCGCGGCGGCCGTCCCTCCGTGGTCGCCAGGTTCTCGGCCGTGTCGTCGGGCGAGCCCATCGTGATCATCGGCACCTCGGTCATGCCGTATCCGTGGGTGAGCTGCACGCCCATCTCCCGGACCACGGCGTGGTAGACCTCCGGCGGCTTGGGCGCCCCGCCGCCCGCGAGCAGCCGTAGCGTGGGGATCACCTTCGCCCCCGGCCGCTTGCGCTGCTCGGCGAGGAACATGGAGTAGAACGCCGTCGACCCGCCGGCCACCGTCACCCCGTGCCTGCGGTAGCCCTCCAGCGCCTCCGGCAGCGCGAACTGCTCGAACATCACCGCGGGGAAGCCGTACAGCAGCAGCATCACCGTGTAGTCGGGCCCGGCGATGTGCGCGTACGGGAAGGCCATCGAGCCCACATCGTCCGCGGTGAGGTGCAGCGCGTGCGCGAGGCACGAGCCGCCCGCGATCAGCGAACGGTCGGTGTGCAGCACGCCCTTGGGGTGGGAGGTGGTGCCCGAGGTCCAGTAGATCCAGCGCACGGAGGTGCCCTCGGCGGGCGGGGCGGGGAGCACCCCGGGGTCGCCGTCGGGCAGGTCGCCGTACGCCTCGAAGACGCCCTTCGCGCCGAGCCGCCGGGCCATCTCCGTGTGGTCGTACCCCCGCCAGGTCCCCGGCACCGCGAAGAACTCCGCCCTGGACTCCCGCAGCGCGAAGCCGACCTCCCGGTCCCGGTAGAAGGGGATGACCGGCGACTGCACCGCGCCCAGCCGGGCCAGCGCGAAGGACAGCAGGGCCGTCTCGATCCGGGTGGGCAGCTGCCAGGCGACCACCGTGCCGGGACGTACGCCCATGCCGTACAGACCCGCCGCCACCCGCTCGGACCCCTCGCGCAGCTCGCCGAAGGTCAGGGCGCGGTCGTCCTGGAGCAGGACCGGCCGGTCGGGGGTGAGCTCGGCGCGGCGGGCGACCAGCTCCCAGAGGGTGCGGGAGGTGCTGAGCGCGTGTGCGGTGTCGTTCACGGCGGCCCCCAAATAACTGACGGACAGTCAGATCGTGCGGCAGAGCGTAGGGCGGTGCGCCTTGTCGGTCCAGGGGTGCGCCACTAGCCTGCTTGCCGAGGAGAATCTGACGATCCATCAGATAAGTCCGCCAGGCGGAGGGGACCATGACCGAACTGCCCCGCATCATCAGCGTCGACGACCATGTGATCGAACCCGCGCACCTCTTCGAGACCTGGCTGCCGGCGAAGTACCGGGACCGCGGCCCCAAGCCGCTCACCGCCGGCATCGGGGAACTCGCCTACGTCGGCGGCCGGTACCAGATCACGATGGACCCCGACGGCCCGCCGACCGACTGGTGGATCTACGAGGACCTGAAGTTCCCGTACAAGCGCAACATCGCCGCCGTCGGCTTCGACCGCGACGAGATGACCCTGGAGGGCATCACCCGGGAGCAGATGCGGCGCGGCTGCTGGGACCCGAAGGCCCGGCTGGCGGACATGGACCTCAACCACGTCGAGGGCAGCCTCTGCTTTCCCACCTTCCCGCGCTTTTGCGGACAGACCTTCGCCGAGGCGCACGACAAGGAGGTCGCGCTGGCCTGCGTACGGGCCTACAACGACTGGATGGTGCAGGAGTGGTGCGGGGACAGCGGCGGCCGGCTGATCCCGCTGTGCCTGATCCCGCTGTGGGACGTGGAACTGGCCGTCGAGGAGATCCGGCGCAACGCGGCCCGGGGCGTGCGGGCGGTGACCTTCTCCGAGATCCCCACCTACCTCGGGCTGCCCTCCATCCACTCCGGCTACTGGGACCCGTTCTTCGCGGTCTGCCAGGAGACCGGGACGGTCGTCAACATGCACATCGGCAGCAGCTCGCAGATGCCCGCCGCCTCCCCCGACGCGCCCCCGGCCGTGCAGGCCTCGCTGTCCTTCAACAACGCCATGGCCTCGATGATGGACTTCCTCTTCAGCGGGGTGCTGGTGAAATTCCCGGCGCTCAAACTCGCCTACTCCGAGGGCCAGATGGGCTGGATCCCGTACGCCCTGGAGCGCGCCGACGACGTCTGGGAGGAGCACCGGGCCTGGGGCGGGGTGCGCGACCTGATCCCGGAACCGCCGTCGACGTACTACTACCGGCAGATCTTCTGCTGCTTCTTCCGCGACAAGCACGGCGTCGCGTCCCTGGACGTGGTCGGCCGCGACAACGCCACCTTCGAGACCGACTACCCGCACGTCGACTCGACCTTCCCGCACACCAAGGAGGTCGCCCTCGACCACGTCAAGGGCCTCGACGACGAGACGGTCCACAAGCTGATGCGGGGCAACGCGATCCGCATGCTGGACCTGGACCTCGACCGCTGATGGACCTGACGTACACGCCCGAGGAGGAGGATTTCCGGGCCCGGCTCAGGGACTGGCTGGGCAAGGTGCTGCCCACGCTGCCCCCGAAGCCCTCCCCGGACGACTGGCCGGGACGCCGCGCCTACGACCTCGGCTGGCAGCGGACGCTGTACGACGCCGGGTACGCCGACGTCCACTGGGACGCCTCCCCGACCCTGCGGCTGATCTTCCTGGAGGAGACCGAGAAGGCGGGCGCCCCCTACGTGGGCGCCAACTTCGTGGGGCTGCTGCACGCGGGGCCGACGATCGCCGCCGAGGGCACGGCCGCACAGCGGGCGCGCTGGCTGCCGCCGATCCTGCGCGGGGACGAGGTGTGGTGCCAGGGGTTCAGCGAACCGGACGCCGGGTCCGACCTCGCCTCGCTGCGCACACGCGCCCGGCGCGACGGCGACGACTACGTGGTGAGCGGGTCCAAGATCTGGACCTCGCACGCCGAAGTCGCCGACTGGTGCGAGCTGTTGGTGCGCACGGACCCCGGGGCGCCCAAGCACCGGGGCATCACCTGGCTCGCGCTGCCCATGGACGCCCCGGGCGTGACCGTACGGCCGCTCAGGACACTCGCGGGGTCGGCGGAGTTCGCCGAGGTGTTCCTCGACGAGGTGCGGGTGCCGGTGGCCAACCGGGTCGGGGACGAGAACGACGGCTGGCGCGTGACCATGGTGACGCTGTCCTTCGAGCGCGGCACGGCGTTCGTCGGCGAGGTCGTCGCCTGCCGCCGGGTCCTGGGGGAGCTGGCCCGCGAGGCCCGGCGCGGTGGCCGGTGGGACGATCCGGTGGTGCGGCGGCGGCTCGGGCGGCTGAACGCCGAGTTCCGCGCGCTGTGGCGGCTGACGCAGTGGAACGTCAGCGAGGCCGAGTCGAGCGGCGCAGTGCCCGGCGTCGGGGGTTCGGTCTTCAAGCTGAGGTACTCGCACGCGCGGCAGGAGCTGTACGACACCGCCGCCGACGTCCTCGGCCCGGACTGCCTCGACCTCGACCGGCCCTGGGTCCTCGACCGGCTCTCCTCCCTCTCGTACACCATCGCGGCCGGCACCTCGCAGATCCAGCGCACCATCGTGGGCGAGCGGATCCTCGGCCTGCCGAAAGGGCGGTGAGCCGGCGTATGCGCTTCCGGCTGACGGACGACCAGCGGGCCCTGCGGGACGGGGTACGGCAACTGCTGGCCCGGCGCTTCGACGGCGAGGCGCTGCGGGCGGCGGTCACGGCCCCCGGCCTCGACCGGGCGCTGTGGCGGGAACTGGGCGAGGCCGGGTTCTTCGCGCTGCGGCTGCCGGAGGCGGACGGGGGGGTCGGACTCGGGTTGCCCGAGGCGGTGTTGGCCTTCGAGGAGGCGGGGCGGGCACTGCTGCCGGGCCCGCTGGTGGCCACCCACCTCGCGGCCGGGACCGTACCGGGGGCGGCCACTGGGGAGGCGGTGGTGACCGCCGTGGACAGCGGTCTGGTGGAGTGGCTGGCCGAGGCCGACACCGTGCTCGGGGGCGCCTCCGGGGCCCTGCCCCTGCGGTCGGTGGACCCGCTGACGCCGCTGCACCGGGTCCGCGCGGTCCGCGCGCCGGATCCCGTCGCCGTGCTCCTCACCGCCGCCGAACAACTGGGCACGGCCGCGCGCGTGTGCGAGCTGGCGGTGCAACACGCCCGGGCGCGAGAGCAGTTCGGGCAGCCCGTCGGGGCTTTCCAGGCGATCAAGCACCTGTGTGCCGAGATGCTGGTCCGGGTCGAGACCGCCCGGGCCGCCGTCTACGCGGCGGCCGTCACCGGCGACCCGGTGGACATCGCGGCCGGCCGGCTGCTCGCCGACGAGGCGGCCGTGCGCGGCGCCCGCGACTGCCTCCAGGTGCACGGCGGAATGGGCTTCACCTGGGAGGCAGAGGTCCACCTGCATCTGAAGCGAACGTGGGTGCGAGCCCAACGCGCCGGTGGAGTGACGGAGAGTGAGGAGTTGCTCGCCGTCGACCTCCTCGCCTGAACCGCCCGGAGGGCGCCTGCGCTGGGAGGTCGGCGCACCGCCCGCCGGGGATGTCGCGGATCGTGGCGCGCCGTGATCACGGAGCGTGGGTGCCGCATGGTGTCCCGCGGCTCACTCGTCACCCCTCGGAGTCGGTGAACGCTCCGGTACCTTGTGTGAGATGCGAGTGGTCCAGAGCCCGAGCCACGCCGGTGAGGCCCCCGAGTCGGCCTCGCAACCGGCTTGTTCGACTCCCCGTGATGACCGTCGCACAGTATGCCGTACACGTACTCCTTCGCGCTGGAATATGCCTGAAGCGCTTGTTGAGGTGACTGTACGTCAACCATGCTGTCTTTCAAGGGAATCACGTTCCGTGACCCCTGCTCTGGCCGTTGTTCTGGCCATGCAGAAAATGGCTACGATCGTGGCCCCCGCATGGCGTGGGGTCATGTGTCCGCCGGTTCGGATGGTGTGAGCGGTGCAGGTGCTTCAAGTGCAGTTGGAGATCCGGCCCGACCCCGCGGAGGTGGGGCGCGCCAGGAGGTGGGCCCGCTCGCGGCTCGCCGGTTCCGGGATGGCGGACGACGAGTCGCTCGCCGAGACCCTGATTCTGCTCGTCTCAGAGCTGGTCACCAATGCCGTGGTGCACACCGGGAGTCCGGCCGTGCTGCGGCTCTCCCTGCCCGGCGTGGCGGCCGAGTCGGCCACCGTGCGCCTGGAGGTGGCCGACACCAGCACCCGCGCCCCGGTGCCCCGGTGCGCGGACGACGACGCGACCGGCGGCCGGGGGCTGGCCCTCGTCGACGGTCTCGCCGACCGCTGGGGCTGGAGCGCCGAGGGCGCGGGCAAGCGCATCTGGTGCGAACTGGACCGCTGCACGCAGGCCCGGCAGAGCGCGGCGAGGGCGTACGGGGCCCATGTGACCACGTTCGAGGGGCTGGCGTTCGAGGCGGTGTAGCCCCGGAGCACGGGCGCAGGGAAGACCGCCGGGACATGGCGACCGCGGATCGGTGCGCCGGGATGTGCACCCGTGCGCGTCCGCCGCGAATCGGGCGTAAGCAACAAATCCCCGTAAGGGTGTTGACGCCTCGTGTTCATTTGATCACTCTGGTGTTCAACGATTCGCCGCGAGGGGACGGCGAGGGTCCGTGGGGGACGGAGCCCTTGGCGAGTGCGGGTCGAAGTCGGATGGCGGCGTGCGGGACCGTGCTCGGGGCGGGTGCCGGCGCGCCGCCAGCCGGACACCACCGGACGGTGCGGGGCGTCGTCGGATGCCGTCGACGTCACAGGATCGCCACCGGCGCCACCGGAGTACCGGTCGCGCCCACGAACGGCTCGGGCATCGCGGAGAGCAGGAACGCGTACCGCCGCTCTTCTCCACAGGCTGTGGACAACTCTTCGAGATTCCAGTTCTGCCCCTGGAGCATCCCCATCTCCACCAGGTCCAGGGCGTGCACGGGCAGCCACAGATCCTCTATCTCGGGCGGAAATATCTCAAAGGTCATGGTGTCGTTGGCGACCGCGGCGACATCACGCGCGTGGAACCACTCCGGCGTGCGCACCGACAGACCCGGGGACGGATAGGCGTACGCGTGCTTGTCGCCCGCCAGATACACCTGGACCTGCCCGGTCCGTACGAGCACGATGTCCCCCGCCCGCACCCGCGTACCCGCGAGCTCCTCGGCGGCCTCCAGGTCCTCCGGGGTGACCGCGTGTCCGCCCTCCAGGCGGTCCACGCCCCGCGCGCGTGCCACGTCCAGCAGCACCCCGCGCGAGACGATGTGCCGGGCCTTGTCGATCCCGCTGAACTCGGCGCCGCCGTGGGCGGTGACGGTGCCGGCCGGGCGGCCGTTGTAGAGCTTCCCCGAGTGCGAGACATGGGTCAGCGCGTCCCAGTGGGTCCCCGCCTGCAGCCCCATCGTCACGGCGTCGTCGCTGCACGCGACCGTCCCGGGCCCGAACAGCTCCTGGTTGACCTGCACCATGGCGTGCAGCGGATTGACCCGGCCCGGGATCATCCCGGTCTGCACGCCGTCCTGCTGGAGCGGCAGCGCGAGGGGGACGCGGCGCCCGGTGCGGACGGTGGCCGCCGCCTCGCGCACCACCTCGCCGGTGATCAGGTTCAGGGTGCCGATCTCGTCGTCGGCCCCCCAGCGTCCCCAGTTGTTCACGCGTCCCGCGATGTCGTGGAACTCGGGATGGAGTGCGGCCAGTGACATCTCGGTCCTCCCCGGGGCTTGTCTCCGTGCGTCCGACGCGCCATAAAATCTAACGGTCCGTCAGAAACCGCGGGAAGGGGCCGGGCGTGGGGAACTTCTTGGCAGGCAAGACCGTTGCCGTGACCGGCGCCGGGCGGGGCATCGGCCGGGCGGTCGCGCTCGCGGCGGCGGCCGAGGGGGCGAAGGTCGTCGTCAACGACTACGGGGTCGCCACCGACGGCACCTCACCCACCAGCGAGGTCGCCGAGGCCGTGGTCAAGGAGATCGAGGCGGCGGACGGCGAGGCGGTCGCGGTCGCCGACGACATCTCCACCATGGCGGGCGGACAGCGGGTGGTCGACACCGCCCTGTCGGCGTACGGGCGCCTCGACGGGGTCGTCTGTGTGGCCGGGATCCTGCGCGAGCGGATGCTGTTCAACATGGCCGAGGAGGAGTGGGACCCGGTCGTCGCCACCCACCTCAAGGGCACGTTCACCGTCTTCCGGGCCGCCTCCGCGGTCATGCGGGGGCAGAAGTCCGGCACGCTCATCGGCTTCACCAGCGGCAACCACCAGGGCTCCGTCTCGCAGGCCAACTACAGCGCCGCGAAGGGCGGCGTCATCTCGCTCGTCCGCAGCGCCGCCCTCGGCCTGCACAAGTACGGGGTGACCGCCAACGCGGTGGCGCCGGTCGCCCGTACCCGGATGTCCGCGGGCGTGCCGATGGAGCTTACGGAGATCGGGGAGCCGGAGGACGTGGCGGCGCTGGTCGTCTACCTGCTGTCGGAGCGGGCGCGGGAGCAGCGGATCACCGGGCAGGTGTACACGATCGCGGGGCCGAAGATCGCGGTGTGGGCGCAGCCGCAGGAGCTGCGCTCGGCTTATACGGACGGTCACTGGACGCCGGAGCGGCTTGCTGAATTTCTGCCGGGGTCGGTGGGGGTGGATCCGATGCCGATGCTGTCCCGGCTGGAGGGGATGGAGAGGGCGGCTCGGGAGGGGGCTCGGCCGAACGCCCAATAGCTCGGGGGGATGCGTGGTCTGGCGGCTGCGGATTCGTTGTGGCTGGTCGCGCAGTTCCCCGCGCCCCTGAGGTAGGTGGCTCGCGACCGGCATCTGAAGGAGACCCCCCGTGGATTATGGATTCACCGCCGAAGACGAGGCGTTCCGGGTGGAAGCGAGGGACTGGCTCGCCCGGCATGCCGATCGCGGCCAGGATCGCCGGTCCTGGGAACGCGCCCTCGGTGCGGCCGGCTGGATCGGGCTCGGCTGGGGCGAGTCGGGATACGGCAACCGGGCCGCGACTCTCACTCAGCAGGTGGCCTGGGCGGAGGAGTACGCACGGTCCGCGGCGCCCCCGCGGTCGGGGCATATCGGTGAGAACCTTCTCGCGCCGACGCTGATCGCGCATGGCACCGGGGAGCAGAAGGCCCGGTTCCTGCCGCCCGTGGCGGCCGGTGAGGAACTCTGGTGTCAGGGCTACAGCGAACCGGGCGCCGGTTCGGATCTGGCGGGCGTGCGCACCTCGGCGGTGCGGGAGGGGGCGTCGTACCGGATCACGGGCCAGAAGATCTGGACCTCGCTCGCCCACGAGGCCGACTGGTGCTTCGTGCTCGCGCGCACCGATCCCGGCTCCCGCCGTCACCACGGCCTGAGCTTCCTGCTGGTGCCCATGGACCAGCCGGGACGGATCGAGGTGCGTCCCATCCGGCAGATGACGGGCACGAGCGACTTCAACGAGGTGTTCTTCGACGGGGCACGCGCGCGCGTGGAGCACGTCGTGGGGGGTGAGGGGAACGGCTGGCGGGTGGCGATGAGCCTTCTCGGCTTCGAGCGGGGAGTGTCGACGCTCGCGCAGCAGATCGGGTTCGCCGAGGAGTTGGGGCGGGTGGTGCGGACGGCGCTCGACACGGGTGCCGCCGATGATCCCGTCGTACGCGACCGTCTGGTGGGCCAGTGGGCGGAGTTGCGCGTGATGCGCTGGAACGCCCTGCGCACACTGGGCGGTTCGGGAGACCCGGGCGCCCCGAGCGTGGCCAAGCTGCTGTGGGCGGGCTGGCACCAGCGGCTCGGGGAGCTGGCGATGCTGGTGCGCGGGGCGGCGGCGAGCGCGGGCCCGGCGGACTGGTCGCCGGCGGCGCCGTACGAACTGGACGCGCTGCAGCACCTGTTCCTGTTCTCCCGGGCCGACACCGTCTACGGCGGCTCGGACCAGGTGCAGCGCACGATCATCGCCGAGCGCGTGCTCGGCCTGCCGAGGGAACCGAAGGGCTGAGGGGGCTGGAGCCATGCGCGGTGTGGTGTTCGACGGCAAACGGGTACGGGTCGTGGACGATCTGGACGTACGGGATCCGGGGCCCGGCGAGGTGCGGGTGGCGATCTCGGCGGCCGGGCTGTGCCACAGCGACCTGTCGGTGGTAGACGGGACCATACCCTTCCCCGTTCCCGTGGTGCTGGGCCATGAGGGGGCCGGGGTGGTGGAGGCGGTCGGCGCGGGTGTCGCCCATGTCTCGCCCGGCGACCACGTGGCCCTGTCCACGCTCGCCAACTGCGGCACCTGCGCGGAGTGCGACCGGGGCCGCCCGACCATGTGCCGGAAGGCGATCGGGCGGCCGGGGCGGCCGTTCCTCCGGGGCGGCGACGCGCTCTACCAGTTCGCCTCCAACTCCGCCTTCGCCGAGCGCACGGTGGTGAAGGCCGTGCAGGCGGTCCGCATCCCGAAGGACATCCCGCTGCCGTCCGCCGCGCTGATCGGCTGCGGGGTGCTGACCGGGGTGGGGGCGGCGCTCAACCGGGCCCGGGTGGGGCGCGGGGACAGCGTGCTGGTGATCGGCACCGGCGGGATCGGGCTGAACGTCCTCCAGGGCGCGCGGCTCGCGGGCGCCCTCAGGATCGTGGCGGTGGACGCCAACCCGGAGAAGGAGGCGGTGGCCCGGCGGTTCGGCGCGACCGACTTCCTGACCTCGACGGAGGGCGTCAAGGACCTGCTGCCCACCGGCGTCGACCACGCCTTCGAATGCGTCGGCCGGGTCGAGCTGATCCGCCAGGCCATCGACCTGCTCGACCGGGAGGGGCGGGCGATCCTCCTCGGCGTGCCCCCGGCCACGGCGGAGGCGTCCTTCCTGGTCTCCTCGATGTACCTGGACAAGTCCATCCTCGGCTGCCGCTACGGCTCCTCCCGCCCCCAGCACGACATCGCGCTCTACGCCGAGCTGTACCGCCAGGGCCGCCTGCTCCTGGACGAGCTGGTGACCGCCACCTACCCCGTGGAGGACTTCGAGAAGGCACGGGCCGACGCGGAGGCGGGGCGGGTGGCGCGGGCGGTGCTCACCTTCTGAGCGCGGCTCATGTGCCGGCCCTCGCCCGGAACGTCCGCCGGTACGCGGTCGGCGTCACGCC
The DNA here is from genome assembly GCF_055639495.1 of Streptomyces sp. NPDC039424. Classification (NCBI taxonomy): domain Bacteria; kingdom Bacillati; phylum Actinomycetota; class Actinomycetes; order Kitasatosporales; family Streptomycetaceae; genus Streptomyces; species Streptomyces sp. NPDC039424. The sequence continues at coordinate 150,625 of NZ_JBVKAI010000018.1, forward strand.
CAGCGCCGCCTGGAGGTGCTGCCGCATCGACTGGGCGGTGCCGAAGCCCGCGTCCCGGGCCACCTGGTCGACGGACAGGCCGGTGGACTCCAGCAGATGCCGGGCCCGCTCCACCCGCTGCTGGGTGAGCCACTGGCCGGGGCTGACGCCGACCTCCTCACGGAAGCGGCGGGTGAAGGTCCGTACCGACATGGACTCCTGCTCGGCCATGTCCCGCAGCTGGATCGGCTCGTGCAGCCGGCCCAGCGCCCAGGCGCGGGCGCCCGTCGTGGTGGCCTGCTGGGGGTCGGGCACCGGCCGCTCGATGTACTGCGCCTGCCCGCCGTCGCGGTGCGGCGGTACGACCGTACGGCGGGCCACCTCGTTGGCGACGGCCGTGCCGTGGTCGCGGCGCACCATGTGCAGGCACAGGTCGATGCCGGCGGCGACGCCCGCCGAGGTGAGGATGTCGCCGTCGTCGATGAACAGCACGTCCGCGTCCACCTGGATATGGGGGAAGAGGCGCTGGAAGCGGTCGGCGTCGGCCCAGTGCGTGGTGGCGGGGCGGCCGTCGAGGAGGCCCGCGGCGGCCAGGACGTAGACGCCGGTGCAGATGGAGGCGAGCCGGGTGCCGGGGCGGACATGGGCGAGCGCGGCGGCCAGCTCCTCGGTCAGCACGCCCTCCTCGAACAGCGGGCCCAGCTCGTAGAGGGCCGGGACGAGCACCGTGTCGGCGGTGGCCAGCGCCTCCGGGCCGTGCGCGACGTGGATGGCGAAGTCGGCGTCGGTGTCGACCGGCCCGGGCGGCCGGACCGAGCAGGTCACGACCTCGTACAGATGCCGCCCCCGGGCGTCCTTGGGGCGGCCGAAGATGCGGTGCGGGATGCCCAGCTCGAAGGGGAGCAGGCCGTCCAGGGCGAGGACGACGACGCGGTGGGGGCGGAACTCCTCGACACGGGGCATGGCCCGATCCTAGCGAACGCTGTCCTTCGGGCCACTCGATGGGCGCGGCCCCGCGGCGGAGGCTTTATGGCGTGACCCAGACAACCGAGGCCACGGCCACCGCAGAGGAAACCCGGTCCGCCGACAAGCCCAGCCCGCGGCGGCGCCGCACCATGTCGGCGCACCGGGCATGGTTCGTCGCCGCCGTCACTTTCGTCACGATCATCGGCGCGGCGGCCTTCCGCTCGCTGCCCGGTCTGCTCATCGACCCGCTCCACCAGGAGTTCGGCTGGTCGCGCGGCACGATCGGCGCGGCCGTCTCCGTCAACCTCGCGCTGTACGGGCTCACCGCGCCGTTCGCCGCCGCGCTGATGGACCGCTTCGGCATTCGCCGGGTGGTGGCCGTCGCGCTGACCGTGATCGCGCTCGGCTCGGGCCTGACGGTGTGGATGACGGCGGCCTGGCAACTGCTGCTGTGCTGGGGTCTGCTGGTCGGTCTCGGCACCGGCGCCATGGCGCTGGCCTTCGCCGCGACGGTCACCAACCGCTGGTTCACCGAACGCCGCGGCCTGGTCAGTGGCATCCTCACCGCCGCCTCCGCCTCCGGCCAGCTGATCTTCCTGCCGCTGCTGTCCTGGATCATCGAGACCCATGACTGGCGCCCGGCCGCCGTCACGGTGTCGCTCGCTTCCCTCGCCGTCGTCCCCTTCGTCTGGCTGCTGCTGCGCGACCACCCGGCCGACGTGGGCCAGAAGCCCTACGGCGCCACGGAGTTCGTACCGAAGCCGCCCCCGGTCACCGGTGCCGCCCGCCGCACGCTCACGGTCCTCGCCTCCGCCGTGCGCACCGGCCCCTTCTGGCTGCTCGCCGGCACCTTCGCGATCTGCGGCGCCTCCACCAACGGCCTGGTCCAGACCCACTTCGTGCCCGCCGCCCACGACCACGGCATGCCGGTCACGGCGGCGGCCTCGCTGCTCGCGGTCATCGGCGTCTTCGACGTGGTCGGCACGGTGGCCTCCGGCTGGTTCACCGACCGCTTCGACGCGCGCCGGCTGCTCGCCGTGTACTACGCGCTGCGGGGGGTCTCCCTGCTGTTCCTGCCGGTGCTGCTGGCGCCGAGCGTGCACCCGCCGATGCTGTTCTTCATCGTCTTCTACGGCCTCGACTGGGTCGCCACCGTCCCGCCCACCCTCGCCCTGTGCCGGGAGCAGTACGGCGAGGACAGCGCCATCGTCTTCGGCTGGGTGCTGGCCTCCCACCAGGTCGGCGCGGCCCTCGTCGCCTACCTCGGCGGCGTCGCCCGGGACGTCTTCGACTCCTACGACGTCGTCTGGTACGCCTCCGGCGCCCTCTGCGCGGCGGCGGCCCTGATGGCGCTGGTGATCCGGCGGCGGCCGGCCTCCCCGGTCCGGGACGCCGTGGCGGTCACCTAGGGCCTGTCCTGAAGGAACCGGCCCTTGTGGAAGAGGAGGGGCGCCGCGTCCTGGTCGCCCGTCCCCAGCGCGTCCACCCGCCCCACCACGATCAGATGGTCGCCGCCGGTGTGCACCGCGTGGATCGTGCAGTCGATCCACGCGAGCGCGCCGTCGAGGCGCGGGGAGCCGGAGGCGGGGGCCGCGTCGTACGCCACGTCCGCGAACTTGTCCGCGCCGCGCACCGCGAAGGCGCGGCACAGCTCGTCCTGGCCGGCGCTCAGCACGTTGACGCAGAAGACGCCCGCGCGGGCGATGCGCGGCCACGTCGTCGACGTACGGCCAACCATGAAGGCGACGAGGGGCGGATCGAGGGAGAGGGAGGAGAAGGACTGGCAGGCGAACCCGGCGGGGGAGTGCTCGGCGCCGGCGGCGGGTGCCGTGACCACGGTCACGCCGGTCGCGAAGTTCCCCAGGACGCGCCGGAACTCGCCCTGGTCGACCGGCGCCCGCTCGTCCTCCCGCACACACCGCAGTTCGGGGCGCGGCAGCGGGTCGACCCGAGGGGGCCGCTGTTCCGACCTGAGGTAGCGGACGGCGGCTGCCGCCATCCCTGCGTGTCCCATCACACCTCCATTGAAGCTGACGGTACGTCAGATGGGAAGGCTTCTCACCGCCCCCCCCCCCCGAACTCACCGCCCCTCGAACCCGGCACTCCTGCGCTCCACGAAGGCGGCCACCCCCTCCCGCGCGTCCTGAGTCGTCATGTTGATCTCCTGCGCGGCGGCCTCGGCGGCGAAGGCGGACGTGCGGTCGGTGTCGAGGGAGGCGTTCACCAACTGCTTGGTCAGGGCCAGCGCCCGGGTGGGCCCGGCGGCCAGCCGGGCCGCCCACTCGCGGGCCGTCTTGTCCAGCTCCCCGTCCGGCACCACCCGGTTGACCAGCCCGAGCCGCTCGGCGTCCGCCGCGTCCACCGCGTCCCCGAAGAACATCAGCTCCTTGGCGCGCTGCGGCCCGACCAGCCGGGGGAGGAGATAGGCACCGCCCCCGTCCGGTACGAGCCCGCGCCGCACGAAGACCTCGATGAACCGGGCGGACTCCGCGGCGAGTACGAGATCGCAGGCGAACGCGAGATGGGCGCCGAGCCCGGCGGCCGTACCGTTGACGGCGGCGATCACCGGCTTCTCGCAGTCCAGCACCGCCGCGATCAGCCGCTGGGCACCGAGGCGCAGGGTGCGCGCCACGTCACCGGGGATCCGCTCACCCGTACCCGACCCGCCCCGCAGATCCGCGCCCGCGCAGAAACCGCGCCCCGTGCCGGTGAGCACGACGGCGCGTACGTCCGGGTCCGCGGAGGCGGACGACAGCAGCTCGATGACGCGGTCCCGCTGGTCGGGGGTGAGGGCGTTGAGGGCTTCGGGGCGGTTGAGGACGATGCGCGAGACGTGGTCGCACGTCACATGCTCCACCGCGGCCGTCACCGGCACACCGCCAACGCGTCCAGCGCCACCGCGCCCTGCCCCCTCGGCAGTACCACCAGCGGGTTGATGTCCAGCTCCGCCAGCTCGTCCCCGAGCTCCAGCGCCATGCGCTGCACCCGCAGGACGACCTCGACCAGCGCGTCCAGATCGGCCGGCGGCCGGCCCCTGACCCCGTCCAACAGGGCCCGTCCGCGCAGTTCGGCGAGCATGTCCCGGGCCTGGTCCTCACCGAAGGGCGGCACGCGTACGGCGGCGTCGCGCAGCACCTCGACCAGCACCCCGCCGAGCCCGACGGTCACGGTCGGCCCGAACAGCTCGTCGTGGGTGACACCGACGACCATCTCCACGCCCCGCTCGACCATCTGGCACACCAGGACACCGTCCAGTGAGACGCCCTCGTAGCGGGCGATGTCGGTCAGTTCGCGGTAGGCGTCCCGGACCTGGCTGGCCGAGGTCAGGCCGATCTTCACAAGTCCGAGCTCTGTCTTGTGGGCGATCTGGCCGCCGGACGCCTTCATCACCACCGGGTAGCCGACCTGGCCCGCCGCGCGTACGGCCGCCGCCGCGCTGGTCACCAGCTGCTCGCGCGGTACCCGGATCCCGTAGGCGCGCAGCAGCTGCTTGGCGGCGTGCTCGCTCAGCTGCTGCCCGGGCCGCATCAGCATGCGGGCCTTGCGGAAGGAGGGGGAGGGGGTGAGGGGCGCCTCGTCGAAGGGGGAGCGGTAGGCGCGTACGAAGCGGTGGTGGTCGAGGTAGGCGCGGACGGCGGTGAGGCAGTTGCCGACGGTACGGAAGGTGGCCACCCGGGAGGATCCGAGCAGCACCTCCCGGTACGCGGGCTCGGTACCGACCGGCGACCCCCACACCACGCACACCAGCTTGTCGGTGCTCTCCGCCGCGTCCACCAGATCCCGCACCAGCTTGTCGCTCAGGGGCGGGAAGGGGCCGGTGATCGGACAGACCAGCACGCCCACCTCGGGGTCGGCCAGGATCGCGTCGATGATCTTCCGGCCGCGCCGGTCACCGACCGGGTGGCCGCCGTTGTCGACCGGGTTGGCCACGCTCAGGTACTCGGGTATCCACTGGTGCAGCTCGGTCTGCCGGGCCTCCGAGAGGGTGGGCAGCCGCAGGCCCGCACCGGCGGCCAGGTCGGCGACGTGCGCGCCCGTGCCGCCCGAGATGGAGTAGACGACGACGCCGTCGGCGCGCGGCGGTTTCGCCCGCGCCAGCAGGGCCGCGGTGTCCTGGAGTTCGTCGAGCCCGTCGACCCGGATCACGCCGTACTGCCGCATGGCCGCGTCCACGACCTCGTCGGCGCCGGTCAGCTTGCCGGTGTGCGAGGCGGCCGTACGGGCCCCGGCCTCGGTGCGCCCCACCTTCACGGCGACGACCGGCACCTTGCGGCGGGCGGCCCGGTCGGCGGCGAGCAGGAAGGAGCGGCCGTCCTTGAGTCCCTCGACGTAGGCGGCGATGGCGCCGACCTCCGGCCGCTCGGCGAAGTAGGAGATGAAGTCGGCGGTCTCCAGGTCGGCCTCGTTGCCGGTGGGCGCCCAGTGGGAGAGCCGGATGCCGAGTTCCTGGAGGGCGAAGACGGGCCGCCCCTGGTGCCCGGACTGGGTGATGAGGGCGATGGCCGGGCCGTCCAGGTCGTCCCGGAAGCGCTCGAAGGCGTTGAGGTTGGTGTTCGGCCCGAGCAGCCTGAGCCCGGCCCGCCGGACGGCCGCCGCGAGCCGGGCCTGGGCGCGGGCGCCCTCCTCACCGGTCTCCGCGAACCCGGAGGCGAACGCCACGGCGAATTTGACCTTGGCCTCGGCGAGTTCCCCGATCACCGGCAACGGGTCGGCGACCAGCAGCACGGCGAGGTCGACCTGCTCGGGCAGGTCGGCGACGGACGGTACGCAGGGGATGCCGAAGACGGCCGCCCGGGTGGGATGCACCGGGTGCACCCGCGCCCCCACCCGCTCGGCCCAGGAGAGCAGCTGTCCGGTGATGCCGGTGTTCGGCCTCCCCTCCGCGTCCGAGGCGCCGATCACGGCGACGGACTCCGGCCGGAAGAACCGGTCCAGATCGGGTACGTCCTTGTGCAGCGGACGCCCGCTGACATCGAGCTCGTCCACGTCGGCCGCCCGGCCGTGGACGGCGGGCCCGGGCCGTGGCTCACCGCAGGCGATGACCCGGGCCCGGCGGGAGTCGGTGGTGAGAGTGCCGTGGGTTGATCCAAGCATCGGTCCGCCCGCTCCTGTGTGACAGCCATTAAACTGACGCTCTGTCAGGTTACTGAACTGACGAAGCGTCAGGAAATGGTCGTGCACGCCCTATTCCCGGACGGCGCGTGCGCTGCGGGAACGGCGCCGCCGAGGGAGCGTTTGTGACGCGGTACGTTCAGGTGATGGACGATGTTGTGTACGTGGGCAACGCGGGCAAGGACGCGGCGCTGGACCGAGGCTGGCTGCTCGGGCACTTCAAGGACGCCGACGATCCGCGCCACAGCGGGGCTCTGGAGATCAAATGGGGTGTCCACCCGCGCGGCGACGAGAGGGCGCGGTGGGTGGAGGGGGAGGAGCGGACGGCCTTCCTGGTGCTCATCAGCGGCCGCTTCCGTGTCGAACTCCCCGGCCGCAGCGTGGTCCTGGAGCAGCAGGGCGACTACGTCCTGTGGGGTCGCGGAGTCGACCACTCCTGGTTCGCCGAGGAGGACTCGGTGGTGCTGACCGTTCGATGGCCGTCCGTGCCCGGTTACGCGGTGGCGCGGTAGCGTTCCGGGCGCAACGGCTCGCGGGCGCTCAGCCCGGCAGCCCCGACAGCTGCCCCGCCCCTTGCTTCGCCACCGCCTTGGCGATCTTCTGCGCGTCGATCGCGAGCTCGCGGAACATGCCGCTGATGGGGTTGGTGAAACCGGTGAAGTACAGGCCGGGGGCGTTCTTCGGGGTGCGGGGGCCGTTAACGACCGGTCTGCCGCGGCCGTCGAGCACGTCGAGGTGGCCGACCAGGCCCTCCAGCGCGCGGACGTACCCGGTGGCGGCGATCACGGTGTCGGGCGAGAGGCGCGTGCCGTCGGCGAGGACCACCTTGCCGTCCTCGAAACCGTCGACGGCGGCCACGATCTCCACCTTCCCCTTGCGCACGGCGTCGATCAGACCGACGTCCTGCACCGGGATCGACCCCTCCCGGACCCTGCTGTACAGCCCGGTGTCCGGGCGGGGGAGTCCATGGGCCGACAGGTCGGGCACGCTCAGTTTGCCCACCGGTCCCGCGAGCCGGTCCACGAGGGCGACGGGCAGCCGCCGTACCAGCACGCCCGTGTACTGCGCGGCCCACCCGGCGGTCGACCGGCGCAGGATGTGCGGCGCGGTCCGCACCGACAGCCGTACCCGCGAGGCGCCCCCCTCCGCCAGGTCCACGGCGATCTCGGCACCGGTGTTGCCGATACCGACGACCAGCACGTCCCGCCCGGCGTAGGGCTCGGCGTTGCGGTACTCGCCCGCGTGCAGGAACTCGCCGCCGTACGTCTCCAGGCCCGGCCAGTCGGGCACCCGCGGGGTGTGGTTGTAGCCGGTGGCCACCACCACCGCGCCACCGGTCAGCTCCCGCCCGCCGGAGGCGTGCAGCAGCCAGCCCGTGCCGTCGGCCAGGCGCTCGATCCGGGAGACCTCCACACCGGTGACGATCTCCAGCTCGTGGTGCTCGGCGTACTTCTCCAGGTAGCGCACCACGTTGTCCCGGGACACCCACCGCCCGAACCGGCGCGGCATCGGCAGCCCGGGCAGCGCCGACAGGCGGCGCGTGGTGTGCAGGTGCAGCCGGTCGTAGTGGCGGCGCCAGGACGCTCCGACGCGGTCGGACTTCTCCAGCACGACGGCCCGTATGCCCCGGGCGCGCAGCGCGTACGCGGCGGCCAGGCCACCGGGCCCGGCGCCTATGACGTAGACGGGGCGGTCGGCGGGGGTCGGGGACACGGGAGAGTCGGCCATGAGCGCGAGCGTAATCACGCACCGGGTTGATGGGTCTCGGTCAAGACCGGAATTGGTTGCGGATTGATCACGGCTGTGGGAGGAGTGGGGGGAACCGGTGTCGTAGACGGTCCGGTCGTGAGCGAAGTGATCGGGAACGTGCACGAGGTGATCGGAAGCGGAAGGCCCGCGACGCCGGGCCCCGGTGCGCGGGAGCCCGGCGTCGCGGGTGGGCGGTGTCCGGGACAGACGGGAAACGGACACCGCGGCTGGGGGGATCCTCCGGCCCGGGAACGGGCGAAGAGCGGGCGGGGATCGGGCTACTTCTTCTTTGTCTTGTGGCCGGTCACCTTGGCGATCCACTTGATGAAGTCGCCCGGGTCGGTGTTGGCGCCGTGGCCCTGGTCCCAGTAGTAGAGGTGGTTGACGTCGTCGCCCAGGCCGGCCGCCGCGGCGGCGATGTTGGCGGAGACCGTCAGCGAGGTGTCGGAGTCCTTGGTGCCGAGGCGGATCCACCAGTGCCTGGTGCGCCCGGGGTTGGCCTTCCCGGTGAGGAAGGGCATCGGGTTCATCAGCCGCAGCAGCTCGGAGATGTCGCTGTCGAGCCGCTTGGCGGTGAGGCCGGTGGTGTCGTTCTTCAGGCTGTACGCCGTGAAGTGGCGGGTCCCGGTGGTGCCCTTGCCGAACTCGTTGTTCTCGCCCGTCGACAGGTCGAAGGCGTCGAAGGCAGGGGTGGTCTTCTTGCGGGCGCCGACGTAGGTGAGGAAGTCCGCCCAGGAGAAGGTGGCCTTGCCGTTCTTCCAGGTGATGAAGGTGTTGGCGGCGAGGTAGGTCTCGCGCGCGGAGTCCGAGAGGCCGGTGAGGTACCGGGTGGCCGACGGCTCCAGGTACTGCCTGACCAGGTACGCGTCGTAGTTGCGCGCGGTCAGCGGACCGAAGCCGCCCAGGCCCTTCAGCTTCAGGGCGGCCTGGTACTCGGCGAACTGCGACTGGAGTTCCTTGGAGACGGTCTGGTCGACGGCCTTGCCGGTGGACTGGACGGCGTTGGTGCCCCAGTTCCACTCGTAGGCGCCGTCGGCGTGCTCAAGGTCGGTGATCGGGCACCAGGCGCCGGTCGCGAAGATCGCGTCGGAGGCGTCGGCGGCGCCGATCTCCTTGAGGTACCTGTCGTAGAGGGGGCTGTCGCCAGAGGCGCCCAGGAGGGAGGAGAGGGCACCGCCCGCACTGGTGCCCGCGGAGACGATCCGGTCGACGTTGCCGGGGATGCGGCCCTTGTTGAACTTCACGTACCGCACCGCCGCCTTGAGGTCGACGATCGCGGCCGGGGCCACGCCGTAGTACTCGCCGTCGGAGTCCTTGAGGGTACGGCCGCGGGCGCCCGGCTCGACGACGACGTACCCGGCGGCCAGGGCCAGGAGCTGGTTGCTCGCCAGGGCGCCACCGGTGGCGTTGGTGTTGCCGTTGGCGCCCGGGGCCGATGCCGAGGCGCTCGGCGCGGCGCTGCCGGAGGGCGGGCCTCCCGGCAGGCCGCCGCCCATGCCGCCGCCGATCCCGGTCGCGTCCGCCACCGTGGACGGCATGTACCCGCCAACGGAGTTCGCGAGCAGGATCGGCGCGTCGCTCGCGTCGATCACCTCGCCGTCGATCTCCACCGGCACGCTGACGTTCAGGCTCTGGTACTTCTCGTCCACCGGCTTGGCGACGTAGGTGATCGCCTTCCAGAAGTGGTACTTCACCTCGTGTTCGGTGCCGTCCGTGTCCGTGACCGTGGCCGTCAGCACCGTGTAGCCGTCCGGATCGAAGACCAGCGGGTCCGAGGCGGACGAGGCCGACGAGTCGCTCGACGCCTGCGCGTTCAGGGCGATGCCGCCGACCGCCGCGACACCGGCGGTGGCGCCGATGCCCATGACTACCGTCCTGCGCTTGACTGCCCTGTGCTTCACCTTGCTGCCTCTCGTCCTTCGGGGCCTTGGCCTTGCGCTTGCGAACGTAGTTGTGCGTGAACAAAATCGTCAACAATTTGCCGGGGATTCAAGGGGGACCCACAGCTTCACGGCGGGCGCACAGGATTTTCCGAACCGCCTCTCGGCTTACCCGTGGATCTGACGTACCGTCAGATGTCATGGACTCGATCTGGCTCAGTGGCGCCGAGTGGGTGGCCGTACTGCGCATCGGGCTCGGCCTGTGGTGGCTGGAGAGCTGGCGGCACAAGGACAAGAAGGCCTGGTTCGAGCGCGGCACCGGCATCGCCTGGGCGGCGGACGTCGCGGCGAAACACCGCTGGAACGCCGTCCGCTCCGGCTTCGACACCGTGGTCAAGCCGCGCCCGCGGACGATGGCGTACGTCGTGGTGTACGCGGAGCTGGCCCTGGGCCTGGGCCTGGTGGCCGGCTTCCTCACGCCGGTCGCGCTGGTCGGCGGCCTGCTCCTGAACCTCCTCTACCTCACCCTCATGATCCACGACTGGGCCGAGCAGGGGCAGAACTCGATGATGGCCCTGATCTCGCTGGTCGCGCTGTTCGCCATGTCCTGGCAGGTGTGGTCCGTCGACCACGTGCTGGGGTGGCTTTGATGAACGCGGCCCGGTTCGACGTCCCCGAGCCCGACGCCTTCACCCGGCCCTACTGGGACGCGGCGACGGAAGGCCGCCTCCTCCTGCGCCGCTGCGATGCGTGCGGCCGGGCGCACCACTACCCCCGCGAGTTCTGCCCCCACTGCTGGAGCGAAGACGTCACCTGGACCCACGCCACCGGCCGTGCCACCCTCTACACCTGGTCCGTCGTCCACCGCAACGACCTCCCGCCCTTCGACACCCGCACCCCGTACGTCGCCGCCGTGGTCGACCTCGCGGAGGGCCCCCGGATGATGACCGAACTGGTGGAGTGCCCGGCGGGGGAGCTCCGCGCGGGGATGGCGGTCGAGGTGGTGTTCCGGGCGGGGGTGCCGGTGTTCCGGCCGGTGGTGGAGTGACCAGGGGCGCGGGATTCAATGGATGTCATGGCTTCCACGCGTGAGCACTCCCCCGTCCACCCCGTCCCCGAGCCGACCGGCCACGGCCTGCGCCTGCGCCGCTGGGACGCGGAGTCCGACGCCGACGTGGCGGACTGGATGCGCGGCCGGGACGATCCCGAGTTCCGGCGGTGGAACACCCCGCTGAACGCGGTCACCGGCTTCGACGGCGCGCGGGAGTCCCTGCGGGCGCAGACGGAGAGCGCCGCTCGCGGCGACTGCGTGCCCTTCCGGGTCACCGACGCGGGCAGCGGTACGACGCTCGGCCACATCGGGATCAACGCGATGGACCGGGTGTTCCGTGTCGCGCGCGTCGGGTACTGGGTGCTGCCGGAGGCGCGCGGGCAGGGGGTCGCCGCCCGGGCGCTCACCCTCGCCGCTCGCTGGGCGTTCACGGAACTCGACCTCCACCGGCTGGAGTTGGGGCACGCCGTCGGGCATGACGCGTCCTGCCGGATCGCCCAGCGGTGCGGGTTCCCCGGTGAGGGGACCCTGCGCGGGGCGATGTTCGAGGCCGGGCGGCAGGACGCGTTCCGGGACGTGCATCTGCATGCGCGGATCGCTACGGACCCGGAGCCGGCCATGCCGTAATTCCCGGGCACGGCCCGGAAGCCGGCGAGATCATGGGGGCATGCGTCCCGACGACTGGCACCTCACCGAAGACCTGGACGGCTTTCTCTCCCGCGCCGGTGACTTCCTGCGCTCACGGCCCGCGCCGCACACGGTGGCGTTGACCGTCACCGACACGCTGCGCAGACAGGGGCCACACTTCTACGGGGACGGGGCGCCCCTGTTCGGAACGCTGGCGCAGGCGGACGGCACCGTACGCGCGGTGCTGTTCCAGACGCCTCCGCACCCGGTGCACATCACACCGGTGACCGCCGAGGAGGCCGACGCCCTCGCCGCCCGGCTGCTCGCCCTCGGTCACCCCGTCCCCGGTGTCTTCGCCGAGCGGGATTCTGCGGACGCGTTCGTGGACGCCTGGCAGCGGCGCGCGGGAGCCGAGGGCAGGCTGCGTCAACGGCAACGGCTCTACCGGCTGGGCGACTTGACCGTACCCGCACCGGTGCCCGACGGCCGGGCGCGGGTGGCCGGGGCGGCGGACCGGGAGCTGCTGGCCCGCTGGGCCGCGGAGTTCGCCGACGCGACCGACGCACGCGGGTTCTTCGACGCCGGAGCCTGGGCCGACGCCCGCATCGCCCAGGGCGGGGTCACCCTCTGGGAGACCCCCGACGGCACCCCCGTCTCCATGGCCGGCGTGACCCCGCCGGTCGCCGGGCAGGTCCGGGTGGCGCCCGTGTACACCCCGGCCCACCTGCGCGGACGCGGATACGCCGGTGCCGTGACCGCCGAGGTGAGCCGGGCCGCCCGGTCGGCCGGGGTGGACGAGGTGCTGCTCTTCACCGACCTCGCGAACCCGACCAGCAACGGGCTGTACCAGCGGATCGGCTACCGGCCCGTGGCCGACTTCGCCGTGTACCGGTTCACGTCACGGCCGCAGTCACGGCCACAGTAGGGTCCGCTCCCACCCGAACCCGGTGCGCCGGTAGGCGAGCCGTACGTGCCGCCGCTCCGGATCACCCTGGAAGAACTCCACCTCCTCCGGGCGGATCCGGTACAGCGTCCACGTCGGGGAGGGAGCGGCCGGGTCGGCCCGCGCCTGCTCCCAGGCCGCCTCCGAGACGCGCCGCAGCTCCTCCACCGACGTGAGCACCTCGCTCTGCCGCCCGGTCAGCGCCGCCGCGAGCGCGCCGGTCGAGCGGGCGTGCAGGTCCGCCTGGCTCTCCTCGGAGGGCGCGGAGGTGACCGGCCCCCGGAGCCGGACCTGGCGGCCGAGCACCGGCCAGTAGAAGGCGAGGGCCGCGTGCGGGTGGGCGCCGAGCTGCCGTCCCTTGCGGCTGGTGGCGTGGGTCGCGAAGGACCAGCCGTCGGCGTCGGCGCCGTGCAGCATCACGATCCGCACGTCCGGGTGGCCGTCCTCGTCCGCCGTCGCCAGCGACATGGTGTGCGGCTCGGTCTGCCCGGCGGCCACCGCCTCGGCGAACCAGGCGGTGAAGAGGGGGAGCGGGGTCGGGGGCGCGGTCGTCGGGTCGAAGGGGGGCAGCTCCGTGACCTCGGGGTCCCAGACCCGCAGTGACCTGAGGAGCTCGTGGAGATCGGTTGGTGCCATGGGGCGAGTATCCCCGGTCGCGGTCCGGGACGTGCACCGGTGAGGCCGCCTCTCACTCCCGCCCCAGCACCACCGTCCCCGACGAGCAGAACCACCCCCCGGTCCCGGAGGCGACCCCCAGGCGCGGCAGCTCCCCGTCCGCGCCCCGCACCTGGCGTTCCCCGCCCTCCCCCCGCAGTTGCCGCACCGCCTCCACCAGCAGGAACAGCCCGCGCATCCCGGGGTGCTGGGCCGACAGGCCGCCCCCGTCCGTGTTCACCGGCAGCTCCCCGCCCCGCACCAGCAGCCGGCCCTTCTCCACGAACGCGCCGCCCTCGCCCTTGCCGCAGAAGCCGAGGTCTTCCAGGGTCACCAGCGTCATGTAGGTGAAGGCGTCGTAGATCTCGGCGAAGTCGATCTCCTCGGGGCGCACCCCGGCCCGTGCGAAGGCGAGGCGACCGCTGACCGCCGCCGGGGAGACCGTGAAGTCGGGCCACTCGGACATGGCGGAGTGCGAGACGTGCTCACCGGTGCCGAGGATCCAGACGGGGGCGGTGCGGCAGTCCCGCACGTACTCCTCGGCCGCCAGCACCACCGCCGCGCCGCCGTCGGAGCGCAGGCAGCAGTGCAGCTTGGTGAAGGGATCGGCGATCATCGGGCCGGACAGGACCTCGTCGACCGTGACGGGGTCGCGGAACATCGCCTCGGGGTTCAGCGCGGCGTTCGCCCGGGCCTGCACCGCGACCTGCGCCAACTGCTCGACGGTCGTGCCGTGTTCGATCATGTGCCGGCGGGCCGCCATCGCGTACTTGGCGATCAGCGTGTGGCCGTACGGCACCTCGAACTGGAGCGGGCCCCGGCCGCCGAAGGAGAGGGTGCCGGTGCGTCTGCCCGCCTTGACGTCCGCCCGCGCCGTCGAGCCGTAGGCCAGCAGCACCGCGTTCGCGTGGCCGGCGGCTATCGCGTCCGCCGCGTGGGCCGCCATGACCTCCCAGGTCGAGCCGCCGACCGAGGTGGAGTCGACCCAGGTGGGCCGCAGGCCCAGGTACTCGGCCACCTCCACCGGGGCCAGCGTGCCCAGTCCGGCGGAGGCGAAGCCGTCCACGTGGGCGCGGTCCAGACCCGCGTCCGCCAGCGCGCGGCGGGCGGCCTGGGCGTGCAGGGCGTAGGGGGTCGCGTCGTCCACCCGGCCGCAGTCGGAGAGGGCGACGCCGACCACGGCGACTTTCCGGCTCCCTGGCGTCATGAATCTGACGGTACATCAGATTCGAGGGTCGGCGGCAGGTGTCGTGGGGCCGTCGCACCCCTGGGCTTCCCTCCCCTCCCGCCCTAACATGACGGACCGTCAGATCAGGTCGGAGGGATGGGTCATGGACACGCGCCTCACCGCCGAGCAGGACGAGATCCGCCGCACGCTGCGCGAGCTGCTGCACAAACGCTGCGGGGCGCCGGAGCTGCGGACCGCGCTCGACACTCCAGCCGGGCACGACCCCGCCCTGTGGGCCGCCCTCGCCGACCAGCTCGGCCTGCCGGGGCTCGCCCTCCCCGAGACCTACGGCGGTGTCGGCTGCTCGGCCACCGAACTCGCCCTCGCCTGCGAGGAGACCGGACGCGCCCTCGCCCCCTCCCCGCTGCTCGCCACCTCCGTACTCGCCGCCCCGCTGATCCTCGCCCTCGGCACCGACGCCCAGCGCGCCGCCCTGCTGCCCCGCCTGGCCGCCGGCACGCTCACCGCCGCCCTCGCCGTCCCCGCCGCCGCCCTCACCACCGCCCTCGCCCTCACCGGCGGCAACGGCGGCGAGTGGGCAGGCGGGGGGCGGGCGGGTGGTGTGCAGGCCCGGAAGACAGGGGGCGGGTGGCGGTTGTACGGGGAGGCGGATCAGGTGCTGGACGGGCACAGCGCCGGGCTGCTGGTCGTCGCCGCGCACACCGGGGGGTTCGCGCGGTCCCGGACTCTCCTCTTCCTGGTGGAAGGGGGCGCCGCGGGGGTCGTACGGGCCCGGCGGACCGCTCTCGACGCCACCCGGCCGCAGGGGCGTGTCCAACTGCGCGAGGTGCGGGGAGAGTTGCTGGGCGACGAGGAGACCGGCGTACTGCCCGCCCTCGCCGCCGTCGGTGACACCGCCGCCGCCGTGCTCGCCGCCGAGGCCGTCGGGGCCGCCGACCGGGTGCTGGAGCGGACCGTGGAGTACGTCGGGCAGCGGGAACAGTTCGGGCGGGCGATCGGCTCCTTCCAGGCGGTCAAGCACCGCCTCGCGGACGTGTACGTCCAGGTGCAGGCGGCCCGGTCGGCCGCCTACTACGCCGCCTGGGCGACCACCCAGGGCGAGAACGTGGGCGGGCTCGCGCTCGCGCAGGCCCTTCAGGCGCTGCGGTACGCGGCGGGCGAGGCGATCCAGCTGCACGGCGGGATCGGTTTCACCTGGGTGCACGAGGCTCACCTGTACTTCAAGCGGGCGGCCGGGGACGAGCTGCTGTTCGGGCCGGTGCACCGGTTGCGGGCGCGGGCGGCCGAGGCGGCCCGGCTCTTCGGGCGACGGGAGGTGACGGTCTGATGGCGGCCGTCGGAGTGCGGTTGGTGCAGAAGGTGTCCTCCACCCGGGGCTTCGCCAAGATCGCCCCGCATGTGATCCCGGCGCTGGACCGGGCCGTCCACCGGCTCACCCGGGGCAGGGTGCTGCTCAGCGCCCAGCTGCTGCCCGGCGTCGTGCTGACCTCCACCGGGGCCCGCAGCGGGCTGCCCCGCCGGACGCCGCTCGCCTGTATGCCGGAGAAGGGCGGGAACAGCTGGCTCCTGGTCGGCTCCAACTTCGGCCGCACCGGCCACCCGGCCTGGACCGCCAACCTCCTCGCGCACCCCGACGCCTCCGTCAGCCTGCGGGGCGAGGACATCCCCGTCACGGCCTGGCTGCTGGCGGGGGAGGAACGGGCGGCGGCGTGGCGGGCGCTGCTGGAGTTCTGGCCGCCGTACGCGACGTACCAGGCGCGGGTGGAGCGGGAGATACGGGTGTTCAGGATCGTACGGAAGTGACCGCTACAGCGTCGCCAGCCGCTCCACCAGCAGCAACGCGCCGACACCCAGCATCGCCGCCCCCGACGTCCGGGTGACCGCCCGGGCCGCCACCGGGCGGGCGGTCAGCAGGGCGCGGGAGAGGGCGCCGACGGTGAGGTAGACGGCCGCGCAGCACGCCATGTGGAGCAGGCCGAGGGTGGCCGTCTGGACCGGTATGGGCAGGTGGGCGCCCCGGACGGTGAGGAACTGGGGGAGGACGGAGAGGTAGAGCAGCAGGCCCTTGGGGTTCAGGCCGCTGATCGTGGCCCCGCGCAGGAAGACGCGCGGCCCGCTGCTGTCGAGGGCCTCGCCCGCCCCCGGCACGCCCGGCCGGCGCAGCACGCCCCACCCCAGCCACACCAGGTATCCGGCGCCCGCCACCGTCAGCGCGGTGAGCAGCCGGGGCGAGCCCGCGACCAGGACCGCCAGACCCGCCACCGCCAGCGCCGTGTGCAGCGCGTACCCCGCGACCAGACCGGCGACGGCGGTGAGTACGGACCGGCCGCGCAGCCCGGCCGCGATCGTGTACGCCCAGTCGGCGCCCGGTACGCACACCAGCAGCAGGTCCACGGCGAGGAAGGAGAGGAGGGTTGCGGAGTCCATGCTGGGGACATTAGGCGTGAATGGCCCGAATGTGTTCCCGAAATTTGCCCATGATCGTCTTTCCTGAGCAAATATCTTCTTCATGGACGATCTGGACCAGAAGATTCTTGCCGAGCTCCAGCAGGACGGGCGGCTGACCGTGACCGAGCTGGCCGCGCGGGTGCGCCTCAGCGTCTCGCCGTGCCACCGGCGGCTGCGCGAGCTGGAGCGGTCCGGCGCCATCCGGGGGTACCGCGCGGTGGTGGACCCGGCGGCCCTCGGGCTGACCTTCGAGGCGCTGGTCTTCGTGTCCATGCGGCAGGAGGACCGGGACACCGTGGCCGAGTTCGAGCGGGCGGTGAGCGAGGTGGAGTACGTCCTGGACGCCCAGCGCCTCTTCGGCGACCCCGACTATCTGCTGCGGGTCGCCACCGCCGACCTCGCCGCCTTCCAGCGGCTGTACGACGAGCGGCTGGCCACCCTGCCGGGCGTGCAGCGGCTGACGTCCACGCTCGTGATGAAGCACGTGGTGAAGGACCGTCCCTTGCCCGCATAAGGCGGCAGGCGGTGGTTCACCGGGTGAACCACCGCCTGCCAGACAGGACATGGGGCCTGGAAAAAGGGCTTGCCGGGCAAGAAGCCTGGAAGACGGCTATCTCGTCGGCTTTCTGCCCGTCACGCCCAGGTGCACCAACAGCGCCAGATTCGGCTTCAGTTCGGCCTGCTTGACGCCCCAGGACGTGAAACCCTTCTGGTGCCCGGCCACCGCCGCGAGCATCGCGACCAGCGAGCCCGCGATGGCCGCCGGGTTCACGTCCTTGTCGATCCTGCCCTTGGCCTGCAGTTCGGCGATGGAGTCGGACAGGGAGTTGTTCACCGAGTTCAGGATCTTCATACGGATCTTGTAGAACCGTTTGTCCCCCTCGGCGGCGCCGAGGTCCACGACACGCAGGATGGCGTCGTGCTTGCGCCAGAACTCCAGGAAGCCGTCCACGAGTTCCTGCGCGGTCTGCCAGCCCGCCTTGCCGACCCAGGACCGCCCGGCGACCAGCTCGGTCAACCCGGCGCCCTCGGCGGCCATTTGATCGGCGATCTCCAGGACGGCGCCCTCGACGTCCGGGAAGTACTGGTAGAAGGTCGCGGGCGAAGTTCCCGCCTTCCGGGCGACATCGATGACCTTGACGTCCCGGTACGGGGAGGAGCTGAGCATCTCGCTGAGGCAGTCGAGCAGCTTCTGCCGGGTCGCCTGCCCACGCCGACCGGCCACGCGGCCGTCGACGGTACGCACTTGTCCTGTCATGTCGTCAGCTTACCGAGGGGTGATCCCAGCGCGATTCGGCCGACTGCAAATGGGGTGCACGGGCGCGAGAAGGGTGGTGTGCCTGGTCTGCGCGGTGCCCGCGGCACGGTTAACTTGGCGGCATGGCCGAAAACAGGGCATCGGTGTACGGAGAGGGCGTCCCGTGCTGGGTCGACGCGCAGCTTCCCGACGTGGCGGCCGGGCAGCGGTTCTACGGGGAGCTCTTCGGGTGGACCTTCGAGGAGGCGTACGGCGCCTCCGTATGGGCGCTGCTGGACGGTGAACCCGTCGCCACCCTGGCGCACAAGACGGACGGCCGTATGCCCACCGTCTGGACGGTGTACTTCGCCACCCCGGACGCCGAGGCCCTGTGCCGGCGGATCATGACGGCCGGCGGGCAGATCGTCATGGCGCCGCTGCCGGTCGCCGACCTGGGCACGGCCGCCCTCGCCGCCGACCCCGAGGGCGCCGTCTTCGGCCTGTGGCAGCCGGGCGGCCACCCCGGCTTCGGGCGGCGGCACGCGCCCTCCACCTTCGTCTGGGCCGAGCTGTACACCCGCGACACCGAGCGGGCCAACGCCTTCTACGGCGGCCTCTTCCAGGACGCCCTCTTCGGCACCGACGCCGAGCCCGACTTCGGCCGCGCCCCCGTCTTCGACGTCTTCCCGGCCGAGATGCCCCCGCACTTCCTCGTCCACTTCCGGGTGGACGACCTCGCGGGCGCCCTCGGGGCGGTGGAGCGGCTCGGCGGCCGGGTGCAGAAGACGCCCTTCGAGGCGTCGTACGGAACGGTGGCCGTCGTGACCGACAATCAGGGGGCGTCCTTCGCGTTGCTCCACCGCTGAAATCCTGGGATTCGCCCCTTTTGCAGGGAGACACCCCGATTAATCACCGGGTTCGCAACCTGGTCCCCGGCCAGGAAGAATCGGGGTGCGTGCCGCCATGGCGGTGCGGTGGTGAGACGCTGCACGGGGTCGCGTACATATGTGGGTGACGCGGCTCGTACGGGGAGGTGGCAGGCAAGTGGTGGATCAGCTGACGCAGCACGATCCGCGGCGGATCGGGCCGTTCGAGGTGCTGGGACGGCTGGGCGCCGGCGGCATGGGGCTGGTCTATCTCGCGCGCTCGGCGTCCGGGCGGCGCGTGGCGATCAAGACGGTCCGCACGGAGCTCGCCGAGGACCAGCTGTTCCGCGTCCGCTTCACCCGCGAGGTGGAGGCGGCCCGCGCGGTCTCCGGCTTCTACACGGCGGCCGTCGTCGACGCCGACCCGCGCGCCGCCGTGCCCTGGCTCGCCACCGCCTACGTTCCCGCGCCCTCCCTCGAGGAGATAGTGAACGACTGCGGGCCGCTCCCGGCCCAGGCGGTGCGCTGGCTCGCGGCGGGCGTCGCGGAGGCCCTGCAGTCCATCCACGGCGCCGGGCTGGTCCACCGCGACCTCAAGCCGTCCAACGTGCTCGTCGTCGAGGACGGCCCCCGGGTCATCGACTTCGGCATCGCGTCCGGCGTCTCGAACACCCGTTTGACGATGACGAACGTCGCCGTCGGCACCCCCGCCTACATGTCCCCGGAGCAGGCGAAGGACTCCCGCAGCGTCACCGGCGCGAGCGACGTCTTCTCGCTCGGCTCCATGCTCGTGTTCGCGGCCACCGGGCACCCCCCGTTCCACGGCGCCAACCCGGTCGAGACGGTCTTCATGCTGCTGCGCGAGGGCCCGGACCTCGAAGGACTCCCGGACGAGCTGCGCCCGCTCATCGAGTCCTGCATGCAGATGGAGGCGACGGCCCGCCCCAACCCCGCCGACCTCCAGGCCCAGCTCGCCCCCCACCTCTTCGGCTCCGGCTCCGACGACAGCGGCACGGCCTCGGCCTGGCTGCCGGAGAAGGCGGTCGCCCTCATCGAGTCCCGGCGCGGCGGCCGTCCGGCGGCCAAGCCGTCCCCGGCCCCCGCCGGCGCCCGCAGCGGCGGCGGACTCGCGGTGCCCCCGCCGCCGTCGTACGACCCCGTGGTCCCGGTGACCGGCCCGGGCCCCGTGCCCGCCTCGGCCTCCGTCGCGGCCCCCGTGGGCGCCCCCGACACCGGCCCGGTCCGGCTGGCCGGCGCCCAGGTGCCCATCGGCCCCGGCCCGCGCGTCGCCGACGCCCGCGCCGCCGCCGTCAAGGCGCCCCCGCCCGAGGCCGGCCTGGTCGCCAGCTGGTCCCGCCCCCGCCCCGGCCTCAACGGCGCCGACCCCGCCGTACCGGCACTCCCGCCCCCGCCCCCGGAGACGGCGGCCGGCTGGCGGCCCTGGCGCTTCCGCATGTCCAACGACGTCTGGGGCACCCCGGCCGTCGACGGCGACCTCGTCTACGTCACCTCCTTCGAGGTACACGCCCTGGACGTGGCCACCGGCCGCCGCCGCTTCAAGACCAGGGACGTCGCCTGGTCCATGGCGGTCGCGGACGGCCGTATCCACGCCTCCGACGGCCCCACCCTGTTCGCCCTGGACTGCCGCGAGGGCAACGACCTGTGGCGGCTGTCCACGGACGCCTGGGTGTACTCCCTCCAGGCCGACCGGGGCACCGTCGTCACCGGCACCCGCGGCGGCGGCGTCCAGGCCTGGGAGGCCTCCAGCGGCCAGAAGCTGTGGGAGATCACCGGCTGCCAGACCGACTTCGAGTCCCCCGAGGCCGGCCCCGCCCTGCACGACGGCACCGTCTTCGTCTGGCAGGACGCCCGGCTGCGCGCCCTGGACGCCCGCACCGGCGAGGAGCGCTGGTCGTACCCCATCGGCGACGCGGCCTCCTGCGGCGGCGTACCGGTCCGGATCACCCACGCCCCCGACGGCTACGTGTACGTCTCCGCCGGCACCCGCGTCCTCGCCGTCGACGTGGCGAGCGGCATGGTGCGCTGGCACTTCGAGGCCCCCGCCGCCTTCCTCTGCCCGCCCACCTTCGCCCCCGGCCCCGCGGTCACCGGCGGCGGCATCTACCTCGCCGACTACCTCGGCACCGTCTACGCCCTCGACGCCACCGACGGCCGCGACCGCTGGCGCATCGCCACCGAGTCCCGCTCCTCCGTCGATCCGGTCCTGGTGGCGGCCGGCCACGTCCACGTCGGCAGCGGCAAGGGCCTCTACACCCTGGACGCCGTCACCGGCACCCCGAAGTGGCGCTTCCAGGCGGGCGGCGACGTGGTGGGCGCCCCCGCCGTCGCCGAGGGCCGCATCCACTTCGGCTCCACCGACCACCTGCTCTACACCCTCAAGGCCGACGACGGCCGCCTGCGCTGGAAGCTCGCGACGGGCGGCGAGATCACCGGCTCGCCCGTCGTGAAGGACGGCGTGGTGTACGCGTGCAGCAAGGACCGCTGCGTCTACGCGCTGGACGCGGAGAAGGGCACGGGCACCGCGCGCACCACCTGAGAGGCTCCGCCGGGACGGCCGTCGTACCAGTAGTCGCACGGAAGGGGCTGTGGACGGCGGCCGTCGTTCCGGGGAGGAGCGGTCGGTCACCGCTCTCAGGGCAGACGCTACTCCCCGTGGGCGAAGCACGCCAGGCGGTCACTCACCGGATCCGGGGCTCCCCCCGCACCCGCCCCGCGAACAGCTCCGCCTGCCGCTCGCCCGGCAGATTCCCCAGGGCGATCAGATGCGGCGCCTGGGCGTACCCCGGCGCCCGAGCCGCCTCCCGCGCCGCCCACAGCGCCCGCACGGTCCCCTGCACGGCCCCCGCCGGATACCCCGCGAGCACGGACGCACACCGCACGGCAGCCTCCACCGCCCGCCCCGGCTCGACCAGTTCGGACACGAGCCCGATCTCATACGCCCGCCGCGCCCCCACCCTCTCCGCGTTCCCCATGAGCGCCATCCGCGCGACCTCCCCGTACGGCATCCGCTGCGCCATCAGCACCGACTCGTAGGCGCTGACCATGCCGTAGCCGGTGTGCGGATCGAAGAAGGCGGCGGTGGTGTCCGCGACGACGAACTCACTCTCCCCCAGCAGATAGAAGGCACCCCCGCACGCCATCCCGCTCACCGCGGCGACGACCGGCTTCCACAGGTCGTTCGCCTTCGGCCCGACCGAGAGCAGCGGATCGTCCTGCATGTACGGCGACGAGGGCTGCGGCACGACACAGTCCCGGTCCAGACCCGTACAAAACGCCCGCTCCCCGGCCCCGGTCAGCACGACGGCCCGTACGGCGTCGTCGAACCTCAACTCCCGCCAGGTGACGGCCAATTCGGCGGCCATGGCCAGATCGATGGCGTTGAGCCGCTCGGGCCGGTCGAGGGTGACCACGGCGACGCCGGTGTCCTTGTCGGCCGTCACCCGCAGGGCGCTGCCGCTCATGCGCGCTCCAGGACCCACTGCGGAAGACCACCGGCGAACACGACCTGCACCCGGGCCCCGATCCGGATCCTCCCCGGATCCACGGAGTCCAAAGACGCCCCCGCCCCGCTGACGACATTCCCCACGAGCCGCACCCGAGGCGCGTCCTCCAGCTCCACGACGACGACGTTGTACGGCGCCCGCTCCGCGTACTCCGGCAACAACGGCGGATGCGGCACCACATACGACCACACCCGCCCCCGCCCCGACATGACCCGCCACTCGCTCGCGAAGGACTGGCAGTGCGGACAGCAGGGCCGGGGAGGAAAACGCACCTCGCCGCAGTCGGCGCAGGCCTGGACACGGAGCTCACCCTCGGCGGCGTACCGCCAGAAAGGGGCGCCGTCGGTGTCGGGGACCGGGGTCAGCATCGGGCGGCTCAACTCCTCAGCAGCAGCGCGGACGTGGGGACGCCTTCCCCGGCGGTGACGAGACAGGTGGCGGCGCCGGGCACCTGCGCCGTACTGACCCCGCGCAGCTGCTTCACCCCTTCGTTGATCAGGTTGAAGCCATGCACATAGGCCTCCGACAGCCCGCCCCCGCCGGTGTTGATGGGCAGCCGCCCCCCGATCTCCAGCGCGCCACCCTCCGTGAACGCCCCGCCCTCCCCTCGCCCGCAGAACCCGTACCCCTCCAGGGACAGCGGTATGAGGGCGGTGAAGGCGTCATAGATCTGCGCCACGTCGACGTCCTCCGGAGCGAAGTCGGCGTGCTTCCACAGATGCCGGGCGGCGGTCCACGCGGGCCCGGTCAGGGGGTCGTCGTTCCAGTAGTTGACCATGCCGTGGTGCTGGGCGGGCAGCCCCTGCGCGGCGGAGTGCACATAGACGGGCCGCTGCCGGCAATCCCGAGCCCGCTCCCTACCGACCACCACACACGCCAACGCCCCGTCCGTCTCCAGACAGTTGTCGAAGAGGCAGAGGGGCTCGCTGATCCACCGGGCGGTCATGTACATCTCCCGGGTGAGGGGCCGCTCGTACATCACCGCCGCCGGATTCTGGTTGGCCCGGTTCCGGCAGGCGAGGGCGACGTTGAACAGATGGTCCCGGGTGGCGCCGTACTCGTGCATGTACCGACGCGCCAGCATCGCTATCTCGTCGGCGGGCCGAAGCAGCCCGAAGGGCCGGGTCCACTGCGCCGGAGTGGGCAGCTGAACGGCGGTGCTGGTCCACGGCCGCGGCCCGCTCCCCCTCTTCCGCGACCGCCAGGCGACCCCGACGGTGGCCTGCCCCGCGGCGATGGCGGCGCCGAGATGCGCGACGGTGGCACAGGAGCCGCCCCCGCCGTAACCCACCTTGCTGAAGAAGGTGAGATCCCCCAGCCCGAGCGCCTTCCCCAGCTCCACCTCATCCGTCTCCTCCATGGTGAAGGAGGCGAGGGCGTCGACCTCGCCGGGCGCGATCCCGGCGTCGTCGAGAGCGGCGAGAACGGCACGGCAGGCGAGCGTCTTCTCGTCCTCCGGCAGCTTCCTGGCGAACGCGGTCTGCCCGATCCCCACGATGGCGGTGGCGTCCTTGAGCCCGGTTCCTGGCATGGTGCGCCCACCTCCGCACGGGATCGCTGTTCGCTGACAGGCCGTCAGGTTACAGCTAATCTGACGGTCAGTCAGCTATCGCGTTTCTGGAGGCCGGTTGTCGTGCGCGGTGACGTGGAGTGGGGCAGCATCCCGGGACTGGTCCGGGCGGCGGCGGAACAGCACGCGGACGCCGAGGCGGTGGTGGAGGGCCGTACGAGGATCACGTACGCGGAGTTGGGCGCGAGGGTGTCACGCGCGGCGGCGGCCTGCATGGCCAACGGCGTGCAGATCGGCGACCGGGTGGCCATCTGGGCCCCCAACTCCCTCGACTGGATCGTCGCGGCGCTCGGCGCGGTATCGGCCGGAGCGGTCCTCGTCCCCCTGAACACCCGCTTCAAGGGCACGGAGGCGGCGGATGTGCTGGCGAGGAGCGGGGCGCGACTGCTGTTCGTGACCGGAACCTTCTTGGGGACCTCGTACGTGGCGTCGCTGAGGCGGGCGGCGGGACAGGGGGCAACCACCGGCGTTCCCCTGCCGGGGTTGCCGGAACTGGAGCAGGTGGTGGTCCTCTCGGACGACGCCCCGCCGGACTTCCGCACATGGAAGGACTTCCTGGCCGGTGGCGAGGGCGTGGGAGAGGCGGAGGTACGCCGACGAGCCGGAGCGGTGAACGGCGACTGCCTCTCGGACATCATCTTCACCTCGGGCACGACGGGCCGCCCCAAGGGCGCCATGATCACCCACGCGCAGACGCTGCGGGCGTACGAGACGTGGGCGGATCTGGCAGGCCTCCGCCCGGACGACCGCTACCTGATCGTGAACCCCTTCTTCCACACCTTCGGCTACAAGGCGGGCGTCATCGCCTGCCTGATGCGGGGCGCGGCGATGATCCCCCAGCCGGTCTTCAACGTGGACACGGCCCTCGCCAACATCGCCTCGGAACGGGTGTCGGTACTGCCGGGCCCGCCCACCCTGCACCAGTCCCTCCTGGACCACCCGGCAAAAGACGCGCACGACCTGTCAGCGCTGAGACTGGTCGTCACCGGAGCCGCGGTCGTCCCGCTGCGCCTGGTGGAACGCCTGCGCGGCGAACTGGGCGTGAGTACGGTCCTCACCGCCTACGGCCTCTCGGAGGCAAGCGGCATCGTCACGATGTGCCGCCGCGGCGACGCCCCCTCGGTGATCGCGTCGACATCCGGCCGCGCGATCCCCGGCACAGAGGTGAGAGTGGTCGACGGAACCGGGCAGACGCTGCCCCCCGGCCGCCCGGGGGAGATCCTGGTCCGTGGCTTCAACGTCATGCGGGGCTACTACGAGGACGAGCCCGCGACGGCGGAGGCCGTGGCCCCGGACGGCTGGCTGCACACAGGAGACGTGGGCGTACTGGACACGACCGGCAACCTCCGCATCACCGACCGCATCAAGGACATGTACATCGTCGGCGGCTTCAACGCCTACCCCGCCGAGATAGAGCAACTCCTCGGCCTCCACCCCGACGTGGCCGACGTCGCCGTCATCGGCATCCCGGACCCCCGCCTGGGCGAGGTCGGCAAGGCCTTCGTAGTCCGCCGCCCGGGGGCCCTGGTCACCGGGGACGATCTGATCGCCTGGGCCCGCCGCGAAATGGCGAACTACAAGGTCCCCCGCACGGTGCAGTTCGTACGGGAGCTACCGAGAAACGCGAGCGGCAAGGTGGTCAAGGGGGAGTTGCGGGGTGGGCCGGGTATCGGTCCTGAGGGTGACGGCTAGGGATTCCAGCCCGGCAGGTTAATGCTTGCATTAATTTCGGACTCATGCCTCATGGGAAGTGGTTCTCGTCGCGGAAGTGGCGAAGTGGTTCGCAGAGCTGGTCGAAGCCGACCTCCGCAGTGCGGACCGCGTGGAAGACGCCATCGACGCGCTGGCTTGCTGGGGACCTGGGCTCGGCCGACCGCTCGACGACCGGATCAAGGGTGCGGAGCGGCACCACTTGAAGGAGTTGAGGCCCGGTTCGTCGGGAAACAGCGAGATCCGGATTCCGTTCGCCTTCGATCCAGTACGCCGAGCCGTCCTGCTGGTCGCGGGAGACAAGGCTGGAAACTGGAGTGGGTGGTACGACACCAACATCCCGATCGCCGAGAAGCGCTACCGGGACCACATCGCCGAGCTGGACACCAGGGAGTATGAATGAGCGCCGTCAGCTGGGAGGAAGCCAAGCGCCGGGCCGATGAGCAGCGGAGGGCCGCCGGGATGCCGGTCCGCACTCCCGAGGAGAAGCGGGCCGACATGGACCGGCTTCTCGCCGAGGTGCGTGCTTACAAGCTGGCGGAGCTCCGCCGGGAGCAGGACCTCACCCAACGCGATATCGCCGATTCGATGGGTGTCTCTACGCCACGTATCTCTGCGATCGAGCACGGAGAGATCGACCGTACGGAGGTTGCCACCCTGCGCTCCTACGTTCGGGCCCTTGGCGGAGAACTCCGGGTGGTGGCGGACTTCGGGGATACCCAGTACACGGTGGCGTGAGCGACCGTGCTCGGGCAGGGCGGACCAGAGCTTCCAGGTTGCCGTGGGGCCGCCCGCTTCTTGGTCATTGTCGTGCTTCCGCGACCCGAGTAAAGGGCGCTTCGCGTCGGCTGCGCCGATGGCCCTGCGGGCCACCCTTGACTCGGCTCGCTCCAGCCCGGGGGAGAAGCGAGCGGGCGGCCGGAGAGGGATGGGGGGCCGAGGTAGGGGTTCCGTTGGGTGGGCTGCGGTCGCGTCCGGGGTGAGGGGGCGCGGCCGCGCCTCGCCTGCACGCCGGGTGGGCTTAGCGGCGAACGGTGAGTGGGGGGTTGCGGGTGCGCGCTTGGTGGGTGGCGGCACGCCGGGCTGGCTCAGCGGCGAACGGTGAGTGTAGGGCTGGGGCGCGCGGTGGGCGGGTGGCGGCACGCCCGGTGGGCGTGGCGGCTTCCGGCGAGTGGGACGACTCCACACCCGCCCGCCCCCTCGCCCCATCAGCCCCATCAGTCCCGCGTGGCGAGCAAGTGGAGGACTTGGGCCACGCCCGGGAGGCAACGGCGCAGGTGGCCGCAGCCAGACGCGGCCCAAGTCCTCCACTTGCCTCCGCCGCAGCCGTTCCGCACCGTTCCCAACCCCCACCCCGCCCGATATGCCCGAGCCCGGGAG
>NZ_JBVKAI010000019.1:0-173682 GCF_055639495.1 Streptomyces sp. NPDC039424
ACCGAGGTACTGCGCGCCGCAGCCGACCACCCCGGCACCGCCCTGGTCGAGATCTACCAGAACTGCAACATCTTCAACGACGGCGCCTTCGACGCGCTCAAAGACAAGCAACAGGCCGAAGAGGCACTGATCCGGCTGCAGCACGGACAGCCCATCCGCTTCGGCCCGGACAACTCCCGCGGAGTCGTACGCGACCGCCAGACCGGCGACCTGAAGGTGGTCACCGTCACCCCCGACAACGAGGCCGACATCCTCGTCCACGACGCCCACAACGCCTCCCCCACCACCGCCTTCGCCCTCTCCCGCCTCGCCGACCCCGACACCCTCCACCACACCCCCATCGGCGTCCTCCGCTCCGTCGACCGCCCCGTCTACGACCACCAGATGACCGACCAGCTCGACACGGCCCTCGAACGGCAGGGCAAGGGCGACCTCGCCGCACTGCTGACCGGCGGCGACACCTGGACCGTCGTCGGCTGACCGAAGCGGCACTACGACGAGGCCCGGGACCGCGCGTCCCGGGCCTCGTCGTAGTGCCTGGCAGGCGTTCTCGACGGCGCTGACACTTGCTTCGACCTGGCACTTACTTTGACACCAGTACCTTACTTCAAAGTGGGTACTTTCATTGAGTTAGCGCTCCTTCTAGGGTTAGTGCCAGTCCCGCACACCCCCACAAGGGAGTTCTGAACCATGAGCATCGTCGTCACCGGAGCCACCGGACACCTCGGCCGCCACGTCGTGGAGCAGCTGCTGGAGCAGGTCCCGGCCGAGCAGATCACGGCCGTCGTGCGCGACGAGGCCAAGGCCGCCGACTTCGCCGCCCGGGGCGTGAAGCTGGCGGTCGCCGACTACAACGCACCCGAGACCTTCGACGGCCTGTTCGCCGCCGGCGACAAGGTCCTGCTGATCTCCGGCAACGAGTTCGACAAGGGCCGCCCGGCACAGCACCAGGTCGTGATCGACGCCGCGAAGGCGGCCGGCGTCGCTCTTCTCGCCTACACCAGCGCCCCGGGCGCCCTGACCGCCGCCCTGGCCGACGACCACCGCGCCACCGAGCAGGCGCTGCTCGCCTCCGGCCTGCCCTACGCGCTGCTGCGCAACGGCTGGTACCACGAGAACTACACCGAGAACCTCGCCCCGGTGCTGGAGCACAACGCCGTGGTCGCGGCCGCCGGTGAGGGCCGGGTCTCCTCCGCCTCCCGCGCGGACTACGCGGCCGCCGCGGTGGCCGTGCTGACCGGCGAGGGCCACGAGAACAGGACGTACGAGCTGGGCGGCGACGAGGCGTGGAGCTTCGCCGAGTACGCGGCCGAGCTGAGCAGGCAGACCGGCAAGGAGATCGCCTACAACGCCGTGCCCGCCGAGGTGCTCGCCGGCATCCTGACCGGCGCCGGACTGCCCGAGCCGCTCGCCGCCATCCTCGCCGGTGTGGACACGTCGATCGAGAAGGGCGAACTGGTCGTCTCCAGCGGCGACCTGTCCCGCCTGGCCGGCCGCCCGACGACCCCCCTCGCGGAGGCGATCACGGCCGCGCTGAAGGGCTGAACTCCCCCGAAGGACTGCTGAGCGACCCCGACCCCCGCCTGTCATGACCGTATGCCGATACGGGCATGACAGGCGGGGGCGCTCGGCGTTACCTTCGTGCACGCGTGCACTCAGGGACACCTGCACGCAGGGACGCGAGAAGGAGGGGCCAGTGGCCGGGACGTCGACGGGCGAGAGCCGGATAGGCCTGCTGAACGGCTTCGCGGCGTACGGGATGTGGGGCCTCGTGCCCCTGTTCTGGCCGCTGCTGAAGCCCGCCGGCGCGGCGGAGATCCTCGCCCACCGGATGGTGTGGTCCCTCGTCTTCGTCGCCGCCGCGCTGCTCGTCGTACGGCGCTGGGCCTGGGTCGGTGAGCTGCTGCGGCAGCCGCGACGGCTCGGCCTGGTGGCGATCGCGGCCGCGGTGATCACCGTCAACTGGGGCGTCTACATCTGGGCCGTGAACAGCGGGCACGTGGTCGAGGCCTCACTGGGCTACTTCATCAACCCCCTCGTCACCATCGCGATCGGTGTGCTGCTCCTCAAGGAGCGGCTGCGGCCCGTGCAGTGGCTCGCGGTCGGCGTCGGCTTCGCGGCCGTGCTCGTCCTCACCATCGGGTACGGGCAGCCGCCGTGGATCTCCCTGTGCCTCGCCTTCTCCTTCGCCGTCTACGGGCTGGTGAAGAAGAAGGTCAACCTCGGCGGCGTCGAGTCGCTGGCCGCCGAGACCGCGATCCAGTTCCTGCCCGCGCTCGGCTATCTGCTGTGGCTGACCGCCCGGGGCGACTCGACGTTCGCCACCGAAGGCGTCGGGCACGGCGCGCTGCTCGCCTCCACCGGCGTGGTCACCGCGCTGCCCCTGGTCTGCTTCGGGGCCGCCGCGATCCGCGTGCCGCTGTCCACGCTGGGGCTGCTGCAGTACCTGGCGCCCGTCTTCCAGTTCCTGCTGGGCGTGCTGTACTTCCACGAGGCCATGCCACCGGAGCGCTGGGCCGGGTTCGCGCTGGTCTGGCTGGCGCTGACGCTGCTCACCTGGGACGCGCTGCGCACCGCGCGCCGGGCGGCCCGGGAGCTGGCCGCCAGGATCCCGGCCGCCGCCCCTGCGGAACCCGTCGTGCGGCGGCCCGAGGACGTGACGGCCGGCCCGGAGGCGGAACCGGCCTCCTGACCGGCCCCGGTCGGGTATATGTGGTCGGCATGACGCAGACGCCCGCAGCACCACCCGCCCCGCTGCACTTCAAGCTCGTCGTCGACGCCGCGGACCCGCACGCGCAGGCCGACTTCTGGGCCGCCGCGCTGCATTACGAGGTCGAGGACAACAGCGCGCTCGTCGAGCGGCTGCTGGACCTCGGCGCGCTGCCCGGCGAGGCCGTCCTGGAGTACCACGGCCGCCCGGCCTTCCGGGACCTGATCGCCGTACGGCACCCCGACGACCCCTACGACGAGGAGCGCGGCATCGGGCTCGGGCGGCGGCTGCTGTTCCAGCGCGTGCCGGAGGCGAAGACCGGCAAGAACCGGCTCCACCTCGACCTGCACGCCGGTGAGGGACGGCGCGATGCCGAGGTCGAGCGGTTGACGGGGCTGGGGGCACAGGTGCTGCGGCAGGTGAAGGAGCCCGCCGGGGAGTGGGTGGTGATGGCGGACCCCGAGGGGAACGAGTTCTGCGTGCAGTAGCCCGTCAGGCGCCGGCCGACCTGGCGGCGCGGTCCGTGAGGCGGACCATGCGGGAGCGGGCGGACTCCAGCCGCTCCCGGTCGTCGGCCGCCGGGCCCGGCTCGGCGGCGAGGTCCGCCCACAGGTCGATCAGTTCCCGCCCCAGACGCAGGCCGTGCTCGGGGTCGCGCACCGCGCGCCAGGCGGTGGCCGCGCTCTGGACGTTGCCGTAGGCGGCCTCCGCGTTGTGGGCGCGGTGGTGGAGGCGGGCCAGGTCGAGGGAGAGGTGGAAGGCGCGCAGCGGGTCGCCCGCCAGGTAGGCGATGTAGGCGGTCAGTTCGCGCAGGCGGAGCACCTCGGGGTGGCCGGCGCCCAGTGCGCCCGACGCCTGCGCGACGGTGCGCTCGGCGATTTCCGCCGCCGTGGCGATCCGGCCCTCCTTGACGGCCTCGTTGATCCGCGTCATCGGCTCGGTGAGCAGCGCGGCGCCCTCCGCGGTGGCGGTCACCGGACCGTCGCCGAGTACCGCTTCGGCGACGGCGTCGAATCCACGGGCGGGCGTGTGCCGGGGGTCGGGCTCGGGGACGTATCGCGGTTCGGGGTCCGGTACCGGACGCGGCGGGGGCGGGGGCGTGTCGCGCCTGGGCGGCTGGGGGGCGACGGTCCGGGGCGGCTGGGGGGTCCGGGGCCGTCCGCGCAGTTCCGGCTCGCCGGTGAAGCGGCTGGCGCCGTCCACGTCCACCTCCAGGGGGACGACGCAGCCGACGCGGTCGTCGTGGACCGTGGCGTGCACGGGCCGGCCGAGGCTGATCGCGAGGCGCTGGAGGTGGTTGAGGACGGCCTGCTGGACCTCCTGGCCGGGGGCCGCCACCACCGCCACCCCGCCGACGGTCGCGCCGCCCGAGCCCAGCACCCGTACGTCGACCGGGGCCGCCGGGTGTACGTCGCTCCGCTGGTCCCGCTTCTTCTCGAAGCTCAGTCGAGCCATCGGTTTCCTCACTCCCCCGGCGTGGCGATCCGGTCGTGCCCGTCCATGGTGTCGAGTCTCTCCGAAGTACCCCCGTTCCCGCGTCACCACGACGTCACAGCCTCGCACCAGCCGGACGGGACTTCCGAGAATTAATTGCGTGCGCATATAATGCAGATGCCTGTATTTTCGCAGTACGCCTATCACCTGGGGGACCCATGACCCGCCGCTTCCTGTTCCTGCTCGGCAGCGCCCGCACCGACGGCAACACCGAACTGCTGGCACGTACGGCGGCCGAACAACTGCCCGAGGGCGTCGAGCAGCAGTGGATCAGCCTGGCCGAGCACCGGCTGCCCGACTTCGTCGACCTGCGGCACGACAGCGACCACGTACGGCCACCCGCGGACACCACCACAGGCCTGCTGCTGGAGGCTACGCTCGCGGCCACCGACATCGTGATCGCCTCGCCGCTGTACTGGTATTCGGTGTCCGGCCTCACCAAGCGCTACCTCGACCACTGGTCCGCCTGGCTGCGCACCCCCGGCCTCGACTTCAAGGCGGCCATGGCCGGGCGCACGCTGTGGGGCGTCGCCGCGCTGGCCGACCGGGAGCCGTCGGTGGCGGACCCGCTCGCCGACACGCTCAACAACTCGGCCGCGTACCTGGGGATGCGCTTCGGCGGGGTGCTGCTCGGCAACGGCAGCGCGCGCGGGGACGTACGCAAGGACACCGAGGCGCTGGCCCGCGCGAAGACGTTCTTCGCACGCGAGGCGCCGCTCGCCCGCTTCCCGTACCAGGACCGCTGAGCGCCGCGGGCTACGCGGTGATGTCCTTCGCCGTGAACCGCGCCCAGGCCGCCGAGCCGAACACCGCCGCGTACAGGGCCTGGAGGCCGAGGTTCTTCACCAGGTCGTCCCAGTACACCGGTTCGCGCATCAGGTCGGCGAAGGACAGCCAGTAGTGGGAGAAGAAGTACGGCTGGATCGCGTGCAGTTGCGGTATCTGGTCGAGGATCTGGACGGTGATGAGCAGCCCGACCGTGGTCGCCATCGCCGCGATGCCGCTGCCCGTCAGCGTGGAGACGAACAGGCCGAGCGCCGCGACGCCGACCAGTGACGCGGCGACGGCCAGGGCGATCAGCAGCGCCCGGCCCAGACCCTCGGCAAAACTGATCCGCGTCCCCGAGATGGTCGTCAGGTCGCCCAGTGGGAACAGCAACGCCCCGACCATGAGGGCGAAGACGGCCACCACCAAGGTGGCGACCAGGCAGAAGACCATCACGGTGGCGTACTTGGTGAGCAGCAGGCGGGTCCGGCCGGCCGGGGCGACCAGGAGGTAGCGCAGGGTTCCGGCGTTGGCCTCACCGGCGATCGCGTCGCCCGCGATCACGCCGACCGCCATCGGCAGGAAGAACGGCAGCGTCGCCGCCAGCGCCGTGAACACCAGGAACAGCCCGTTGTTGGTGATCTGCGCGATGAACGCCGGGCCCTCGCCCCCGCCGCCCCGGCCCCCGCCGCCCGATCCGCCCCCCGTCTCGATCTTCACGGCCACCCCGACCAGGACCGGCACGGCGGCCAGCACGCCGAGCAGCGCGAGGGTGCGCCAGCGCCGGAAGGTGACGGCCAATTCGTTGCGCAGCAGGCCGAAGGTCCACAGCGGAGTGGGACGGCGTACGGCCACTGCCTCAGCCCGCGACATCGAAGCCCTCCCCCGTCAGCGCCACGAACGCGTCCTCCAGCGAGGCCCGCTCCACCCCGAAGCCGCGCACCCGCACCCCGGCCGTCACCAGCGCCGCGTTCAGCTCGGCGAGGTCCCTCTCGGGCGGCTCGCCGCTCACCCGGTCGTCGGTGACGACGACGTCCCCGACCCCCTGCTCCTTCAGCACCCGGGCCGCCTCCCCCGTGTCCGGCGTGGTGACCACGAGCCGCCCGCGCGCCCCGGCCGCCAGGTCGGCCACCGGACCCTGGGTGATCAGGCGGCCCTGGGCCATCACCGCCGCATGGGTGCACACCTGCTCGATCTCGTCGAGGAGGTGGGAGGAGAGGAACACGGTCGTGCCGTCCGAGGCCAGCTCCCGCACCAGCGCCCGGATCTCCCGCATGCCCTGCGGGTCGAGCCCGTTGGTCGGCTCGTCCAGCACGAGCAGTCTGCGCGGCTGGAGCAGCGCGGCGGCCAGGCCCAGGCGCTGCTTCATGCCCAGGGAGTACGCCTTGGCCTTCTTGCCCCCGGCGGCCGTCAGGCCCACCCGGTCCAGCGCCGCGGCGACGCGGGCGCGCCGGGTGCGGGGGTCGGCGGTCGGGTCGGCGGCGTCGTACCGCAGCAGGTTGTCCCGGCCGGAGAGGAAGCCGTACAGGGCCGGTCCCTCGATGAGCGCGCCGACCTGCGGGAGCACGGTGCGCGCGGCGCGGGGCATGGGCTGCCCCAGGACGCGCGCCGCGCCGGAGGTGGGCGCGATCAGGCCCATCAGCATGCGGATGGTCGTGGTCTTGCCGGAGCCGTTCGGACCGAGGAAGCCGAAGACGCTGCCCGCCGGGACGGTCAGGTCGAGACCGTCGACGGCGAGCTGTCCGCCGCGGTAGCGCTTGGTGAGCGCGCGGGTGTGGATGACGCTGTCACCCGCGCCCGGCGCGTCCGGCTCCGTGGCGGACGGTTCGTCCATCGGCTCCCCCGATTCGTCGTGCGTGTGCGTACCTGCTGCGCCGCCGGTGTCTACCGCGCCGCGTCGGCCGCCTTCACCAGCGCGTCCTTGTCCACGGCGCCGACGTACACCTTGCCGTCGTCCGTGATGAGCGCGTTGATCAGGCGGGTGGAGAACACGGTGCCCTTGCCGAACTCGCCGCTCACCTTGTCACCGAACGAACCGAGGAAGCCGCCCAGGTCACCGCCGGAGGCGGAGGGCATCC
Source organism: Streptomyces sp. NPDC039424 (assembly GCF_055639495.1). Classification (NCBI taxonomy): domain Bacteria; kingdom Bacillati; phylum Actinomycetota; class Actinomycetes; order Kitasatosporales; family Streptomycetaceae; genus Streptomyces; species Streptomyces sp. NPDC039424. Next base: position 7,048 of record NZ_JBVKAI010000019.1, read on the forward strand.
CCGCCTTCTCACCGGTGTCGAGGGCCGCGACCGAGTTCCAGCCCTTGCCCAGGACGTCGAAGCCCTCCAGGCCCTTGAAGAGGTCCTCCTCGGACTTCGGGGCGGCGCCGCGCGGCGCCTTGTCCTCGTGGTCCTCCTCCGTGACCTTCGCGCCCTTGGGCGGGGTGAAGTCGAAGGTCGAGGCGGCCGGCCTGGTGAAGCTGACCTGGGTGAAGCCCGCGTCGACCACGGCCGCGCCGCCGCTCGCCGGGGTCAGGGTGAACTTCAGCGGCAGCCCGGTCCTCGCGTCCACGGCGATGCTGATCGCGCCGACCGTGGTGCCGGACTGCTTCGGCTTGATCAGCAGCTTGTAGGCGTCCCGGCCGGCGACCTGAGCGGTGCCGTCGACGGTCACGGAGGTGGTGTCGTCGACGGACTTCAGGGCCTCGTCGGCGAAGTCCTTCGGTGTGGCGGGCGTCTTCTCCCGCTCCTTGCCGCTCTGCTCGGCGGTGCCGTGGTACACCTCGTTGGACTTGCTGTCGTAGCCCCACACGTCCTTGCCGTCGTGTATGAGGCTGTACTCGGCGGCGCGCTCGATCAGCGAGACCTTCTGCCGGTCCGGTCCGTCGGCCGCCACGCGCAGGGTGTGGGTGCCCGAGAGCAGCTCGGTGAGCTTGGACGTCGGGTCCGCCGACGATCCGTCGCCGCCCTGGGCCGCGCCGGACAGCAGGCCGCTCTCCAGGCCGCCCAGGTCCGGCAGGCCCAGGTCGGTGCTGACCTTCACCGTGCCGGACAGCTGCTGCACGTCGGACTTGGCGATCTTTTCGATGAGCTGCTGTGCGCTGATCTTCGGCAGGTCGGGGTCCCCGGAGTCGGCGAGTGCCGGGACCAGCCCGATCGTCGCCGCCGCCACGCCCACCACCGCGACCGGGACGGCGTACCGGGCCGCCCTGCGGCGTCCGGCGCGCGGGTCCTCGGCCTCCGCGGCGTGCGTGCTCTCGTCGGATTCGTACGGTGCCATGTGTGCCTTACCTCCGTCGTCGGCGGCGGCTGTCCTCACACTCGTCCCACCCTTGTGCCGCCATTCTCACCCGAATCGGTGAGGAGTGGTGATTTCCGTGGTTTCCATCTGACCAAATCGGCCGTGAGGAATCGTCAGACCCGGGAGCCAACTCCACGTACGCCTGCGGTATGACACGGAGGGGCGGAAGCTCCACCGACCCGTAGGGGACGGGGCGGGGGGACCGGCACGGGGGTGGCTAGCCCGCCCGGTGGACCACCGCGTCGCAGAGCTGGATGAGCGCGGCCTTGGCGTCGCACTCGCGCAGCGGGGCCAGCGCCGCCCGGGCGTCCTCCGCGTACCGCACGGTGTCGCGGCGAGCCTGCTCCAGCGCCGGGTGGGCGCGCAGGCCGGCCAGGGCCTCGGCGTGCCGGGCGTCGTCGGTGAGGTCGGAGTCGAGGAGGTCGCACAGGGCGATGTCCTCGGGCAGTCCCAGCCGTGCCGCCCGCTCCCTGAGGCGCAGCACGGGCAGGGTGGGGATGCCCTCGCGCAGGTCGGTCCCGGGGGTCTTGCCGGACTCGTGGGAGTCGGAGGCGATGTCCAGCACGTCGTCCGCGAGCTGGAAGGCGACGCCGAGCCGCTCGCCGTACTGGGTCAGCACGTCGACCACGGTCTCGTCGGCCCCGGACATCATCGCGCCGAAGCGGCAGGAGACCGCCACCAGCGAGCCGGTCTTGCCGCCGAGCACGTCCAGGTAGTGCTCGACCGGGTCCCGGCCGTCCTGCGGCCCGGCCGTCTCCAGGATCTGCCCGGTGACCAGCCGCTCGAACGCCACGGCCTGCACCCGTACGGCCTCGGGGCCGAGGTCGGCGAGGATCTGCGAGGCGCGGGCGAAGAGGAAGTCGCCGGTGAGGACGGCGACCGAGTTGCCCCAGCGGGTGTTCGCGCTCTCCACCCCGCGGCGCACGGCCGCCTCGTCCATGACGTCGTCGTGGTACAGCGTGGCGAGGTGGGTGAGCTCGACGACTACGGCCGAGGGCACGATCCCGGGCGCGTACGGGTCCCCGAACTGCGCCGCGAGCATCACGAGCAGCGGCCGGAACCGCTTCCCGCCCGCGCGTACGAGGTGCTGCGCGGCCTCGGTGATGAAGGGGACCTCACTCTTGGTGGCTTCGAGCAGGCCCTCCTCGACAGCCGCCAGTCCGGCCTGGACATCGGCTTCCAGAGCCTGGTCCCGCACGCTCAGCCCGAATGGCCCGACGACGGTCACGAGGGGTCTCCTGTCTGCTGGTGTCTGCTGGCGATTACGCGGTTTGTCGATAGGTCGCTGCCCTCACTCGAGTCAGCGTATCCGGTCAGCTTTCGATCACCGAGGGCGCCCACCGTTATGTTTTCGATCGGTCGATAAGGGTGGATATTTATCGACTTACCAGGAAGTACGACGCGACTGCGCCGCTTGGAGCAGCTCGACCCTCATCGACCCTCACCTGCACGCCCGATGCACTTACCCAATGCGGCGTCCCTCATGCCCTATTTGCCGCTATTGCTATTCCGTGAATTGGGTCACGTCACCGGTTCGGCGCATCCCACCGACCCGCCCGGTGTTCCACCTTTCACCACTGGCCAGTTGAGGCTTGGCAGACGCAAAGGATCAAGTGCCTCATACGCCCCAGAACAAGGTCAACTAGGACGAGGTATGCATCTGGCACTTGTTCCGGACATGTGCTCTCGCATACGTTCCGGTCCGCCGGGCGGAACGCCGAATCCTGCCGCCGCCCATCGCACCCACTCGACGAACTCATTCGCGTACGGCAGGAGCGGGGGAACCAGGTAAGTCGCCGGTCCGGACGGCATCCGTCGTCCCGGAACGGCTCGGGGTTAAGTCGTGTCGCCTTCGGGCGGCACGGCCGGGCACCTCCCAGCCCGCACCCGACAGCTCACCTCGCAGGCGACGGAGAGGAACTTCGCCATGTCTGCTGCCGCTCAGCACCGTGCCCCCTTCGCCCGCCTCGCTCGCAAGCTCGCCGCCGCCACCACCGGCGCCGCCGTGCTCGCCCTCCCGCTGATCGGCGCGACCAGCGCCTCCGCGGCCCCCACCACCGCCCCCACCGCGGCCACCGCCGGCGCGGTCACGTACTCGAACAACCTCGACGGCTGGATCCGCCAGTCCCTCGCGGTCATGGCCCAGAAGGGCATCCCGGGTACGTACTACGGCATCTACCGCAACGTGATCCGCGAGTCGTCGGGCAACCAGTACGCCATCAACCTCTGGGACTCCAACGCCGCCGCCGGCATCCCGTCCAAGGGCCTGCTGCAGGTCATCGACCCGACGTTCCGCGCCTACCACGTGGCCGGTACGTCGTGGAACATCTACGACCCGGTCGCGAACATCACGGCCGCCTGCAACTACGCCGCCCACCGCTACGGCTCGATCGACAACGTGTTCGGCGCGTACTGACCTGACCCGCAGGGCCCCTCAGGGCCCTGTCAGGGGAAGAGTCTTTCGAGGACGACGGCGATGCCGTCGTCCTCGTTCGATGTGGTGATCTCGTCGGCCACCGCCTTCAGTTCGGGGTGGGCGTTGGCCATCGCCACACCGTGGGCGGCCCAGTCGAACATCGGGATGTCGTTGGGCATGTCCCCGAAGGCGACGGCCCGTTCGGCGCTCAGCCCGAGATGCTCGGCGGCCAGCGCCAGCCCGGTCGCCTTGGTGACCCCGCACGGCTGGAGCTCGACGGTCCCGGGCCCCGACATGGTGACCGTCGCCAGCGACCCCACGACCGAACGGGCCGTGGCCGCCAACTCGTCGTCGGACAGGGCGTGATGGCGCAGCAGGACCTTGCTGATCGGCTCGCGCCACAGGTCGGCGCGCCGCTCGACCCGTACGGCGGGGAGCGTCGGGTGGGGCATCAGGTAGCCGGGCTCGATGAGCGTGAGCCCGTCCACACCGTCCTGGTCGACGGCCGCGTACACCTCCCCCACCTCGGCCTCGATCTTGCCGAGCGCGGTCTCCGCCAGCTCCCGGTCCAGGGTGATCGACCAGAGCAGGCGGTCGGCTCCGGCGTCGTACACCTGCGCGCCCTGGCCGCACACCGCGAGCCCCGTGCAACCGAGGTCGTCCAGCAGCGGCCGTACCCGGGGTGCCGGGCGCCCGGTCACCACGAGGTGCCGGGCCCCCGCTTCCCCGGCCCGCGCGAGGGCGGCGAGGGAGCGGTCGGAGAGGGTGTCGTCGCCGCGCAGGAGCGTTCCGTCGAGGTCGGTTGCGACGAGTGAATATGCGGGGGGTGCGGCCATGATCAGAGAATACGGACCCCGCGCCCCCACGACTCACCCCCGTTCTCAGCCCCAAGTGGTGCCCGCGGGCTCCTTGATGGTGGTGTGGGGGCGGTTGAACACGTTGGCGACCGAGACGGTGAGGACATCGAGCGGGCTGGTGGCTGGGGTGGCCCGGGCCTTCCTGGGTGTGGGCGGAGCCCGGGCAGGGTGGCTCAGTGGTGGGCCGCCGCCAGGTGTTTCGTCAGGCGGGGGGAGGCGAACCCGGTGCCGCAGACGAAGCGCATCACCGGGCCGTACGACGACGCCGCCGGAAGGCCGGTGAAGTACAGGCCGGGGATGGACGAGACGTATCCCGCGCCCAGGCGGGGCGTGCCCCGGCTGACGGCGAGCCGGGTGCGCAGTTCGTGGCCGAGGAAGTCCATGGCCGCGAGGTCCACGCGGTAGCCGGTGGCCGCGATCACATGGTCGGCGGGGAGCCGGATGGTGTGACCGGCGGGGGCGCGGACGGTGAGGACGGGGCTGCCGTCGCAGGCGTCCGCGCCGACCACCCGCTCGACCTCCGTCACCTCGACCTTGTCCTCGAAGCGGTCGCGCAGCCACCAGGCGCCGAGCGGGCCGAGGACGCGGCGGACCAGGTAGTGGCGGGTACGGGCCGGGAGGTAGCGGTAGGGGTGCGGGTAGTAGGTCAGCGCCCAGAGGGACCAGGCGCGGCCGAAGGGGGACTCGGGGCGCAGCCTCGGCTGGTGCCAGGGCGGGGCGCCGAAGGCGACCCGGCCGCGGCCCCGCGACACCACCCGCACCCGCGCGCCCGCCTCCGCCGCCAGGGCCGCCGTCTCCAGCGCGGACTGGCCGGCGCCGACGACGATCAGCTCCCTGCCGGAGAACCGGGTCAGGTCGTGGTGCTGGGAGCTGTGGGAGACCGGGCCGGTGGGGCTGGGGCCGTCCGGCGCCGCCGACGCCAGCTCTGCCGGGAGGTGGGCCAGCCCGGACAGGCCGGTGGCGACCACGACCGCGCGGGCGGTGAACGACTCCCCGGAGTCCAGCTTCAGTTCGAAGCCGCCGCCCGTGCCACGGTCCACGGAAACCACCCGCACCCGCTCCAGGTCGGGAAGCAGCTTCCGCTGGAACCACTCGCCGTAGGCGACGAAGGTCTCCACGGGGATGATGTCCTCGTCGGTCACCAGCCGGCGGATGCCCGCCGCGTCGCAGTAGTCGACGAGGGTGTGGCCGGGCTGCGGGCAGTCGATGTCGGAGGCCGCCGGGGTCGATTTGAGGAACATCCCGGCGGGCATGTGGTCGCGCCAGCTGACCATGGGATCGCCGAAGACGCGTACGGGGATGCCGCGCGCCCGCAGGTGGGCGGCGGTGGACAGGCCGAACGGCCCGGCGCCGATGACTGCAACCGGTTGAATCACGAAGTCCCTCCCCAGGACGTTTTCCGTCACTTCGTGGTGGTGAACCGTGCACCCGTCCGGACAGCCGCCCTCGGCGGGCTAGCTGCTCGAACCGGCGCTTCCGCCGCGGCGGTTGGTCCGCCACAGCTGATAGAGGTGCTTCGCGCCCGGTCGCACGAAGCGCGCGAGCATCGTGAGGAACGGCAGCGGGTCGTCACCCGCGAGCCAGGCCAGCTCCGTCCCGCTCGCCCGGGCCGGCGCGTGCGGCGTCGTGTAGCCGCTGCGGCGGTAGGCGAGGAGGGCGGGGAGGTCGATGTTCTCCACGATGTACCGATGGCCGGCCCGCTGTTCCCCCTCCGGAACGGAGCGGCCGGTCAGGTTCAGGTGCATGGCGCGTACGACGTCCACGCCCGAGTCGTTCTCGAAGAGCCGGAACTGGGCGCCCGTGCGCGGGTTGAAGTCGAGGAGCTTGTACTGCCCGTCGCGCCGGTCGAAGCGCAGGTCAAGGTCGATGATGCCGCTGAAGCCGATCTGTTTGATGAAACGCGCGGCGAGGTCCGCGAGTTCCGGGTTGTCGACGACGTACGCGTTCGCCGTCATGCCCGCGTGCGGCGGCCAGGAGCGCACCTTGACGCCGGTGAACATGGCGAGCGAGGTGGAGTCGGCGTCGAAGCAGGCGTGCACGATCCAGTCCTCGGCGTCCTGGCGGGGCAGGTACTCCTGGAGGATCACGCCGGGGTGCTCGCCCCAGTCGCGGGCGAGGGCGAGCAGGCCCGCACGGGTGGCGATCCTGGTGGTGCCGTTCACGGCGGGCCGTTCGCGCCGGACGAACGCCTCGCGGTTCTTGGCCACCACCGGGTAGCGGGCGCTGTCGGCGAAGGCGACGATCTCCTCGTACGACTCGGGGAAGACCGCCTCCGGGCTGGCGACGCCGTGTTCCGCGCACAGTTCGTGCAGCCCCTGCTTGCTGGCCAGCCGGCGCGGCAGGCCGGGCTCGACGCGCGGGAAGAGGAACCGCTCCTTCAGGTCCTCCTGGTGCTCGGCGATCAGGACGGCGGCCTCTTCGTCGGTGGGGATGAGGACGGTGGGGCGGCCGATCCGCCGGCCGATCCTCCTTAGCCCCTCCACCAGGTACTCCGCGTCCTCCGCCCCGCTGGTCGGCCAGACGAAGGCGCGGGTGAGGTAACGGGAGGAGGCCGCGGGCGTGTAACGGTCCTCGGTGATCGCGTACATCGGCACGCCCAGCCGGCCCAGGCTGCGGATCGCGCCGACGCCGCCGTGGTGCAGCGGATAGTCGCCGAACTTGACGATCAGGCCCGGCACATCCCTGTCCATGTCGAAAGGCACACCGACGGAATTCCTGGCCACGGGTCCCCCCACGTGTCCCCCCTACGGACCGGACCCACCCCGTCCGTGTCCCCCAAAAGGACGCTAAGCCGGAATTAGCCCCTCCGACAAGGCCTATTCGGGCATTGCGAACTCTTTAGACACTGCCCAGGAGCCGGACTCGGCCGTAACGTGTGGCGCGACCACATGCCACGGCCTGCAGTGATGGCACGGATGAGAGCGAGGCAGCACCCCATGCCCCCCTTCGACGTCCCCGAGGGCGACCCCTTCGGCCCGCACAACCTTCCGTACGGCGTCTTCTCCCCCGCCGGCTCGACCGAGCGGCGCGTCGGCGTCCGGCTCGGCGACCATGTGCTCGACGCGGGCGCCGCGGCGCGGGCGCTCGGTTCGCCGTACGCCTCCCTGCTCGCCCACCCGACCCTCAACCCGCTGCTGGCCGCCGGCCGCACGGCGTGGTCGGACGTGCGGCGGGCTCTGACGGCCTGGGTGACGGTGCCCGCACACCGGGAGGCGATCGAACCGCTGTTCCACCCCCTGTCCTCGGTGACCCTCTACCTGCCCTTCGAGGTCGCCGACTACGTCGACTTCTACTCCTCCGAGCACCACGCCCGGAACGCGGGCCGTATCTTCCGCCCCGACGCCGAGGACCCGCTGACCCCCAACTGGAAGCACCTGCCGATCGGTTACCACGGCCGCTCCGGCACGGTCGTGGTCTCGGGCACGGACGTCGTACGGCCGTCGGGCCAGCGCAAGGGCCCGGCCGACCCGGCTCCCGTCTTCGGTCCGTCCGTCCGCCTGGACATCGAGGCCGAGGTCGGCTTCGTCGTCGGGGTGCCGTCCAAGCGGGGCGGGCCGGTGGCGCTGGCCGACTTCCGCGAGCACGTCTTCGGGCTGTGCCTGCTGAACGACTGGTCGGCGCGCGACATCCAGGCCTGGGAGTACGCCCCCCTCGGCCCGTTCCTCGGCAAGTCCTTCGCCACGTCCGTGTCCGCGTGGATCACCCCCCTGGACGCGCTGGAGGACGCGCGGGTGGCACCGCCGGAGCGGACCCACCCCCCGCTGCCCTACCTGGACGACTCCGGCGACGAGCCCGGCGGCTACGACCTGCGGATCTCCGTCGCCGTCAACGGTCATGTGGTGTCCGAGCCGCCCTTCTCCACCATGTACTGGACGGCCGCGCAGCAGCTGGCGCACATGACCGTGAACGGCGCCTCCCTGCGGACCGGCGACCTGTACGGGTCGGGAACCGTGAGCGGACCGGAGGAACGCCAGCGCGGCTCCCTGCTGGAACTGACCTGGAACGGACGCGATCCACTGGAGCTGCCCGACGGCAAGCGGACGTACCTGGAGGACGGGGACGTCGTGACACTGTCGGCCTGGGCGCCCGGGGCGGACGGGGGCCGGGTGGGGCTGGGGGAGGTCAGCGGGCAGGTCGTGGCAAGCAGCTGACACACGTTCCCGTGGTCCCGGCATCCCGGCGTTCGGGCTGTGCGCGGTCGCCGGGGTGCTGGTCGGCCGTGCGGGAGGCACTGCGGGAATAGGGGGCGGGGAGGCTGGAGGGCGGGTGGTGTTTGCCGTCGACGACTGACTCCGGGGCCACGTCGGCGTCATACTGGCGTAACAGCGTGCACCACCCGAACCGCCACCCGAACCACCGCGCCCGACCCTCCCGCCCTGTCTCCGACCAGGAACCGGAGCCCCCGGCATGACCGTCTGCCTGCTCCTGCTGAGCGTCGTCGCTCTGACGGCCGCCGTGCCGGTGCCGCGCGCGCTGACCCGGGCGGCGTGGACCGAACGGGAACCCGTGGTCGCCCTGTGGGTGTGGCAGTGCCTGGTCGCCACCGTGCTGCTGTGCTGCCTGACCGCGCTGGTGCTGGGCGCCGCCGCCGTCTTCCACACCGTCCGCGACCACGTCTTCGCCCCCGCGCCGCCCGCCGTGACCGCCGCGTACGACCTCTCCGTCGCCCCGCTCTGGGCCGTCGCGCTCACCGCGCTGCTCGCCTGCGGGGCCGCGTGGACCACGGCGATGCTGGCCCGCGAGCTCGTCGAGGCCCGCCGTCGCCGCGGCCAGACCAGGGCCCATCTGCGGGAACGCGCACCCGAGCTGCCCGCCGGGCTGCCTGCCGCGCGGGGCCCGATGCTGGTGCTGGAGGACGAGTACCCCGACGCCTGGTGGATGCCGGGCCATCCGCCCCAGCTCGTCGTCACCACCGGCGCCCTGCACCGCCTCACCGACCACCAGCTGGACGCCGTCCTCACCCATGAGCGCGGCCACGCCCGCGCCCACCACGACTGGCTGCTGCACCTGTCCACCGCCCTGGCCACCGGTTTCCCCCGCGTCCCGCTCTTCGCCCACTTCTGCGACCAGACCCACCGCCTGGTCGAACTCGCCGCCGACGACACGGCCTCCCGCCGGTGCGGCCACCTCACCACCGCTTTGGCCCTGATCGAGCTCAACCAGCACCGCGGCGTCCTCTCCTGCGCCTCCAGCCGCCGCCTCCTGGGCGAACGCGTCGACCGTCTCCTGGAGCCCCCACCGCGGCTGCTCCGCAGGCAGCGCGCGCTGACCACGACGGTGGCGGCGCTGGTGCCGCTGCTGCCCCTGCTGATCACGTTCGCTCCGGGGCTGACGGCACTGTCCTGAACCGGCATGCCGGGGGAATGCCGCGCCCCCGGCCGGTGGCAGATCTTCTCCACTCCGCGCACAAAACCCCAGCTCATAGCCGTATCCGGCGGGGCGTCAGGTGGCGCAACACTCCGGCAACACGACTTTTCCTACCAGCTCGGTATGGTTCGAAACATGCCACCCACCGACCGCATCCGCGACCACGCCGGTCAAGGCGCCGCGACCACCGTCGCCGCCCACCGCACGCGTCGTCGGCTGCGTGCGGACCAGGCCAGGCAGCTCGCCGATCTCCTGCGGCACCAGATCCTCACCGGCGCCCACCCCGACGGCACACTCCCCCACGAGTCCACCCTCGCCGCCGACTACCGCGCCTCCCGCAACACCGTCCGCCAGGCCCTCGACCTGCTCCGCGCCGAGGGACTCGTGGACCGCCTGCCCGGCGTGGGCACGGTGGTCGTCGCCCAGAAGTACCCGCACGGGCTCGACCGTCTGATGGGTCTCGCGGAAACCCTCCGCGAACACGGCCGCGTCACCAACGAGGTCCGCACCATGGGCCCCGCTCCCGCACCCGCCCCGGTCGCCGAACGCCTCCGCGTCCCGGCCGGCGCCGACGTCCTCTACATCGAACGCCTGCGCCGCCTGAACGGCCTCCCCCTCTCCCTCGACCTCACCTACATCCCGCTCGACATCGGCGCCGCCCTGCTCGGCGCCGACCTGGAGAACACCGACGTCTTCCGCCTCCTGGAGGCCATCACCGGCCAGCCCCTCGGCCACGCCGAGATCACGCTGGAGGCGGTGAACGCGGACGCCCACTCCGCGACCGTCCTGGAGGCCCCGCGCGGCGCGGCCGTCCTGATGCTGGAACGGCTCACGCACCTCGCGGACGGCCGCCCGGTCGACCTGGAGTTCATCCGCTTCCGCGGCGACCGCATCACCATGAGCGGCCTCCTGCACCGCTCCCTCTGACACCCCTGCCCATCCCCCTCTCCCCAAGAGCTCGACCTTCCTGGAGACAGCCATGCCCTTGGCGCCCCAGCGGGCCGACGTGCCCGTGACCATCGACGAGTCGAAGTGCATCGACGGCTGCACCCTCTGCGTGGACATGTGCCCGCTGGACTCCCTCGCCATCGACGAGACCAACGGCAAGGCGTACATGCACGTCGACGAGTGCTGGTACTGCGGCCCGTGCGCGGCCCGCTGCCCCACCGGAGCCGTCACGGTCAACATGCCCTATCTGCTCCGGTGAGAGGCCCGAACTCCCATGAAACGCACGATCATCGCCCTGTCCACGGCATCCCTGCTCCTCCCCCTGTCCGCCTGCGGCGGCGACGCCGAGGCCGGTGACGGCTCCACGGTCACCGTCACCGTCGGCTACCAGTCCAAGACCATCAACACGGTCACCGCGGGCACCCTCCTGCGCTCCCTCGGCTACTTCGAGAAGCAGCTCAACGCCCTCCACGACGGCCACACCTACAAGGTCGACTGGCAGGACTACGCCACCGGCGCCCCGATCACCGCACAGATGACCGCGGGGAAGATCGACATCGGCTCGATGGGCGACTTCCCGCTGCTGCTCAACGCGGCCCGCGGCAAGCAGCTCGGCCGCCCCACCCACCTGGTGTCCGTCACCGGCTACAACCTGCGCGGCGGCCTCAACACCGTCGTCACCGCCCCGAATTCGAAACTCGCCTCCCTGAAGGACCTGAAGGGAAAGAAGGTCTCCACGAGCATCGGCTCGGCCGCCGACGGCACCCTCGTACGGGCCCTGCAGCGGGCCGGTATCGACCCCAACAAGGGCATCTCGAAGCTCAACCAGCAGCCCGCCGTGGGCGCTTCGGCCCTCTCCGCGGGCAGCGTCGACGCGCTGTCCCAGTTCGTGGCCTGGCCCGGCCTGCTCACCTACCAGGGCAAGGCCAAGGCCCTCTACGACGGCGCCCAGCTGAACCTCCCCACCTTCCACGGCGTCACCGCCCGCGAGGACTTCGCCGAGAAGCGACCCACCGTCCTCGGCGCCTTCCTCAAGGCCCAGGCCGAGGCGACCGACTACCTCAACACCCACCCCGTGGCCGCCGCCGAGAAGGTCGCCAAGGCCACCGGCCTGCCCGCCGAGGTCGTCTACCTCTACAACGGCGCCCACGGCATCGCCACCTTCGACCCCGCCGTCAAGCCCCAGCTCGTCTCCGCGCTCAAGCAGGACGTGTCGGTCCTGAAGTCCGCGAAGCTCGTCGGTGACGTCGACGTCGACTCCTTCGTCGACGACCAGTACGTGAAGAAGGCCCTCGGCGCCTCCTACGCCGAGCAGCTCGCCGCGGCTCCCGCCCCGGCCGCGAGCGAGGCGTGGGAGAAGGGATCCGAGAAGACCACCAGCTTCAAGTCCCCGAACGCGCTGCTCTCCTACGTGGCCAAGCACCAGGCCGACGTTCGCGCCGTCTACGTCCCCGACGCCACCACCGGCACCCTCTGGTTCGCCGACAAGGCGGCCTGGGTGGCCGACGGAGACCGGCTGCTCCCGTTCGTCGCCCCGGCGACCGCCCAGGCGTACATCGCCGCTCACTCCGGCGCCCGCACGGTCTCGTACACCGACGCACTCGGACGGGCCTCGTGACCCGGCGCCCACTCGCCCGGTATGCGCTGCGGGTGACGTCGCTGGCCGCGGCGCTCGGCCTCTGGCAGCTGCTGACCAGCCTCGACGTCGACCTGTGGCTGCGCTTCTCGCAGTTCCCCACGGTCACCGACGTGGCCCACGCCTTCGCCGACCGGGTCTCCGGCAGCGACTACTGGACCGACCTGACCGACAGCCTCACCCGGATCCTCACCGGCTTCGCGCTGGCGGCCGTCCTGGGCGTGGCCACGGGCGTGCTCGTGGCCCGCTCGCGCCTCGCCGAGGACGTGCTCGGCCCGGTCCTGGAGGTGATCCGCCCGATCCCGGCGATCGCCCTGGTCCCGGTCGCGATCCTCCTGTTCCCCTCCAACGAACAGGGCATCGTCTTCATCACCTGCACCGCCGCCTTCTTCCCCGTGCTGGTCTCCACCCGGCACGCGGTCCGCGCACTGACCCCCGTGTGGGAAGAGGCGGTGCGCACCATGGGCGGCGGCCGGTGGCGGATCCTCGGCTCGGTGGTCCTGCCGGGCGCACTGCCCGGCATCTTCGGCGGCCTGTCCGTCGGGATCGGCGTCTCGTGGATCTGCGTGATCTCCGCCGAGATGATCTCCGGCCAGTACGGCGTCGGCTACCGCACCTGGCAGGACTACACGGTCGTCGACTACCCGGGTGTGTTCGTCGGCATGGTCACCATCGGCGTGCTCGGCTGGGTCACCTCCACCCTCGTCGAACTGCTGGGCCGACGCCTGACCCGCTGGCTGCCGCGCACGTCGTACGTCCCCGGCGTCCGTGCCCCACGGCGGGTGCGCGGCGCCGCGGCCCCGGTACCGGTCAGCCCCAGGAGCGAGGAGGGCGTACCCCATGACCAGCTCGTCTGACGTCCGTTCACCCTCCCGCGCCGGTGCGGGACTCGCCCTGCACGGCGCCACCCTGGGACGGCCGGGCGCGCCCGTGCTGCACCAGGTGGACCTCGACATCGCACCCGGCGAGATCCTCACCGTCGTCGGACCCTCCGGCTGCGGCAAGTCGACGCTGCTGCGCACGCTCGCCGGGCTGCTGTCCCCGCTCGCCGGAGAGGTCACCCAGGACACGCGTCCCCTGACGGGCCCCGCCGCCGACCGCGCCCTGATCTTCCAGGAGGACGCCCTCCTGCCCTGGCGCACCCTGCGCGCGAACGTCGAACTGCCCCTCGCCATCAAGGGCCTGCCACGCGGTGAACGCCGCGCCCAGGCCGATTCCTGGCTGGCGCGCGTCGGGCTCGCCGAGCAGTCCCGGCAGTTGCCGCACCGCGTCTCCGGCGGCCAGCGCCAACGCGCGCAACTGGCCCGCGCCCTGGCCGGCAGCCCCCGGGCCGTCCTCATGGACGAACCCTTCGGCGCCCTCGACGCCCAGACCCGCGCCGGCATGCAGGACCTGCTGGTGGAGGTGCTGAGGGGCACGGGCGCGACCGTCGTCTTCGTCACCCACGACGTGGACGAGGCCCTGTTCCTCGGCGACCGCGTGGCCCTCTTGAACTCCGGCCGACTGACAGCCGTACGCGACGTACCACGCCCCCGCGACCGCACGGCGCACGACGAGCCGGCGCGCGTGGCGCTGCGGCGCGACGTCCTGACCTCACTGAGCATCTGAAAGGCATCGCGGTGGACACCCCGGACACCCCCACGGACACTCCCCTGGCGATCCCCGCCCTCGCCGACGCCGAAGAGCTGACCTGCGACGTCCTCGTCATCGGCGGCGGTACCGCCGGCACCATGGCGGCCCTGACCGCCGCCGAGCACGGTGCGAACGTCCTGCTGCTGGAGAAGGCCCACGTCCGCCACTCCGGGGCGCTCGCCATGGGCATGGACGGCGTCAACAACGCGGTCATCCCCGGCCGCGCCGAGCCCGACGACTACGTCGCCGAGATCACCCGCGCCAACGACGGCATCGTCGACCAGTCCACGGTCCGCCAGACCGCCACCCGCGGCTTCGCGATGGTGCAGCGCCTGGAGTCGTACGGGGTGAAGTTCGAGAAGGACGAGTACGGCGAGTACGCCGTCCGCCAGGTCCACCGCTCGGGCTCGTACGTGCTGCCCATGCCGGAGGGCAAGGACGTCAAGAAGGTGCTGTACCGGCAGCTGCGGCGGCGCGAGATGCGCGAGCGGATCCGGATCGAGAACCGGGTGATGCCGGTACGGGTGCTGACCGCCGAGGGGCGTGCCGTGGGCGCGGTCGGCTTCAACACGCGCACCGGCGCCTTCGTCACCGTCCGCGCGGGCGCGGTGATCCTGGCCACCGGCGCCTGCGGCCGTCTCGGCCTGCCCGCCTCCGGCTACCTCTACGGAACGTACGAGAACCCCACCAACGCGGGCGACGGCTACGCCATGGCCTACCACGCGGGCGCCGAACTCACCGGCATCGAGTGCTTCCAGATCAACCCGCTGATCAAGGACTACAACGGCCCCGCCTGCGCCTATGTCGCCAACCCCTTCGGCGGCTACCAGGTCAACCGGCACGGCGAACGCTTCGTCGACTCCGACTACTGGTCCGGCCAGATGATGGCCGAGTTCGCGGCGGAGGTGGCCAGCGACCGGGGGCCGGTGTACCTGAAGCTGAGCCACCTCCCGGAGGAGTCGGTCTCGGCCCTGGAGTCGATCCTGCACTCCACCGAGCGCCCCACCCGCGGCACCTTCCACGCCGGGCGCGGCCACGACTACCGCACCCACGACGTGGAGATGCACATCTCCGAGATCGGCCTGTGCGGCGGCCACTCGGCCTCCGGGGTACGGGTCGACGACCACGCCCGTACCACCGTCCCCCGCCTGTACGCCGCCGGTGACCTGGCCTGCGTGCCGCACAACTACATGATCGGCGCCTTCGTCTTCGGCGACCTGGCCGGAGCGGACGCGGCCCGCTACCAGGCGTACACCGGGGAGCTTCCGCAGGACCAGCTGCGGGAGGCGCACGAGCTGATCTACCGCCCGCTGCGCAACCCGGACGGCCCGCCGCAGCCCCAGGTCGAGTACAAGCTGCGCCGCTTCGTGAACGACTACGTGGCCCCGCCCAAGTCGGGCGCCCGGCTGTCGCTGGCCCTGGAGTCCTTCGAGCGGATGCGCGCGGACGTCGCCGCGATGGGCGCCCGCACACCGCACGAGCTGATGCGGTGCGCGGAGGTCACCTTCATCCGCGACTGCGCGGAAATGGCCGCGCGCGCCTCCCTGGCCCGTACGGAGTCCCGCTGGGGCCTCTACCACGACCGCCTCGACCATCCTCAGCGCGACGACGCGTCCTGGTTCCACCATCTCGATCTGCACAAGTCCCCCTCTGGTGCGATGGAGTTCACGGCCCGTCCCGTGGCTCCGTATCTGGTTCCGGTCGACGAATTCACTCCGGTCGGCGGCCCGTCCCGTCATCTCGGTGAGGTCCATCCGGAGGACGTGGCCACCGCCGGATCCCGGGACGTGGCGCCGGTGGCCACCGGGCCGACCTCCGCGCGCGTCACCGAGTCCGCGGACAGCGGCCCGCAGGAGACCGCCTCGCCCCGGCTGCTGGAGCTGCTGGAGCTCGCCGAGGAGCAGCCCGAACTCACCGCGATCGAGCCCTACTTGGCCGACCCCGATCCCTCCGTGCGCCGGACGGCGGTCTCGGTCCTCACCGAGACCGTTCCCCCCGGCACCGGGCAGGCACTGGCCCGTGCGCTCGCCGATGCCGACGCCGAGGTCCGCGGGGCCGCCGCGGCCTCGCTGCGCGAGCTGGTCGAGACCCTCCCGCCCGAACCCGCCCTCGGTGCCGCCCTCACCGGTGCGCTCGCCGAGGCCGACCCCGTGGTCCGCGCCGCCGCCCTCGACGTGCTGCGCGCCCTGCGCCTGGGTGACGCGGGCGTGTTCGCCGTGGCCCTGGACGACCCCGACATCACCGTCCGGATCGAGGCCGTACGCGCGCTCGTCTCGGTCGACGCCGTCGAGCCGCTGGCCGGTGCGGCGGGCGACCCCTCTCGGGAGGTGCGCGTCACCGTGGCCAAGGCGCTGGCCGCCGTCAGCTCGGCGTCCCTGGCCGCGAGCGCCGTGGAACTGCTCACCGGCACGCTGGACCGGCTCACCGACGACTCCGATCCCCTGGTGCGCGGCGCCGCGCTCGGCGCGCTGGCCGCCGTGGGCTGCCCTGCTCCGCTCGCCGTGCGTGCCGTGGCCGCCCTGTCGGACCCGGCATGGCAGGTCCGGGCGGGCGCGGCGACCGCGCTCGGCTCCGCGGCCCCCGGCGACGCGGTCCCCGCCCTCGCCAAGGCCCTGGCCGACCCCAACGCCGACGTTCGCAAGGCGGCGGTCCTGGCGCTGACCCGGCATGCCGGCGAGGAGGAGGCCCGGGCGGCCCTGGCCACGGCCACGACGGACTCGGACGCGGACGTCAGGGCGTACGCGGCGCGGGGGGTGTGACGGTCCCCCGCACCGCCCCGGCTATATCCAGTCGTCCGGCTCCGGCTCGGCGTCCAGTTCGGGCCAGTCGTCGTCCGGTGCCTCGCCGCTCGCCGGAGCCGGAGCCGGGCCGCCCGCAGCCGGGCCACCGGCACTCGGGCCACCGGCGGTCGGGCCGTCCAGGGAGGCCAGCACTCCCAGCACCCCCTCGCCGTACGTCACGAGCTTCTTCTCGCCGACCCCGTTCACCGTGCCCAGCTCGGCCACCGACCCCGGCCATCTGCTGACGATCTCCCTCAGCGTGGCGTCGTGGAAGATGACGTATGCCGGAACGCCCTGCTCACGCGCCTGTTCCGCGCGCCAGGCGCGCAGGGCCTCGAAGGCGGGCAGCAGCTCGTCGGGCAGCTCGGCCGCGGCGGCCTTGGCCTTGCGCTCACCCCGCCCGGAAGAGGAGGAGGAAGAGGCCGACCCCGGCCGGGAGGTCACCGGCTTCTTCGGCTCCTTGCGCAGCGGCACCTCCCGCTCCCGCCGCAGCACCGCCCCGCTCGCCTCGGTGAGCACCAGCGTGCCGTACTCCCCCTCGACCGCGAGCAGCCCCTGGGCCAGCAGCTGCCGGACGACACCCCGCCACTCGCCCTCGGTGTGCTCCTCGCCGATACCGAAGACGGACAGCTGGTCGTGGTCGAACTGGATCACCTTGCCGGTGCGCTTGCCGAGCAGGATGTCCACGATCTGCACCGCGCCGAACTTCTGCCCGCGCTCCCGCTGCAGCCGCACCACCGTCGAGAGCACCTTCTGCGCGGCGATCGTGCCGTCCCAGGTCTCCGGCGGCACCAGGCAGGTGTCGCAGTTGCCGCAGCCCGCCGGGTCCGGGTCCTGGCCGAAGTAGGCGAGCAGCTGGCCGCGGCGGCACTGGGCGGTCTCGCACAGCGCGAGCATCGAGTCCAGATGGGCGGCGGCCCGGCGGCGGAACGCCTCGTCGCCCTCGCCGGACTGGATGAGCTTGCGCTGCTGTATGACGTCATTGAGCCCGTACGCCATCCAGGCCGTCGACGGCAGGCCGTCCCGTCCCGCGCGGCCCGTCTCCTGGTAGTAGCCCTCGATCGACTTGGGCAGGTCGAGGTGGGCGACGAACCGCACGTCCGGCTTGTCGATGCCCATCCCGAAGGCGATGGTCGCCACCACGACCAGACCGTCCTCACGCAGGAACCGGGCCTGGTGCGCCGCGCGCGTGCCCGCGTCCAGGCCCGCGTGATAGGGCACCGCCTCGACGCCGTTGCGGGTCAGGAACTCCGCGGTCTTCTCCACCGAGTTCCGCGAGAGGCAGTACACGATGCCCGCGTCCCCCGCGTGCTCCTCGCGCAGGAAGGCGAGCAGCTGCTTCTTGGGGTCGGCCTTGGGCACGATCCGGTACTGGATGTTGGGCCGGTCGAAGCTGGCGACGAAGTGGCGCGCCGCCGGCATGTTCAGCCGCTGCGTGATCTCCTGGTGGGTCGCGTGCGTGGCCGTCGCCGTGAGCGCGATCCGGGGGACGTCCGGCCAGCGCTCGCCCAGGAGGGAGAGGGAGAGGTAGTCGGGGCGGAAGTCGTGGCCCCACTGGGAGACGCAGTGCGCCTCGTCGATGGCGAAGACCGCGATCTTGCCCCGGGAGAGCAGGTCGAGGGTGGAGTCCAGCCGCAGCCGCTCCGGGGCCAGGTACAGCAGGTCCAGCTCCCCGGCCAGGAACTCCGCCTCGACCACGCGCCGCTCGTCGAAGTCCTGGGTGGAGTTCATGAACCCGGCGTTCACGCCGAGCGCGCGCAGCGCGTCGACCTGGTCCTGCATCAGGGCGATGAGCGGCGAGACCACGATGCCCGTACCCGGTCTGACCAGGGCCGGGATCTGGTAGCACAGCGACTTTCCGCCACCGGTCGGCATGAGGACGACGGCGTCGCCGCCCGCCACCACATGCTCGATGACCGCTTCCTGTTCGCCGCGGAAGGCCTCGTATCCGAAGACCCGGTGCAGTGTGGCCAGCGTCTCGCTGTCCGTCGTCCCTGGCATCTCGCCGATCCCGCCCGTCCCGCCCATCGACCTGTCCCCCGTACGTCGTCCCTCGACCACTGCGTCCACGATAGGCGCCCGCACCGACAGGGCCGGAGTTATCCACAGGCCCGGGCGTACGAGGGCCCCGGCTCCCACAGGGAGAACCGGGGCCCCACGCATACGGTCAGCGCACGAACACTCCCGCCTGGTTCGCCAGGTCCAGGAAGTACTGCGGCGCCACACCCAGCACCAGCGTCACCGCCACGCCCACGCCGATCGCCGCCATCGTCAGCGGTGACGGCACGGCCACCGTGGGGCCCTCCGGGCTGGGCTCGCTGAAGAACATCAGCACGATCACGCGGATGTAGAAGAAGGCCGCGATCGCCGAGGAGATCACACCGACCACGACCAGCGGGGCCGCGCCGCCCTCCGCCGCCGCCTTGAACACGGCGAACTTCCCGGCGAACCCGGAGGTCAGCGGAATGCCCGCGAAGGCCAGCAGGAACACCGCGAACACGGCCGCCACCAGCGGCGACCGGCGGCCCAGCCCCGCCCACTTCGACAGGTGCGTCGCCTCACCGCCGGCATCCCGCACCAGGGTCACCACAGCGAACGCGCCGATCGTCACGAACGAGTACGCGGCCAGGTAGAAGAGGACGGACGAGACACCGTCCTCCGAGGTCGCGATAACACCCGCGAGGATGAACCCGGCGTGCGCGATGGACGAGTACGCCAGCAGCCGCTTGATGTCGGTCTGCGTGATCGCGACGATCGCACCGCCCAGCATGGTCACGATCGCGACGGCCCACATGACCGGCCGCCAGTCCCAGCGCAGGCCGGGCAGCACGACGTACAGCAGTCGCAGCAGCGCGCCGAACGCCGCCACCTTGGTCGCCGCCGCCATGAAGCCGGTCACCGGGGTCGGCGCGCCCTGGTAGACGTCGGGCGTCCACATGTGGAAGGGCACCGCGCCGACCTTGAACAGCAGGCCCATCACCACCATCGCGGTGCCGATCAGCAGCAGAGCGTCGTTGCCCATGGTGTTGGCCAGCGCCGGGTCGACGTTGGTGACCGTGCCGTCGACGACCTGCGCGATCGTCGCGTACGACACCGAGCCCGCGTAGCCGTACAGCAGCGCGATGCCGAACAGGGTGAACGCCGAGGCGAACGCGCCGAGCAGGAAGTACTTGACCGCGGCCTCCAGCGACATCAGCCGCTTGCGGCGGGCGAGCGCGCACAGCAGGTACAGCGGCAGCGAGAAGACCTCCAGGGCCACGAACAGCGTCAGCAGGTCGTTGGCCGAGGGGAACACCAGCATGCCGGCGACCGCGAACAGCAGCAGCGGGAAGACCTCGGTGGTGGTGAAGCCCGCCTTCACGGCGGCCTTCTCACTGTCGCTGCCCGGCACCGACGCGGCCTGCGCCGCGAAGGAGTCCACCCGGTTGCCGTGTGCCGCCGGGTCGAGCCGCCGTTCGGCGAAGGTGAACAGGCCGACCAGACCGGCCAGCAGGATCGTGCCCTGCAGGAACAGCGACGGCCCGTCGACCGCGATGGCGCCCATCGCCGCGATGTGCGCCTTGGTGGTGCCGTACCCGTCCGCCGCGAGGGCGACGACCGCGGCGAAGGCGGCGCACAGCGCGACGGCGGACACGAACACCTGTGCGTAGTAGCGGAACTTGCGCGGGACGAACGCCTCGACCAGCACCCCGACGATCGCCGCACCGACGACGATCAGGGTCGGCGAAAGCTGTCCGTATTCGATCTTCGGCGCGTCGATCTTCGAGATCGGGTCGGCCGCGGTTGTCCACAGGCTGTGGACGGCTGCTGCGCTCACTTGGCCGCCTCCACCTCGGGCTTGGGGTCCTTCTTGTGTACGTCGGACATGGTCTGCTCGACCGCCGGGTTGACGATGTCCGTCACGGGCTTCGGGTAGACGCCCAGGAAGATCAGCAGCACGACCAGCGGAGCCACCACCAGCAGTTCACGCGCGCGGAGGTCCGGCATCGCGGAGACCTCCGGCTTCACCGGGCCCGTCATCGTCCGCTGGTACAGGACGAGGGTGTAGAGCGCGGCGAGGACGATGCCGAAGGTGGCGATGATCCCGATCGCCGGGTAGCGCGCGAACGTGCCGACCAGCACCAGGAACTCACTCACGAACGGCGCGAGCCCCGGCAGCGAGAGAGTCGCCAGGCCGCCGATCAGGAACGTGCCGGCGAGCACCGGCGCGACCTTCTGCACACCGCCGTAGTCCGCGATGAGCCGCGAGCCGCGCCGGGAGATCAGGAAGCCCGCGACCAGCATCAGCGCGGCCGTGGAGATGCCGTGGTTGACCATGTAGAGCGTCGCCCCGGACTGGCCCTGGCTGGTCATCGCGAAGATGCCCATGACGATGAAGCCGAAGTGCGAGATCGACGCGTAGGCCACCAGCCGCTTGATGTCCCGCTGGCCGACCGCCAGCAGCGCCCCGTAGACGATGCTGATCAGCGCCAGTACGAGGATGACGGGCGTCGCCCACTTGCTCGCCTCCGGGAACAGCTGGAGGCAGAACCGGAGCATCGCGAAGGTGCCCACCTTGTCGACGACCGCCGTGATGAGCACGGCGACCGGGGCGGTGGCCTCCCCCATGGCGTTGGGCAGCCAGGTGTGCAGCGGCCACAGGGGCGCCTTCACCGCGAAGGCGAAGAAGAAGCCCAGGAACAGCCAGCGCTCGGTGCTCGTCGCCATGTGCAGCGAGCCGTTGGCGCGGGCCTGCGCGATCTCCGTGAGCGAGAAGTTCCCGGCGACCACGTACAGGCCGATCACCGCGGCCAGCATGATCAGGCCGCCGACCAGGTTGTAGAGCAGGAACTTCACCGCCGCGTACGACCGCTGCGTCGACGCCGCCTCCTCGCCGTGCTCGTGGGCATGGTCCCCGAAGCCGCCGATGAGGAAGTACATCGGGATCAGCATGGCTTCGAAGAAGATGTAGAAGACGAAGACGTCGGTGGCCTCGAAGGAGATGATCACCATCGCCTCGACGGCCAGGATCAGCGCGAAGAAGCCCTGCGTCGGCCGCCAGCGGCGGCTGCCGGTCTCCAGCGGGTCGGCGTCGTGCCAGCCCGCG
Organism: Streptomyces sp. NPDC039424; assembly: GCF_055639495.1. Classification (NCBI taxonomy): domain Bacteria; kingdom Bacillati; phylum Actinomycetota; class Actinomycetes; order Kitasatosporales; family Streptomycetaceae; genus Streptomyces; species Streptomyces sp. NPDC039424. The sequence goes on from NZ_JBVKAI010000019.1 coordinate 28,791, forward strand.
AGGACGATGAACGGGATCAGCAAGGCGGTCAGCGCGATGAGGGCCACCGCGATGCCGTCCACGCCCAGCTCGTACCTCACCCCGAAGTCCTTGATCCAGGCGTGGGACTCGGTGAGCTGGTAGCGGGCGCCGTCCGGGTCGAAGCGGACCAGGACGACGACCGCCAGGGCGAGCGTGGCGAGCGCGACCAGCAGCGCCAGCCACTTGGCGGCGTCGCGCCGCGCGGCCGGTACGGCGGCCGTGGCGACCGCCCCGACGGCCGGGAGCGCCGCCGTCGCTGTCAGCAGAGGAAAGGACATCGGTATCAGACCGCCCTCATCAGCAGGGTCGCGGCGACCAGGAGTGCGGCACCGCCGAACATCGAGACCGCGTAGGAGCGCGCGAAGCCGTTCTGCAGCCGGCGCAGCCGCCCGGACAGGCCGCCGAATCCGGCCGCCGTGCCGTTGACGACCCCGTCGACCAGAGTGTGGTCGACGTAGACCAGGGAGCGCGTGAGGTGCTCTCCGCCGCGCACCAGGACGACGTGGTTGAAGTCGTCCTGGAGCAGGTCGCGCCGGGCGGCCCGGGTGAGCAGCGACCCGCGCGGGGCGACGACCGGGACGGGCCTGCGGCCGTACTGCGCGTAGGCGAGTGCGACGCCGAGGAGCAGCACCACCATCGTGGCGCCGGTGACCACCCCGGCACCGATCGGCGAGTCGCCCTCCTCGTGACCGGTGACGGGCTCCAGCCAGTGCAGGAAGCGGTCGCCGATGCTGAAGGCCGCACCGGCGAACACCGATCCGACGGCCAGCACGATCATGGGGATCGTCATGACCTTGGGCGACTCGTGCGGGTGCGGCTCGTCGCCGTTCTCGTCCGGCTGCCAGCGCTTCTCGCCGAAGAACGTCATCAGCATCACGCGGGTCATGTAGAACGCCGTGATGGCCGCGCCGAGCAGGGCCGTGCCGCCGAGGATCCAGCCCTCGGTGCCGCCCTTGGCGAAGGCCGCCTCGATGATCTTGTCCTTGGAGAAGAAGCCGGACAGGCCCGGGAAGCCGATGATGGCGAGGTAGCCGAGGCCGAAGGTGACGAAGGTGACCGGCATGTACGTGCGCAGGCCGCCGTACTTGCGCATGTCGACCTCGTCGTTCATGCCGTGCATGACCGAACCGGCTCCGAGGAACAGCCCGGCCTTGAAGAAGCCGTGCGTCACCAGGTGCATGATCGCGAAGACGTAGCCGATGGGGCCGAGGCCCGCCGCCAGCACCATGTAGCCGATCTGCGACATGGTCGAGCCGGCCAGCGCCTTCTTGATGTCGTCCTTCGCGCAACCGACGATCGCACCGAACAGGAGCGTGACGGCGCCGACCACGGTGACCACGAGCTGTGCGTCGGGCGCCGCGTTGAAGATCGCCGCCGAGCGGACGATCAGGTAGACGCCCGCGGTCACCATCGTCGCGGCGTGGATGAGGGCCGAGACCGGGGTCGGGCCCTCCATCGCGTCCCCGAGCCAGGACTGCAGCGGCACCTGGGCGGACTTGCCGCAGGCGGCGAGCAGGAGCATCAGGCCGATGGCGGTGAGCTTGCCCTCGGAGGTGTCGCCGACGTGGCTGAACACCGGGTCGAAGGCGAAGGACCCGAAGGTGGTGAACATCAGCATGATCGCGATCGACAGGCCCATGTCGCCGACGCGGTTGACCAGGAAGGCCTTCTTCGCCGCGGTGGCCGCGCTGGGCTTGTGCTGCCAGAAGCCGATCAGCAGGTAGGAGGCGAGACCGACGCCCTCCCAGCCGACGTACAGCAGCAGGTAGTTGTCGGCGAGGACGAGCAGCAGCATCGCCGCGAGGAACAGGTTCAGATAGCCGAAGAATCGGCGGCGGCGCTCGTCGTGCTCCATGTACCCGACCGAGTACAGGTGGATCAGCGAGCCGACGCCGGTGATCAGCAGCACGAAGGTGATCGACAGCTGATCGAGGCGGAAGGTGACGTCCGCCTGGAAGCTCTCGACCGGGATCCAGGTGTACAGGTGCTGGATCAGGGTGCGGTGCTCGGCGTCCTTGCCGAGCAGATCGGCGAAGAGGATCAGGCCGAACACGAAGGAGACGGCCGACAGGAGCGTGCCGATCCAGTGGCCGACGGCGTCCAGGCGCCGGCCTCCGACCAGCAGGACGGCCGCTCCGAGCAGGGGCGCCGCGATCAGCAGCGCGATCAGGTTCTCCACGATTCTCCCGACCCCTTACAGCTTCATCAGGCTGGCGTCGTCGACCGAGGCCGAGTGGCGGCTGCGGAACAGCGACACGATGATCGCCAGACCGACGACGACCTCGGCGGCGGCGACGACCATCGTGAAGAAGGCGATGATCTGGCCGTCGAGGTTGCCGTGCATCCGGGAGAAGACGACGAACGCGAGGTTGCAGGCGTTGAGCATCAGCTCGATACACATGAACACGACGATCGCGTTGCGCCTGATGAGCACCCCGGTCGCGCCGATCGTGAACAACAGTGCCGCGAGATACAGGTAGTTGACGGGGTTCACTTCGACGCCTCCTCGGCCCGCTTGAAGTTCGCCGGCTCGATCGGGGTCCGTTCCAGACGCTCCTCGGCGCGCTGTTCCAGGGCCCGCAGGTCGTTGAGCGCCTCCGCCGACACGTCACGGATCTGGCCGCGCTCGCGCAGCGTCTTGCTGACCGTGAGCTCGGACGGGGTGCCGTCGGGCAGCAGGCCCGCGATGTCGACGGCGTTGTGCCGGGCGTACACGCCGGGCGCGGGCAGCGGCGGGATGTACTTCCCCTCGCGCACCCGCTGCTCGGACAGCTCCCGCTGGGTCTTGGCGCGCTCGGTGCGCTCCCGGTGGGTGAGCACCATGGCGCCGACGGCGGCCGTGATGAGCAGGGCGCCGGTGATTTCGAAGGCGAAGACGTACTTGGTGAAGATGAGGGCCGCCAGGCCCTCCACGTTTCCGTTCGCGTTCGCCTGACCGGTGCCGTCGAACTCCCTCAGAGAGGCGTTGGCGATGCCCGCGAACAGCAGGACGCCGAAGCCGGCTCCACACAGGAGGGCCAGCCAGCGCTGACCCTTGATGGTCTCCTTCAGCGAGTCCGCGGCCGTGACACCGACGAGCATCACCACGAACAGGAACAGCATCATGATCGCGCCGGTATAGACGACGATCTGCACGATGCCCAGGAAGTAGGCGCCGTTGGCGAGGTAGAACACCGCCAGGACGATCATGGTTCCGGCGAGGCACAGCGCGCTGTGCACGGCCCTCTTCATGAAGACGGTGCACAGGGCGCCGATCACGGCGACGGTGCCCAGGACCCAGAACTGGAAGGCCTCTCCGGTGGAGGTGGAGTAGGCGGCGAGCTGCGCGGTCATCGGCCGATCACCTTCTTGGACGCCGGTTCGTCCTCACCGAAGGTCGAGGAGGCCTCCTGGGGCACCTCGCCCTTGGAGAGGGCCACCTGCCGTACGGTGCCGGGCGCTGCCTCCGTCACCAGACCCTGGTAGTAGTCCTGCTCGTCCATCCCCGGGTAGATGGCGTGGGGTGAGTCGACCATGCCCTCTTCGAGCCCGGCGAGCAGCTGCTCCTTGGTGTAGATGAGGTTGGCGCGGCTGGAGTCGGCGAGCTCGAAGTCGTTCGTCATCGTCAACGCGCGCGTGGGGCACGCCTCGATGCACAGGCCGCACAGGATGCAGCGGGCGTAGTTGATCTGGTAGACGCGGCCGTACCGCTCGCCCGGCGAGTAACGCTCCTCGTCGGTGTTGTCGGCGCCCTCCACATAGATGGCGTCGGCGGGGCAGGCCCAGGCGCACAGCTCGCAGCCCACGCACTTCTCCAGGCCGTCCGGATGGCGGTTGAGCTGGTGCCGTCCGTGGAACCGCGGAGCCGTGGTCTTCTTCTGCTCCGGGTACTGCTCGGTCAGCCGCTTCTTGAACATGGCCTTGAAGGTCACGCCGAAGCCGGCCACGGGGTTCTGGAAGCCGGGCTTCGACTGCCCGGGCTCCTTGGGCTCCTCAGCCATCGGACGCCTCCTTTCCATCCGTAGATCCGTCACTGACAGTGTCCGTCCCACCACTGACAATCAGCTCCCGCTCGCGGTGCGAGCGGCGCCTGGGCACCGGCGGCAGCTCCTGCCCCGGCAGCGGCGGCACGGGGAATCCGCCGGCCAGCGGGTCGAACCCGGCGGGCTCGGCGGCGGGCGGCTCGGCCGTCTTCGCCTTGTCGCGGAACATGTCGGCGACGAAGGACAGCAGGAGCAGGGCCAGGACACCGCTGCCGACGTAGAGGGCGATGTCGGCGAAGCCGTAGTTCTCGTTCCTGAGGGTCCGCACGGTGGCGACGAGCATCAGCCATGTCACCGAGACCGGGATGAGGACCTTCCAGCCGAGCTTCATCAGCTGGTCGTAGCGCACGCGCGGGAGCGTGCCGCGCAGCCAGATGAAGAAGAACAGCAGCAGCTGGACCTTGATCACGAACCAGAGCAGCGGCCACCAGCCGTGGTTCGCGCCCTCCCAGAAGGCGCTGATCGGCCACGGGGCCCGCCAGCCGCCGAGGAAGAGCGTGGTCGACACGGCCGAGACGGTCACCATGTTGACGTACTCGGCGAGCATGAACATCGCGAACTTGATCGACGAGTACTCGGTGTTGAAGCCGCCGACCAGGTCGCCCTCGGACTCCGGCATGTCGAAGGGGGCGCGGTTGGTCTCCCCCACCATCGTGACGATGTAGAGGATGAAGGAGACCGGCAGCAGCACGATGTACCAGCGGTCCTGCTGCTGCTCGACGATCGTCGACGTCGACATCGACCCCGAGTAGAGGAACACCGAGGCGAACGCGGCGCCCATCGCGATCTCGTACGAGATCATCTGCGCGCAGGAGCGCAGGCCGCCGAGCAGCGGATAGGTGGAGCCGGAGCTCCAGCCCGCGAGCACGATGCCGTAGATGCCGACCGAGGCGACCGCGAGGATGTAGAGCATCGCGATCGGCAGGTCGGTCAGTTGCATCGTGGTGCGGTGGCCGAAGATCGAGATCTCGTTGTCGGCCGGCCCGAAGGGGATCACCGCGATCGCCATGAAGGCCGGGATGGCCGCGACGATCGGCGCGAGGACGTACACCACCTTGTCCGCGCGCTTGACGATGATGTCTTCCTTGAGCATCAGTTTGACGCCGTCGGCGAGCGACTGGAGCATGCCCCAGGGACCGTGCCGGTTGGGGCCGATGCGCAGCTGCATCCAGGCGACGACCTTGCGTTCCCAGACGATGGAGAACAGCACGGTCACCATCAGGAAGGCGAAGCAGAACACCGCCTTGACGACGACCAGCCACCAGGGGTCGCGGCCGAACATCGAGAGGTCTTCAGCGGCCAGGTACGGGCTCATGCCTCCACCTCCTTGGGGGCCTCACCGGCGAGCGCCGCCGGGCCGATGCGGACGAGGGAGCCGGGCTGTGCCCCGGTGTCGGAGGCGACTCCGCCGCCGACGGAGTTCAGCGGGAGCCAGACCACCCGGTCGGGCATCTCGGTGACCTGGAGCGGCAGTTCCACCACTCCCGAAGGACCGGTCACGGCGATCAGACCGCCGTCCTCGACGCCCGCCTCGGCGGCCGTGGCGGCCGACACACGCGCGCGTGCCGCGTGCCGGGTCCCGGCGAGCGCCTCGTCGCCCTCCTGGAGCACACCCTGGTCGAGCAGCAGCCGGTGCCCGGCGAGCACGGCCTCACCGGCGGCCGGACGCGGCAGCACACCCGCCGTCTCCAGCGGCTCGGAGGCCCGCGGCCCGTCCCAGGCGCCCAGCCGGTCCAGCTCCGCGCGCACGGTCCGCAGATCCGGCAGACCCAGGTGTACGTCCATGGCGTCGGCCAGCATCTGCAGCACACGCGAGTCGGTCGGCGCCATCCTGCGGGTCATCTGGTCGGGCTTGAGCGCGGCATCGAAGAAGCGCACCCGGCCCTCCCAGTTGAGGAAGGTGCCCGCCTTCTCGGCGACCGCCGCGACGGGCAGGACCACGTCGGCGCGTTCGGTGACCTCGCTCGGCCGCAACTCCAGCGACACCACGAAACCGGCCTCGGACAGCGCCTCACGCGCGCGTGCCGGATCCGGCAGGTCGGCCACCTCCACACCCGCGACCAGCAGCGCCTGGAGCTCACCGCTCGCGGCGGCCTCGACGATCTGGCCGGTGTCACGGCCGTAGCGGTGCGGCAGTTCGGCCAGCCCCCAGGCCGCGGCGACCTCCTCACGCGCGCGCGGGTCGGTCGCCGGACGCCCGCCCGGCAGCAGCGACGGCAGCGCGCCCGCCTCGACGGCACCGCGCTCACCGGCCCGCCGCGGGATCCACACCAGCTGGGCGCCGGTCGCGGAGGCGGCCCGTACGGCGGCGGTGAGACCACCGGCGACCGAGGCCAGCCGCTCGCCGACGACGATCACCGCACCCTCGGTGCGCAGCGCCTCGGCGGCCTGCGCCCCGGAGTCCTCCAGGCCCTCGCCGCTCGCCAGCGCGTCCAGCCACTCGGTCTCGGTGCCGGGAGCGGCCGGCAGCAGCGTGCCGCCCGCCTTCTCCAGGCCGCGCGTGGCGTGCGTGGCCAGCGAGAACACCCTCTGCTTGTGGCCGCGCCAGGCCTTGCGCAGCCGCAGGAAGACGCCGGGCGCCTCCTCCTCCGACTCGAACCCGACCAGCAGGACGGCGGGCGCCTTCTCCAGGGAGGCGTACGAGACGCCCGTACCGTCGAGGTCACGGCCGTGGCCCGCCACCTGGGCCGCCAGGAAGTCGGCCTCCTCACCGCTGTGCACGCGCGCGCGGAAGTCGATGTCGTTGGTGTCGAGGGCCACGCGCGCGAACTTGCTGTAGGCGTAGGCGTCCTCGATGGTCAGCCGGCCGCCGGTGAGGACACCGGTCCTGCCGCGCGACGCCAGGAGACCCTGGGCGGCGATCTGCAGCGCCTCCGGCCAGGACGCAGGCTCCAGCGCGCCTTCGGCGTTGCGCACCAAAGGCGTGTCGAGCCGGTCCTTCAGCTGCGCGTACCGGAACGCGAAGCGCCCCTTGTCGCAGATCCACTCCTCGTTGACCTCGGGGTCGTTGGCGGCGAGCCGCCGCATGACCTTGCCGCGCCGGTGGTCGCTGCGGGTCGCGCAGCCGCCCGAGCAGTGCTCGCAGACGGAGGGCGAGGAGACCAGGTCGAAGGGCCGCGAGCGGAAGCGGTAGGCCGCCGAGGTCAGCGCGCCGACCGGGCAGATCTGGATGGTGTTGCCGGAGAAGTACGACTCGAAGGGGTCGCCCTCGCCGGTGCCGACCTGCTGGAGCGCGCCACGTTCGAGCAGCTCGATCATCGGGTCGCCCGCGATCTGGTTGGAGAACCGGGTGCAGCGGGCGCACAGCACGCACCGCTCGCGGTCGAGCAGCACCTGCGTGGAGATCGGGACCGGCTTCTCGTACGTCCGCTTCCGCCCGCCGAAGCGGGACTCGGCGTTGCCGTGCGACATCGCCTGGTTCTGCAGCGGGCACTCGCCACCCTTGTCGCAGACCGGGCAGTCCAGCGGGTGGTTGATGAGGAGGAGCTCCATCACCCCGTGCTGGGCCTTCTCGGCGACCGGTGAGGTGAGGTGGGTCTTCACCACCATCCCGTCCGTGCACGTGATCGTGCAGGACGCCATGGGCTTGCGCTGGCCCTCGACCTCGACGATGCACTGGCGGCAGGCGCCGACCGGGGCGAGGAGAGGGTGGTCGCAGAAGCGCGGGATCTCGATGCCGAGCTGCTCGGCGGCGCGGATGACCAGGGTGCCCTTGGGCACGCTGATCTCGGCGCCGTCGATCGTCAGCGTGACGAGGTCCTCCGGCGGGACCGCCGCCTCTCCCCCTCCCGCGGGAGCGCTGGTGGTCACGGTCATGCGGTCACCTCCGGGCGGTCGGCCCAGGCCGTGGACTTCGCCGGGTCGAAGGGGCAGCCCCGGCCGGTGATGTGCTGCTCGTACTCCTCGCGGAAGTACTTGAGCGAGGAGAAGATCGGCGAGGCGGCGCCGTCGCCGAGGGCGCAGAAGGACTTGCCGTTGATGTTGTCGGCGATGTCGTTCAGCTTGTCGAGGTCGGACATGACGCCCTTGCCGGCCTCGATGTCGCGCAGCAACTGCACCAGCCAGTACGTTCCTTCGCGGCAGGGCGTGCACTTGCCGCAGGACTCGTGGGCGTAGAACTCGGTCCAGCGGGTGACGGCCCGCACGACGCAGGTCGTCTCGTCGAAGCACTGCAGAGCTTTGGTGCCGAGCATGGAACCCGCGGCACCCACTCCTTCGTAATCAAGAGGGACGTCGAGGTGCTCGTCGGTGAACATCGGCGTCGAGGAGCCGCCCGGTGTCCAGAACTTCAGCCGGTGCCCGGGACGCATCCCGCCGCTCATGTCGAGGAGCTGGCGGAGTGTGATGCCGAGCGGGGCCTCGTACTGGCCGGGGGTGGCTACATGGCCGCTGAGCGAGTAGAGCGTGAAGCCCGGGGACTTCTCGCTGCCCATCGACCTGAACCATTCCTTGCCGTTTTTCAGGATGGCGGGAACCGACGCGATGGACTCGACGTTGTTCACAACAGTCGGGCACGCATAGAGGCCCTCGACGGCAGGGAAGGGGGGACGCAGCCGCGGTTGACCACGGCGGCCTTCGAGCGAGTCGAGCAGTGCGGTCTCCTCACCGCAGATGTACGCGCCGGCGCCGGCGTGCACGGTGAGTGTGAGGTCGAGTCCGCTGCCCAGGATGTTCTCGCCGAGGTAGCCCGCCGCGTAGGCCTCGCGCACGGCCTCGTGCAACCGCCGCAGAACAGGGACGACTTCACCACGCAGATAGATGAAGGCATGAGACGACCTGATGGCATAACACGCGATCACAATGCCCTCGATGAGGCTGTGCGGGTTCGCGAAGAGGAGCGGGATGTCCTTGCAGGTCCCGGGCTCCGATTCGTCGGCGTTGACAACTAGATAGTGCGGTTTTCCATCACCCTGGGGAATGAACTGCCACTTCATCCCCGTCGGGAACCCCGCGCCGCCTCGCCCGCGCAGACCGGACTCCTTGACGTACGCGATCAGGTCGTCCGGCGACATGGCGAGCGCCTTGCGGAGCCCCTCGTACCCCTCGTGCCTCCGGTAGACGTCCAGCGTCCACGACCTGTCCTCGTCCCAGAAGGCCGACAGCACGGGTGCGAGCAGCTTCTCGGGGCTGGTGTCCTTGAGTTCGGGGACCACGGTCATCACTCCCCCTCCTCGGCGGTAGGCCCTGCCGGGTGGGCCGGGTCGGAGGCCGATGTGTCCTGCGGCGCGTCGTGTGAACTGAGGTGTTCGGCCGGCGACGGTTCGTGCACCGCCCGGTCCTGCGGTTCGTCGTGCGGTCCGCCGTCCCGCGGATGCACCACCCGCGCGGGTGCGGCCTCTCCCCTTGCCAGGCGAAGGCCCACCAGCGAAGCGGGTCCCGCGCTGCCGCTCTCCTCGACGGCCCCGGGCCGCTCGTCGGGGAAGCCCGCCAGGATCCGGGCGGTCTCCTTGAAGGTGCACAGGCGTGCCCCGCGCGTGGGCTCGACGGGCCGTCCCGCGCGGAGGTCGTCGACCAGGCGCGCGGCGCTCGCCGGGGTCTGGTTGTCGAAGAACTCCCAGTTCACCATCACGACCGGCGCGAAGTCGCAGGCCGCGTTGCACTCGATGTGCTCCAGGGTGACCTTGCCGTCGTCGGTGGTCTCGCCGTTGCCGACGCCCAGGTGCTCCTGCAACGACTCGAAGATCGCGTCGCCGCCCATCACCGCGCACAGCGTGTTGGTGCACACCCCGACCTGGTAGTCACCGGAGGGCTTGCGCCGGTACATGGTGTAGAAGGTGGCGACCGCGGTGACCTCGGCCGTGGTCAGGTCCAGCATGTCCGCGCAGAACCGCATCCCGGTGCGCGTGACATGGCCCTCCTCCGACTGCACCAGGTGCAGCAACGGCAGCAGGGCGGACCGGGAGTCCGGGTAGCGCGCGATGATCTCGCGCGCGTCGGACTCGAGCCGGGCGCGGACGTCGTCCGGGTAGCCGGGCGCGGGCAGTTCGGGCATACCCAGGCTGACGCCCCGCTCGGAAGAACTGGTGGTCACCGGTCGACGCCTCCCATCACAGGGTCGATGGACGCGACGGCGACGATGACGTCGGCGACCTGGCCGCCCTCGCACATCGCCGCCATGGCTTGCAGGTTGGTGAAGGACGGTTCACGGAAGTGGACCCGGTAGGGGCGCGTGCCGCCGTCGGACACGGCGTGCACCCCGAGTTCGCCCTTGGGCGACTCGACGGCCGCGTACACCTGTCCCGGCGGGACCCGGAAGCCCTCGGTGACCAGCTTGAAGTGGTGGATCAGGGCCTCCATCGAGGTACCCATGATCCTCTTGATGTGGTCGAGGGAGTTGCCGAGCCCGTCCGGTCCCAGGGCGAGCTGTGCGGGCCAGGCGATCTTCTTGTCGGCGACCATGACCGGGCCGGACTGGAGCCGGTCCAGGCACTGCTCGATGATCCGCAGCGACTGGCGCATCTCCTCCATGCGGATCAGGAAACGGCCGTAGGAGTCGCAGGTGTCGGCGGTCGGGACCTCGAAGTCGTACGTCTCGTAGCCGCAGTACGGCTGCGTCTTGCGCAGGTCGTGCGGCAGGCCGGTGGCGCGCAGGATCGGGCCGGTGGCGCCGAGGGCCATGCAGCCGGCCAGGTCGAGGTAGCCGACGTCCTGCATACGGGCCTTGAAGATGGGGTTCCCGGTGGCGAGCTTGTCGTACTCCGGGAGGTTCTTCTGCATCTTCTTCACGAACTCGCGGATGTGGTCCACCGCGCCGGGCGGCAGGTCCTGCGCGAGTCCGCCGGGGCGGATGTACGCGTGGTTCATCCGGAGGCCCGTGATGAGCTCGTAGATGTCGAGAATCATTTCACGATCACGGAATCCGTAGATCATGATCGTGGTGGCGCCGAGTTCCATGCCGCCGGTGGCGATGGCCACCAGGTGCGAGGACAGCCGGTTCAGCTCCATCAGGAGCACCCGGATGATCTTGGCGCGCTCGGTGATCTGGTCCTCGATGCCGAGCAGCTTCTCGACGGCCAGGCAGTAGGCGGTCTCGTTGAAGAAGGACGTCAGGTAGTCCATGCGCGTCACGAACGTGGTGCCCTGCGTCCAGGTCCGGTACTCGAGGTTCTTCTCGATGCCGGTGTGGAGGTAGCCGATGCCGCAGCGGGCCTCGGTGACCGTCTCGCCGTCGATCTCCAGGATCAGGCGGAGCACCCCGTGGGTGGAGGGGTGCTGGGGACCCATGTTGACGACGATGCGCTCGTCGTCGGCGCGGGCCGCGGACTGGACGACCTCGTCCCAGTCGCCACCGGTGACCGTGTAGACGGTGCCCTCGGTGGTCTCACGTGCCGAGGCGGCGGACTCGGCTGCTGGCTGCGTGCTCACGAGTACGACCTCCGCTGGTCCGGAGCCGGAATCTGGGCGCCCTTGTACTCGACGGGGATGCCGCCGAGGGGGTAGTCCTTGCGCTGCGGGTGGCCCTGCCAGTCGTCCGGCATCATGATCCGGGTCAGGGCCGGGTGACCGTCGAAGACGATCCCGAAGAAGTCGTACGTCTCGCGCTCGTGCCAGTCGTTCGTCGGGTAGACGGAGACCAGCGACGGGATGCGCCGGTCGCTGTCGGGGGCGCTGACCTCCAGGCGGATCAGCCGGTTGTGGGTGAGCGAGCGCAGGTGGTAGACGGCGTGCAGCTCGCGGCCCTTGTCGTGCGGGTAGTGGACACCGCTGACGCCGGTGCACAGCTCGAAGCGCAGGGCGGGGTCGTCGCGCAGGGTCCGGGCGACGCGCAGCAGGTGCTCGCGCTCGATGTGGAAGGTGAGCTCGTCGCGGTCGACGACCGTCTTCTCGATCGCGTTGCCGGGCACCAGGCCCTGCTCCTCCAGCGCGCCCTCCAGCTCGTCGGCGACCTCGTCGAACCATCCGCCGTAGGGCCGGGTCGCCGGCCCCGGGAGCCGGACCGAGCGGACCAGGCCGCCGTAGCCGGAGGTGTCGCCGCCGTTGTTGGCGCCGAACATGCCGCGCTGGACGCGGATCTCCTCGCCGCCCTGGCCGCGCTGGCCGGGGAGGTTGGAGGCGGCGAGGTCCTTCTCGGGGTTCACCCCGTTCGCGCCGTTGGTGCCGTTCGCGTCGCTCACCGCAGCAGCCCCTTCATCTCGATGGTGGGCAGGGCCTTGAGCGCCGCCTCCTCCGCCTCGCGGGCCGCTTCCTCGGCGTTCACGCCGAGCTTGGAGGACTGGATCTTCTGGTGGAGCTTGAGGATCGCGTCCATCAGCATCTCGGGCCGGGGCGGGCAGCCGGGCAGATAGATGTCGACCGGCACGATGTGGTCGACGCCCTGGACGATCGCGTAGTTGTTGAACATGCCGCCGGAGGAGGCGCAGACACCCATGGAGATCACCCACTTCGGGTTGGGCATCTGGTCGTAGACCTGCCTGAGCACCGGGGCCATCTTCTGGCTGACGCGGCCCGCGACGATCATCAGGTCCGCCTGCCGCGGTGAGCCGCGGAAGACCTCCATGCCGAAGCGCGCCAGGTCGTAGCGGCCGGCACCGGTGGTCATCATCTCGATGGCGCAGCAGGCGAGGCCGAATGTGGCCGGGAAGACGGACGCCTTGCGCACCCAGCCCGCGGCCTGCTCGACGGTGGTCAGCAGGAATCCGCTCGGCAGCTTTTCTTCGAGTCCCATGTCCTAAGGCCCCTCAGTCCCATTCCAGGCCGCCGCGCCGCCACACGTACGCGTAGGCGACGAAGACGGTGAGCACGAAGAGCAGCATCTCCACGAGCCCGAAAACACCCAGGGCGTCGAAGGTGACGGCCCAGGGGTAGAGGAAGACGATCTCGATGTCGAAGACGATGAAGAGCATCGCCGTCAGGTAGTACTTGATGGGGAAGCGCCCGCCGCCGGCCGGCGTGGGGGTCGGCTCGATACCGCACTCGTAGGCCTCGAGCTTGGCGCGGTTGTACCGCTTCGGACCGATCAGCGTGGCCATGACCACGGAGAAGATCGCAAAGCCTGCCCCGAGGGCTCCCAGTACGAGGATGGGCGCATACGCGTTCACCGCTCCTCGCTCCTCTCAGTCGGCACTGACTGCTGGCGATGGCATCGGACCCACCGGCCTCACCGGTCCCACGAACCCCGCTCGTCCCGGGCGAAGATCGAGAACATGTGAAGCAGGTCACAAGCCCGACTGCCTCGCATCTTATGCCTGTCGCTCTGTGATCTGCGACACGGCGTATTACACAAGCTTTGTGATCTCCACCACCTGACGAAGGATCATGAAGTCGGATGAGCGGTGATCTTCGCACCGGAAGCGTTCGAGTGATCACCAGAGGTGACATTTTCGATCGTCGTCGCAGGCCGGAGGGTGCGTCTCAATATCAAGAGACTTCCCTTGCATGCAAATTCGCGCCGGACTTGGCGTCCTGCTAGTGGGTCCCGTTCACACATCAGAGGGAGGCGCGGGGTGGGATGTGGACGCGTGCACGCGTTCACGAAGTCCGGCGAGCGTGACCCGGCCGTGATCCACGCGCGAGACGCGGCCCTCGCGGTGACCGTTCCGTGACCTCCGCCACATTCATGAGAGCCCTCCAAGAACCGGGCTTGGCCACTGACCGCAACGGATGGTAAGCGGAGGGCAATTCGGGCGTAATCACGAAAACCCGTGATCATGGGCTTGATCAGCTGCGTCCGCAATGTCCGTTACGGCGTCAATAAAGAAGGACGCACCCGGACTTTGGGGCCTCGATTGAACAACTGTGGCGCAGCACACGTTTCTTGAAGATATGAAGGAGTCCCTGGTACCGCTTGTTCCCATGTCCCACACCGCTCACATACGCAGCCACCGGAAGCCCCGCCGCAGCGCGTCGAAAATCGCGATGCGGGCCGGAGTTGCCGGTGGCGTCCTCAGCACCCTGGCAGTCGCCGGGGCGTCCGGCGCGGCGAACGCCGCCGAGCCGGTGACGCAGACCCTTGAACTGCCCACGCTGACGGCCGATGTGGCCGCTCAGGTCGCCCAGTCCGCGGACGCCACGCAGCAGGCCGCCGCGAACTACGAGCTGCAGGCCGAGCGTGACGCTGCCGCCGCAAAGGCCGCGAAGCAGGCCAAGGCGGACCTCGCTGAGGCGAAGCAGAAGGCGGAGGCCAAGAAGAAGGCCGCCCAGGAGGCCGCCCGCAAGGCCGCCGCCGAGCGCGCCACGCGCAGCTCCGAGCGGACCACCCTTGCCGCCACCACGGCGGACTCCAGCACCTCCACGAGCACGTCCACGGCCACCGGTTCGGCCGCGGCGGTCATCAGCTTCGTCAAGGCGCAGATCGGCAAGGCCTACGTCTCCGGCGCCACCGGTCCGTCCGCCTACGACTGCTCGGGCCTGGTGCAGACCGCGTTCAAGCAGGTGGGTATCAGCCTGCCGCGCGTCTCGCAGGACCAGTCGACGGCCGGCACCCAGGTCTCGCTGAGCAACCTGCAGCCGGGCGACATCCTCTACTGGGGCAGCGCGGGCAGCGCGTACCACGTGGCGGTGTACGTGGGCGACGGCATGTTCGTCGGCGCGCAGAACCCGTCCACCGGCGTCGCCGAGAAGCCGCTGTCGTACGACCCGCCGACCGGCGCCGTGCGGGTGCTCTGACCGCACTCCACCCCATCGTGTGAAGGGCCGCAGCCGCTCGGGGGCCGCGGCCCTTCAGAGTGTCCCGGAATGCCCGGTTCGAACGTGACTAACCAAGTCAAGGGCGATTTGCGGGGGTTCGCGGCTCAGTGCGGGAGCGGAAGGAAGCGCTGCGGCAAGTGGCGGCCCGGCGGGAGGACGTGCATGCCCGCCGGGCCGCCGACGCGGAGGCCCTGAGCCGGGCCTCGAAGACGCTCACGCCTTCGGCGCCACCTTGCTCAGTCCGTTGATGATCCGGTCCATCGCGTCGCCGCCCGTCGGGTCGGTGAGGTTGGCCAGGAGCTTCAGGGTGAACTTCATCAGGAGCGGGTGGGTCAGGCCGCGCTGGGCGGCGATCTGCATGACCTTCGGGTTGCCGATGAGCTTCACGAAGGCGCGGCCCAGCGTGTAATAGCCGCCGTAGGTGTCCTTGAGGACGCGCGGGTAGCGCTGCAGGGCCAGTTCGCGCTGGCCCGGGGTGGAGCGCGCGTGGGCCTGGACGATGACGTCGGCGGCGATCTGGCCGGACTCCATGGCGTAGGCGATGCCCTCACCGTTGAAGGGGTTCACCAGGCCGCCGGCGTCGCCGACCAGCAGCAGGCCCTTGGTGTAGTGCGGCTGGCGGTTGAAGGCCATCGGGAGGGCGGCGCCGCGGATCGGGCCGGTCATGTTCTCCGGCGTGTAGCCCCAGTCCTCCGGCATGGAGGCGCACCAGGCCTTGAGGACCTCGCGCCAGTCCAGCTCCTTGAAGGAGTCGGAGGTGTTCAGCACGCCGAGGCCGACGTTGGACGTGCCGTCGCCCATGCCGAAGATCCAGCCGTAGCCGGGCAGCAGGCGGTCCTGGGGGCCGCGGCGGTCCCAGAGCTCCAGCCAGGACTCCAGGTAGTCGTCCTCGTGGCGCGGGGAGGTGAAGTACGTGCGGACCGCGACGCCCATCGGACGGTCCTCGCGGCGGTGCAGGCCCATGGCGAGGGACAGGCGGGTGGAGTTGCCGTCGGCGGCGACGACGAGCGGCGCGTGGAAGGTGACCTCGCGCTTGTCCTCGCCGAGTTTGGCCGTCACACCGGTGATGCGGCCGGTGCGGTCGTCGATGACGGGGCCGGAGACGTTGCAGCGCTCGTACAGCCGCGCGCCCGCCTTCTGGGCCTGGCGGGCGAGTTGCTCGTCGAAGTCGTCGCGCTTGCGGACCAGGCCGTAGTCGGGGAACGAGGCAAGATCGGGCCAGTCCAGCTGGAGCCGGCTGCCGCCGCCGATGATCCTGAGGCCCTTGTTGCGGAGCCAGCCGGCCTCCTCGGAGATGTCGATGCCCATCGACACGAGCTGCTTCACGGCGCGCGGGGTGAGGCCGTCGCCGCAGACCTTCTCCCTCGGGAACTCGGTCTTCTCCAGCAGGAGTACGTGGAGTCCGGCCCTGGCGAGGTGGTACGCGGTGGTGGAGCCGGCTGGCCCCGCGCCCACGACGATCACATCGGCGCTGTTGTCGGAGAGGGGCTCGGTCACGGCGGGTTCTCCCCAAGGTTCGTAATGTACGTGCCGACCGGCACTGGACATGGGCAGTCTATTCAGCAGAATTGATCACCCGGCTGAAGGGCTGCCCTCCGTGAACCGACCTCTCCCCGCGGTACGACTGCGCGTCCCCACCCACGAGGACGCGCTCACATGGCACCGGGTCTTCGACGACCCGGAGGTCATGGAGTTCTACGGCGGCAGGTCCGCGGCGCTGTCGGTCTACGAGGAGCTCACCGCGCGCCAGCGCCGGCACGACGCCGAGCGGGGCTTCTGCCTGTGGTCCATGCTCGGTGAGTCCGGTGAGGTGATCGGCTTCACGGGGGCCCAGCCGTGGCCGCGGGAGTGGGGCCCGCAGGGCGAGATAGAGATCGGCTGGCGGCTCGGCCGGGAGCACTGGGGCAAGGGGTACGTCACCGCGGCGGCGCGCGAGACCCTGGACCGGCTGCGCGCGGCGGGTGTGCCGGGTGTGGTGGCCATGATCGTTCCCGGCAACGAGCGGTCCATCGCGGTGGCCCGGCGCCTCGGCATGGAACCCGCCGAGACCTACACCCACCCCAGACTGGACCAGCCCGCGCTCTGCTACCGGCTCAGCCTCGCAAATGGTGACTGAGAGTAGTCGACTGTCACAGAAAGCCACCTGACGCTTCCGGGCGGGGTGCGGCGGGGTTACCCTTCCAGTACCGCTGGGGGTGACATCTGTGCGTATAACACCCAAAACACCCGAAGTGCGCGTGCCCCGTCTCGTCGGTCTGATGGCCGTGGACGCGCGTGAGACCGCCCAGGCGTGGGGGTTGTTCCTCAACGCGCCGGACCGGCCGGACTTCCCCCGCGTCGTCGTCGACTACGTCGTACGCCAGTACCCGCAGCCCGGCGCCGAGGTGCCGCGGGACTCGATGGTGTACGTGTGGTTCGACTTCGGTGAGGGAGACGGCGGCGGGGGGGTCCGCGAGCCGCGCATCCCCAGGCCGCCCAGGGGCGGACTGCAACGCGAGCTGGACGAACCGGGCGATCCGTACGCCGTCGCCGGGTTCAGCTGTCCTTGAAGCCTCGGTGCAGGGCCACCACCCCGCCGGTCAGGTTGCGCCACGCCACCCTCGACCAGCCCGCCTTGCGCAGCCGTTCGGCCAGCGCGGGCTGGTCGGGCCAGGCGCGGATGGACTCGGCGAGGTAGACGTAGGCGTCGGGGTTGGAGGAGACCGCCCGGGCGACCGGCGGCAGGGCGCGCATCAGGTACTCGGTGTAGACGGTGCGGAACGGAGCCCAGGTGGGGTGCGAGAACTCGCAGATCACCACCCGGCCGCCCGGCTTCGTCACCCGGTACAACTCGCGCAGCGCCGCGTCCGTGTCCTGGACGTTGCGCAGCCCGAAGGAGATCGTCACCGCGTCGAAGACGTCGTCGCGGAACGGCAGCCGCGTGGCGTCGCCCGCGGTGAGCGGCAGCCACGGGTGCTTCTTCTTGCCGACCTGGAGCATGCCCAGGGAGAAGTCGCAGGGGACGACGTACGCACCCGTGCGCGTGAAGGGCAGGGACGAGGTGGCCGTACCGGCCGCCAGGTCCAGGATCCGCTGCGCCGGGCGGCCGTCGACGGCCTTGGCGACCTCCTTGCGCCACACCCGGTCCTGGCCGAGCGACAGCACGTCGTTCGTCAGGTCGTACCGTTCCGCCACGTCGTCGAACATCGAGGCGACTTCGTGCGGCTGCTTGTTCAGGGAAGCGCGGGTCACCCCGTCATTCTTGCAGTACGCCCTCCCGGGACGAGCCTCGGCTTCTGCTTCGCCGCCACGTCCTCCACCCAGCCGCACGACAGGACGAAGACCCCGATCAGGATCCAGCCGATGCCGAACATGAACCACTGGCTCTCCAGCGGCAGGTACTTCTCGAAGGCGGGCACGTTCCAGAACTGGTCGATCAGCGGGACGGCCAGGATCAGCGCGATCTCGTGCCAGAGGTAGATCGTCACCGCGCGCGCGTTGAACACCGTGACGGTCCGGTCCAGCCGCTTGAACCGGGTGAGCCAGGCGAAGTCGATCCGGAAGTACGCCTTGGCCCACATCAGCAGCATCACGAAACCGGCCGACCAGAAGGCCTGGGCGAGCGGGTTCTCGTCCAGGTCGTACGTGCCGAAGTCGGCCTGGTGGGAGAGGGCGTACCAGCCGCCGTACCCGAGCGCGGCGAGGGACAGCGCGGCCACCAGGACGGGCTTCATCCGCTGGAGCACGCCGTCGCGGTGGGCGAAGCCGAGGATCCAGCAGAAGAGGTACGTCGACAGGTCCCACAGGGCGCTGCCCAGCCGGCCCTCCGGGCCGGACCAGACGAAGTTCAGCACCAGGACCGGCACGAGGGACAGCACCACCACCGGGACGGGGGCGAGCCGGAAGATCCGCAGCAGCAGCGGAGAGAGGAGCACGAACCAGAGATAGGTGCGCAGGTACCAGAGGATCTCCCAGGCCTGCTCGCCCCAGGCGTTGCCCGGCGGGTCGCCGAGCGGCACGATCCAGTAGACGATCTCCCAGCCCGGTATCCAGTCGTGGACCAGCATCGCCAGCACCACGAAGGCGCCCCAGAACCAGAAGGGCGGCAGGAGTCTGCGCAGCCGGCTCCTGAGCACCTTGAGCGCGGGGCGCTCCAGGGACTTGGCCATCAGGGTGCCGGCCAGGGCGAACATGACCCCCATGGAGGGGAAGACCATGCCGCACCAGGCCCAGCCGAAGGTGTGGTACGTGACGACGCGGACCAGGGCGACCGCGCGGAGGGTGTCGAAGTAACGGTCCCGGCCCGCGCCCGCGGCCTTCGGCGACGGGACCGGGGGCGGGGACGAGGACGGAGCGGGATCCGGGGCCGGGGTTGGCGATGGGACCGGGGACGGGGATTCCACCCGGGGCAGTCGCGCGGTGGCGGTGTCGGCCGCCGGGACCGGACGGATCACTCCTCTGCTGTGCGCGCCCATCAGCTCACCCCCGCCGGCGTCCCGACCTCACCCGTGCGCTTGAGCTTCTGCCAGCGCAGACGGCCACCGGTGAGGGCGGTGATGCTGGAGTGGATGAGGACGAGGTACATCATCTGGCGGTAGGCCAGCTGTTGCAGAGGCATCATCAGCAGGTAGCGGTACTTCTCGCGGTCCAGCCGGAAGGCGTACGCCGCGCACGTCAGCTGGACGCCGAGCACCGCGAACCAGGCGAGGAGCGCCGCCTGGAAGTCGACGAAGATCATCGAGTAGACGGTGAACACGTCGATGAGCGGAGCGAAGACGGGCGTGACGATCTGGAAGATGACCACCAGCGGCATGCCGACCCGGCCGAAGCGCCCCGAAGGCCCCTTGTCGGTCAGGGACTTGCGGTGCTTCCACAGCGCCTGCATGGTGCCGTACGACCAGCGGTAGCGCTGCGACCACAGCTGCTTGAGCGAACCGGGCGCCTCCGTCCAGGCCCTGGCGTGCTCCTGGTAGACGACCCGCCAGCCCGCGCGGTGCATGGCGATGGTGATGTCGGTGTCCTCCGCGAGGGTGTCCTCGCTCATGCCGCCGACCTCCAGCACGGCCTCCCTGCGGAACGCGCCGATCGCGCCGGGGATGGTCGGCATGCAGCGCAGCAGGTCGTACATGCGCCGGTCGAGGTTGAAGCCCATCACGTACTCGATGTGCTGCCAGGCGCCGATGACCGTGTCGCGGTTGCCGACCTTGGCGTTGCCCGCGACCGCGCCGACCTCCGGGTCGGCGAACGGCTGCACCAGCAGCCGTACGGTGTCCGGTTCGAAGACGGTGTCGCCGTCCATCATCACGACGATGTCGTGACTGGCGTTGCGGACACCGTTGTTCAGGGCGGCGGGCTTGCCCGCGTTCTCCTGCCGGATGACCCGGACGTTCGGCATGCCCAACGACTCGGCGATCTCGGACGTGTTGTCGGTGGAACCGTCGTCGACGACGATGATCTCGATCGGATGGGTGCTCTGCGCCAGCGACTTGAGCGTGTTGGCGATGCACTCCTTCTCGTTGTACGCCGGGACGATCACGCTGACCGGCCGGGTGACCGGCTCACCCCAGCTGAAGCGGCGTTTGTTGCGCTGTCTGTAGTGGCGCCGGGCGAGGATCAGCATCATCCCGAAGCGGCCCATCACGGCGACGCCCACGACGGCCAGCCCGACCGACAGCGTGGGCACCGTCCACTCGGCGACCGCGACGGCGACGATGAGGGCCTTGCCCTCGTAGAGGGTCATGCCGGTGGCCGTGCGGTGGGCGGCCTGGAGGCGGGCGGTGGCGCTCACGCCGTTCGGCGCGGTGCCGGTGCCGGGCGGGGCGCCGGTCGCACTGGCGCCGGTCGCACCGGCTTCTGCCGCACCCGCAGGCTGTCCGCCCGCCGCCCGCCGCTCCGCCGCGTTCTGCTTCTGGATGACGCCGCTGATGGTGGTGAAGGTGTAGCCCTTCGCCCTCATCTTCTTGATGTACTGCGGCAGCGCCTTGATCGTCTGCGACCGCTCGCCGCCCGCGTCGTGGAAGAGCACGGACGCGCCCTTGGTGCCCTTCGGGGCGGCCCACTGCACGATCTTCGAGACGCCCGGCTTCTTCCAGTCGTCGCTGTCGGTGTCGACGAAGACGCTGGTGTAGCCCTCCTCACCGAGCTTCTTGTAGACGGGCCAGCTGTAGTTGTCGATGGCGTCCGTCTCCGAGGAGTACGGCGCGCGGAACAGCGTGGTCGTGATGCCGGCCGCGCCCGCGAGGGCGAGCTGCGTCTGCTCCATCTCGCGGTCGACGCGGGCGTCGCTCTGGTACGACAGGTCGACGTGCGTGAAGGTGTGGATGCCGACCTCGTTGCCCTGCTCGACCATGGTCTTCACGATGCCGGGGTAGCGCGACACCATCGAGCCGACCAGGAAGAACGTGCCGGGCACGTCGTTCTCCCGCAGGATCTTCAGCACCTGCGGCGTCCAGGTCGGGTTCGGCCCGTCGTCGAAGGTCAGCGCGATGGTCTTGTCCGGCACCGAGACGGTGGTCGCCCGGCCGCCCCGGAAGGTGAGGATCGGGCCGCCGTCGAGGATCTTGTCGGGCACCTTGCCCGAGCCGGCGCCGGAGCGCACCCGCTGGTCGCCGCCGACCTCCGCGCGCAGATAGCCGTCGAGCAGCATCACGCAGGTCAGCGCCATCAGGAGCAGCAGAGCGAGGATGACGCGCGGTCTCTGCAGCGCAGCGGCCCGGCCCGCCGCCCGCTCCATGCGGGTGGGGGCTCGTCGGCGGCGGCGTGCGGGCGTCGGAGTGGTCATGGCAGGCCTGCCGTTCCGGTCAGTTGGCGGCCGCTGACGCGGACGCGCTCGAGGACGGGGTGGCGGTGCCCGTGGGCGGGGCCGACGGGCGGTCGCTCGGCAGACCGGCCGGGCGGCCGATGCCGCCCTGCGGCTGGAAGCCGCCCGGTGTCCGGCCGTTCTGGCCGCCTCCGAAGGGCAGCAGCGAGGACGGGGTGAGCGAGGTGCCCCAGCCCATGAAGGCGGCACCGAGCACACCCGCGTACGCGAGGCAGACGACACCGAGGAGGAGGCCGACGCGGCGCAGCACCTTCGACCGGCGTCCGGAGGTGTCAACGAACACGGGCCCCTCGGCGGACCCGTTGCCGCGTTTGCGGCGGCGACCACGCCCAGCGGCGGGGCTTTCGATGGCAGGCTCGGATTGCATTCCCCGAATATTAGGGAGGCTTTATGTGTTGACAATCCGCCTCCTTGTGAGGCGCCCATGAGAAACGGCTCAACCTGTCTTTTTGCTGAGAGTTTCTATGAACGCCTGCGCGAGCCTCCCGAGAGGGAAACAAGCCGAACATCCCTTTTGACAACCCCGATTGGCCCGATTCGTTCCACACTCCCCATGGATTTCCTGTGCATTCGTCAAACCATTGAACATCGGCTTCGTGTGAGACGTTTTCCTTTGGAATGGGACTTTGTTTCGAGCCTGAGACACAAATCACGAGAGCGGGTAACACGCAATGAGGAGTTTCCTGACACCGGTGGCCGGGCTCGTCTGCGTGTTTGCACTGGCCGCCACGGGGTGCTCCGGCGGGACCGGCGGCACCTCGGCGGCAGCGCCCGAGGCCACGGAGAACACCGGGAAGACCACCGGTTCGAGTACCTCGTACGCCCCCTACGTCAGCGCCACCGATGCCTCCGCCAACGACTCCGCCGGCTCCCCCACGACGTACAACCTCGCTTTCGTGATCGCGAGCGGCAGCGCATGCGTGCCGAAGTGGAACGGCGCCGACGCGCTCGACGGCTCGGCGGTGAAGTCCCGCGTCTCGCGGCTCAAGCAGGACGGCGCCACCGTCCGGGTCTCCTTCGGCGGGGCCTCCGGCAAGGAGCTGGCCGCGACCTGCGCCAGCGCGTCGAAGCTGGCCGCCGCCTACGCCGAGGCCCTGGACGCGGCAGGCTCCACCCAGGCCGACTTCGACATCGAGGGCGACCAACTGACCGACTCCGACTCGGTCGACCTGCGCTCCGAGGCGATCGCCCGGCTCCAGCAGGACCGCCCCGACCTGGAGGTCTCCTTCACCCTCCCGGTGATGCCCTCGGGGCTGGACGACGACGGACTGGCACTGCTGCAGTCCGCGAACGAGTACGACGTCCAGGTCTCCACCGTCAACCTCATGACGATGAACTACGGCGAGTCGTACGCCGGTGACATGGGCGACTACGCCCTCACCTCGGCCAGGGCCGCCCACACCCAGCTGAAGAAGGTCTTCGGCCTGTCCGACGCGAACGCCTGGCGGGGCATGGCGCTGACCTCGATGATCGGCGTCAACGACGTGGACAACGAGACGTTCACGCTCTCCGACGCCGCCCAGGTACGGAAGTTCGCCGAGGAGAAGGAGGTCGCGTGGGTGTCGATGTGGTCGACGTTCCGGGACCAGCAGTGCGACGACGACTCCGCGTCCGACGACGCGGCCACCGACTGCAGCGGGGTGAAGCAGGGTTCGGGGACGTTCGGGAAGGCGTTCGCGGGCCAGGCCGTGTCCGGCAGACCCTAACGGCGCCGGTGGACGAGCCGCCCCCCGCAGACGGTCGCGATGCACACGCCCGTGTCGTCGAAGACGGCGAAGTCGGCGCGGGTGGTCTCGCCGATCCAGGTCGGCCGCGCCCAGGTCAGCACGGCCACGTCGTTCCGCTCGGCGGCGGCCCGCAGTTCGGGCGAGTCGACGTGCTCCGCCAGGACCGCCACCGCCCCGAGCTTCAGCACCTCGTGAACGCGTTCACGTGGCGTCGGGGCGTCCGGCAACGGGCCCTGGTGGACGTGCGCGGGCCCGAGGACACCGGGCCAGCGCCGCACCCGCGCACCCGGATACCGCTCCATGAGCTCGCTGAGCGTCCCCACGGCCTCGACCCGCGTCCCCGACACGACGACGGCACCGTCCTCGACCGGCTCCTGCTCGTCCCAGACGCACCGCACCCGGTCCGCCGCGTGAATCGTCAGCACGACGAGCTCAGTTGGAAGCCAGCAGCTTCAACTCCGGGTGGGCCGTGCCACCCGCGATCGCCGTCGACGAGATGTGCGACATCACGCGCTCGTCGACGGGGTCGTTCGCCGGGTCGTCATGGACGACGAGGTGCTCGTACGTCGTCGAGCGCTGCGCCGGCACCCGGCCCGCCTTGCGGATCAGGTCGATGATCTCCATACGGTTGGAGCGGTGCTTGGCGCCGGCGGAGGAGACGACGTTCTCCTCCAGCATGATCGAGCCGAGGTCGTCGGCGCCGTAGTGCAGCGACAGCTGGCCGACCTCCTTGCCGGTGGTCAGCCAGGAGCCCTGGATGTGCTGGACGTTGTCGAGGAAGAGGCGGGCGATCGCGATCATCCGCAGGTACTCGAAGAGCGTGGCCTGGGTGCGGCCCTTCAGGTGGTTGTTCTCGGGCTGGTAGGTGTACGGGATGAAGGCCCGGAAGCCGCCCGTACGGTCCTGCACGTCCCGGATCATCCGCAGGTGCTCGATGCGCTCGGCGTTGGTCTCGCCGGTGCCCATCAGCATGGTCGAGGTGGACTCCACGCCCAGCCGGTGCGCGGTCTCCATGATCTCCAGCCAGCGCTCGCCGGACTCCTTGAGGGGGGCGATCGCCTTGCGCGGGCGCTCCGGCAGGAGTTCGGCACCGGCGCCCGCGAAGGAGTCGAGGCCGGCCGTGTGGATGCGGGTGATGGCCTCCTCGACGGAGACCTTGGAGATCCGGGCCATGTGCTCGACCTCGGACGCGCCGAGGGAGTGGATGACCAGCTGGGGGAAGGCTTCCTTGATCGCCGCGAAGTGCTTCTCGTAGTACTCGACGCCGTAGTCCGGGTGGTGGCCGCCCTGGAACATGATCTGCGTGCCGCCCAGCTCGACGGTCTCGGCGCACCGGCGCAGGATGTCGTCGAGGTCGCGGGTCCAGCCCTTCGCGGTGTCCTTGGGAGCCGCGTAGAAGGCGCAGAACTTGCACGCCGTGACGCACACGTTCGTGTAGTTGATGTTCCGCTCGATGATGTACGTCGCGATGTGCTCGGTCCCGGCGTACTTCCGGCGCCGTACCGCGTCGGCGGCGGCACCCAGCGCGTGCAGCGAGGCGTCGCGGTAGAGGTCGAGGGCCTCCTCGGGGGTGATCCGCCCACCGGCGGCGGCACGGTCGAGCACTGACTGGAGGTCGGCCTTCTCGGTCACCGGGGCGTCCCTTTCGTAAGGGTTGTGGACGGACCGAACCAGCCTACGCCAGCGCCTTCGCCGGGCCGACGTCAGGCCGTGTACGCGCCGATCAGGACCCCCGCGAAGGCCCCCGCGATCAGGAACGGCCCGAACGGGATCATCGTCTTGCGCCCCGCCCGCCGCGCGACGACCAGCACCCCTGCGTACACCGCCCCGAACAGGAACCCGGCGAAGGTCCCCAGCATCACCGTCGGCCAGCCGTACCAGCCCAGTACGGCCCCCATCCCGAGCGCCAGCTTCACGTCGCCGAAGCCCATGGCACCCGGGTTGACCAGCCACAGCACGAAGTACCCGGCGCCGAGCGCGAGGGCGCCCAGCAGCGCGGTGAGCCAGTCGCCGGCGTGCTCGGGCACGAGGGCGACCAGGGCGAGGAGCCCGAGGGCGGCGCCCGCGAGCGGCAGCGTCACCATGTCCGGCAGCCGCTGCACCCTCAGGTCCACCACCGCCAGCAGCACTCCCAGGGGCGCGAGCAGCAGCCAGACGCCGAGTTCGGGCCGGGTTCCGGTGGCGGCGGCGAGGGCGGCGCAGACGACGGCGGTGACGGTGGCGAGGAGCGGGGCGCCGGGGCCGTACGCCGGCTCGGACCGGTCGCAGGCCGTACACCGCGCCCGGCCGATCCACCCCGCGACGGGATGCCCGCCCGGGCAGCGGTCCCGCCACTCCTCCTCCGGCGGGACGGAGAAGCGGTAGGCGGCCCGGGGCAGCAGCGTGCCCGCCGCCGCGCCCCACAGCGCGGCGGCGACCACGAGCAGCGGGTCGGTCATCCGGCCGCGGCGGCGCCGTCGCGCCACGTCGGGAGCAGCTCGTCGAGCAGCGCCTCGGTGCGCGGCGGCAGACCGCGCGCCCCGCTGCGGCCGAGGAGGTCGGCGGCGAGGGTGCGCAGGCGGGCCGGGTCACCGGTGGCATGGGTGGCGCGCAGCAGCTCGTTCCACAGCCGCTCGTCGTCCGGGGCGGTCCGCAGGGCCGCGTTCAGCGCCTCGATGGCCTTCTCCGCACGGTCCTTCTCCAGGTGGAACGCGGACAGTGCGAGCCCGATGTCGGCGACCAGCAGCGGGAGTTGCGCGTCCACGATCTCGTGGGTGAGCCAGCGGTAGCGGCCCTCGGGCCGGTCGGCGAGCAGCGGGCCCCGGACCAGCACCAGCGCGTCGGTGAGCAGCCGTCCGCGTACGGCCCGGCTGTCGACGCCCTTGCCCTGCGTGGCCTCGTGGTAGAGGGAGCGCAGCACGTCGAGGTCGGAGACGACCGACTTGGCGAGCGTGAGCCGCCCGGTCCCGTCGGCGCGGAGGCGGGGGCCGCCGTCCGGGTCGGTGCCGAGCCAGACCCGCAGCCGCTCCACCAGCGCGTCCCGGACGTCCTCGGTGACGCCGCGCGGCCACAGCGCGGAGGCCAGCACCCGCGGGTGGACGCCCTCGCGGTGCAGGAGCAGCAGGGCGAGCGCCTCGTGGAGCAGCGGGCTGCGGTCGCCGTCCGGGGTGTCGAGGCCGATGATCTCGTACGGCCCCACCAGGCGCGCGTACACCGCGGGCCGCCCCTGTTCGCTGATGTCGACGAGGAACGGCGGGGTGTTGGTGGGGCCGTCCGGGTCGCGGTCGGGGTCGGCCTCGACGAACAGCTCGACCACCGCGCGCTGCTGGGCCGCGGGCAGGAGCTGGGCGTCGAGTTCCAGACCGAGGAGCGGGGCGAGCAGCTTGCCCCGGCCGGTGATCTCCATCTCCCAGGCGGCGCCGGGCAGATCGCCGTCGGTCTCGGTGCCGACCAGGTAGCCGATGCCGAGGCGGCTGGCGTCGGCGGCGAGTTCGGCGAGCTTGACGGCGTCCTCGGCGGAGGGCCGGGCGGCGAGCAGCACCAGGTGCGGGGCCCAACGGGTGTGCTGGGCGGGCCCGGTGCGGCCGGTGAGCACGGAGTCGTGCCCGGCAGCGCCCAGGGCGCCCCGCCGCTGCCGAGTCTCGGCCTCCATCGTCTCGATCAGCGCCTCGATGCCGTCGAGGTGGCGCAGCCGGTTGGGGGCGAGCGCGGTGAGGTCCTCACCGAAGCCGACGAGCGTGATGGTCATACGGTCCGACCAGCCGTTGGTGGCGAGTTCGGCGGCGACGGAGGCGAACACGGCGGCCCGGTCGGCCTCGCGCCCGCTCAGTGAGACGATGCCGGGCACCGCCTCCAGGTTGAGCAGCAGCCGCGAGTCGTCCATGGTGCCGAGGCTGACCAGGCCGGGGTAGGGGGCGGCGGTGTCGATGTCCTCGTACCGCTCGGCGTCGGTCCGGGCCAGCATCCAGAACGTCTGGTCCTGCCCGAGCCGCCACGGCGCCGGCGGCTTGCCCGACGGCTGGGCGAGCTGGAGGTGCAGATCGCCGCGGCTGAGCCAGGCGGCGTAGACGACGGGCAGCGCGCGCGACTCGGCGGCGAGGGAGGCGGCCAGCCCGCGCAGCGACCGGTCGAGCAGCCGTACGCCCTCGGGGTCGGCGCCGACCAGCAGCGCGTCCTGCACGTCCTGGGCGTCTCCGGTCGGCGTCGGCGGCTCCATGCCGCGCCGCCCGCCGACCGCCCCGAGCGCCGACTGCCACAGCGCCTGCCGCCGCCGGCGCCCCAGGGCGCCGAGGAGACCGGCGGCCAGCAGGGGGGCACCGATGAGGGCCTCGGGCAGACCGAAGGAGTCGTCGTGAGCCTCGGCGGCGGGCCCGGCGTGCTCCTGCTGATGCTGCCGTTCGTGCTGCCGCTGATGCTGATCCGCGCTGTCGTCCGGGGCGGGCCGCTGATGGGGCAGGGAGACATGCGCGGTACCGGAGCCGGTGTCGGATCCTTCGGCGTGATCCCCGGACTTGGCGTAGTCGTGGATCTGCTGCTTCACGTCCGGGGAGACATGCTTGGCGTCGGGCATCTCGACGAGCTCGCCGCCGTGCGCGTCGGCGGGCATCTCCATGATCCAGCCGGGCCGGATGAGGCTGGCCTCGGACAGCCGCGAACCGTCGGGCTGGACGCGGTCCTTGTTGAGCTCGTAGATCTCCTTGTACCGGCGCCCGTCACCGAGATGCCGCTGGGCTATCTCCCAGAGGGAGTCGTGGTGACGCCCCTCCGGCGGCTGGATCCGGTAGTACTTCGTGCCGCCGTCCTTGGCGGTTCCACCCCCCGCGTCGGCCTGGGCGGCGGCGTGGGAGGCCTGTTCGGCGAGGGCCGCCGCGGCGCTCGCGGCCTGCTCCCGCGGCTGCGTGAACAGGGTGCCCGGCGTCTGCTGCGCCGCTGCCACGGTGCCCCTCTGGTTGCCCTCCAGCTGGTGCCCGAGCTGCGAGAGCCCCGGCGTGAGGCTGGCCGCCGTGGCCCCCACGAGCAGCAGCGCGGCGACGAGCTGCCGGGCGAGCAGCTGACTGGGCCCGGCACCGGGCACCCGCCCCGGCAGCCCGACGCCGGAGAGCGCGGCCTTGACCTCGACGAGCACACAGGCGGTGAACTGGGCCCAGGCCAGCCAGACGATCACGGTGAGGATGTGGAGGAACGTCGACGTACTGATGTCCTGCATCAGCCAGTCCCGGGACGGCGCACTGTGCGGCAACGGCCAGCCCACCGACACCGCGAGCGCGCCCGGCACACCGACCACCAGCACCAGCAACGCGACGAACGCCAGGAACGCCTTCACGAAGTCCCCGAACGTCCGCTGCCGCAAGCGCACCGCCTGCGGCGTCCGATTCCGCGCGCCCGTAGGGCTTCCCGTCGAGCCTGATGTGCTGCGTCGCGCCATGGCGGGTGTCCTGGGTGGTGTGTGGAGGAGGGTGGTACGGGGGGGGTGGGCTGAGCCTACAGAGATCCTATTGAGTCGCACCGACAGCGTCGAAGGCTGAGGACACAACAACGGCCGCACGTAGCCGGTTCATCCCTGTTGCACCCGATAGGACCTCGGTGCGCCCCTTCCCCTCCTGATAACTTCGTTCCCTGCCGCACACGCCGACTCCGGCGGAGACTCAACGGTCAACTGTCCTTCTCCAGACTCTGGCGTGTCTCATGAGGCATGAGCCCGTCGAGACGACCGGCTTACGAGCACCTTGGCTCTGCTGCCAGGAATGGGGCGCCTTCGGCCAGGCCCCTCGTCGAGTTTTGTCCCAGAGCAGCCGAGGCGGCCGCATCCACGGGCGAATGCCGGAGCGTGACCGTTCACGGATTGACGCTCACTGCGACGGTTCCCAAGCTGGTGGGAGGGGCCGTGGAAGGGACGGCGGTCGTGAGTGGTGGACAGAGTGGACTTTCCCGATTGCTGACGGCAGCGGAGACAGCGGCGCCGGCGGACGCCGTCGACGTGATCGCGGAGGACCTGCGGCGGCGTTTCAACGCCACGAAGGTCTCCTTCCTCATCGTGGACCTGACGGGGAAGGCGGTGGCGCGGCTGTCCACCGCCGCTGCGGAGAGCGAGCGGGAGACGGAGCGGATCCCCCTGTTCGGCAGCGTCTACGAGGAGGTGATCCGTACCCAGCGGCTGTATCAGGAGGCGACCGGCCAGGGGCAGCGGGTGATCGTGCCGGTCACCAACCGGGGAGACGCGATCGGGCTGCTGGAACTGCTCCTGCCGACCGACCCCGGCGAGCCCGTCCTCGATGCGGTCGGGGAAGCCGCCCACGTCCTGGCCTACGTCGTGATCGCCAATGGGCGCTTCACCGACCTCTACACCTGGGGCAAACGCTCCAGGCCTCCCACGCTGGCAGCTGAAATCCAGTACCAGCTGCTGCCCCCGTCGCTGTCGTGCGAGGCTGCACAGTTCACCCTGTGCGGGAACCTGGAGCCCTCCGAGGACCTCAGCGGTGACTCCTTCGACTACACCCTGGACCGCGGCACCCTGCACGTGTCCGTGACCGACCCCATGGGCCATGACATCGATTCCGCCCTGACCGCCACGGTCCTGGTGGGCGCCCTGCGCGGCGCCCGCCGGGCGGGCGCCGGCCTGGCCGAACAGGCCCACCGGGCCGACCAGGCATTGATCGACCACGGCCACGGTCATGCCACCGGGCAGCTGCTGCGCATCAATCTCCACACCGGGCGGGCCCGGCTCGTCAACGCAGGACATCCCTGGCCACTGCGCATGCGCGAGGGGGCTGTGGAGGCGATCACCTGCGAGGTGGACCATCCCTTCGGGCTGTCCGGGCTGTCCGGGCTGTCCGGGCTGACCCCCCACCCGTACCGCGTGCAGGACCTCGATCTGCGGCCCGGTGACCGTCTGCTCATGTTCACCGACGGCATGCTCGAACGTCACGGCGAGAAGGTGGACCTGCCCGCCCTGCTGGAGCGCACCCGGAACCTGCACCCGCGGGAGACCACGCTGGCGCTGACGTCCGCAGTCCGGGAAGCCGCCGACGGCCGGCTCGAAGACGATGCCACCGCCGTGTGCCTGGACTGGCACGGCCCCCAGGAAGCCCAGCGGCACGTCAGCTCCGGCGCAGATACCCGGCAAGCCTCAGCCGCGCGCACGAAGCAGCAGCCGTGACCAGGCGCTCCCCCCGGACAATGCTGGCGCCCGGTGGGTAAACCTCCGCCTCGCCCTTGCCTGGAAGCCCGAGTTCTTGCCGTCCCGAGTCGCTACGGCGGTTGTGGGACCTACCCACATGAGACATCGCGAGGTGTCTGGAGAACCTTCCCACTTGGGTATGGCTGGACAAGGACACGTTCAAAGACATAAAGGTCCGGGCCGAACTCCCGAACACCGGCCTATGAGCCGAGACGACGGCCGAGCCGGTGGCACTCCACCTTGCACCGGGCACCGACGACGCCGAGACATACCCGGCCTCCGGTGACTGCGAGATCGACGACGGCTCGATCGGCACACCGTACGCGGCGGGTGACGCCGACAGGACCCCGCCGTGTGGCATCAGGTACCTCCGCGCCACCAACGGCAGCCCGTACCACCTGAAGGCCTCGATCACCTGGAAGATCACCTGGGAAGGAACCGGCGGCAGCAAGGGCGACCTGCCCGACGGCACCTTCGAGACCACGCAGGCCATGAACGTCCAGGAGATCCAGTCGGTGAACCGCTGACATTGCATCTGCTACCGGAATAGCACGCGTCGCACCGGCCGGCGGAAGGGCGCTCGGGGCGCCCTGGTCAGCGCCTGGCGGCCTCGCGGAGTACCGCCAGGGCGATGGCGAGGCGGCGGTCCAGCCAGGTTGCGTGGGGGTGGTATGTGCGGATGTTGTCGAGGTATTCGCAGGTCAGGGCCACCGGTTCGGGATCGGGGTCGGCGCGCCAGGTGACTGGCCAGTGCTCGTTCCTCGGGGTGGTGCGGGCGTCGCCTTCCGCGCCCAGGCTGAAAACGGAGTCGACGACGCTGCCGGCCAGTGCGCCCGCGCCGCGTACCGCCGTCTCCTTGCCGCGGGTCGCGATCTCCTTGGCGCTGCCCCGGGCCCACTTGTAGCGGGCCACGATGTCGGCGTGGCCGGGTTGCTGGAGCCACCAGCCGTGCTGGATGGCGCGTTTGGCGGGCGGGGTGCGGTGGAGGAGGCCGAGTTCCGTGCCGTCGGGGTCGGTCACGCGGTGGCGGGCGCCGCCCTTCTCCGGGGTCAGGGAGCACAGCGGCTCGTCCGGGCGGGTGGCGTCGTACAGCTCGTACGAGGGGGTCCCGGCCCTCCCGGCCCCATCGCCGAGCACCAGCACCGCCGGGGCGTGGTACCGCACCCCCTCGTGCGTCGTCGGCATCCGTACCGCCCACTGTCCCCGCACCGGCTTGCGGACGAGGGTGCCTGGGCGCAGCACCTCGCCCACCGTGAACCAGCCCGGGCTGTTCCAGGGGACGGGCGGGACCTCCGGCTCGGGCTTGTTTCGTCCGAGGAGTGCCATGGTTCAGCCGACCTCGTTCTCGGCGACCGCCCGGCCGTGCACGACGACGTTCCCGCCGTAGAACATGCCGGTGAACACCGGCTCGTACGTCAACTGGACCTCCACCTCGACCTGTTGGGCGTCGGCGGTCACGCAGTGGGTCGCGGCGATGTCCTGGGTGGTCATGTTCATCTCGGCGGCGAAGCGCTTCACGCGGGCGTCGCAGTCCTGGAACCTGATCGGCGCGGAGCCGCCCCGGTCGTCGTAGAGGGCCTCCTTGTCGATGTCCTGGGCGGCGTAACGGGCGGCCTGTTCCGCGATGTCGGCGGCGCGTTCGCGCTTGGAGACGGACAGGCCGCCGTCGATCACGAACGCGGCCAGGGAGAGGAAGACCAGGGCGAAGATGATCACCGCGCCGGCGCCCGAGCCGCGGTCGTCCATCCGCCGGGCCCCTCGCGTCGGGCGCGAGCGCCACCAGTCCCGTACGACATTCCTCACGCCGTCCTCCGGAACGGATCCAGCGGGGAGCTGAAGCTCGCCGACAGCCGTGTCGGGACGTCCAGGCCGAGCATCGCAAGGCCCCGCACCTGGCAGCTCACCTCGACGGTGAAGATGGTGTCGGGTTCGAAGCCCTGGCTGGTCTGGACGACGGACACCGGTCCGGAGCAGACGTCGGCCAGGTCCGCCTCCGCAGCCTTGCGCGCCTCGGCCATCGCCGTGGCGTGGTCCTTCTGGATGGAGCCCGCGCGGGCCGCGTCGCGCGCGGCGCCGTCGATCGCGCCCCGCCCGTCGACCAGTTGGCCGAAGGCGACCAGCACCAGGATGAACAGGATCATCACCGGGGCGAGGATCACGACCTCGACGGTGGACAGGCCCCGGTCGTCGGAGGTGATCCGCGCACGCGGGCGGGAGAAGCGCATCAGTTCTCCCCCTCCTTCACGAACCGCTCCACCGGCCCGGCCGACTGCGCGTGCACCGTCAGGTCCAGTCCGGGGAACACCGTCGGCACCCGGGCGGTGATCTCCACGCCGACGGTGTTCTGCTCCGGTTGGATCATGGTCACGTCCGGCGACAGCACGAGCTGGGGGCCCAGTTGGCGGATGTAGGAGTCGACCACGTCGCGTGCCTCGCCGCGCCACCCGCCGGGCTGTTCGTCGGCCGTCGCGCGGGCCTTGCGGGCGCCGGCCTGGGCGGCGGCCTGGGCCACGTGGTCGGCGAAGAAGTACAGCGCGAACTGGACGGTCGCGAAGATCATGAAGAAGAGGACGGGGGTGAGGAACACGAACTCGATCGCGGTCATGCCGGAGTCGCCGGTCCGGCCGCGCGCGGCCTGAGCCCGGCGGCGCGCCCATCCGCGCACGCGTGCACGCATCCCCGTCGCCATCCCCGTCGCCGTCCCCGTAGTACGTACTTCGGTCAGCAGGTCTTGCTGGCGTCCGCACCCTTGATGCAGTCGCCGACCTTGTTGGCGCCCTCGCTCAGCGCGGAGTTGATGATCGCGGCGACGACGCCGACGATCGCCACGACGACGGCGGAGATGATGACCCACTCCACCGCGGAGGCGCCCCGGTCGAGTTCGCCGGAGCGGGCCCGCTGGACGCGGCCCTGGAAGAAGGTGACCAGGAAGTCCACGGCCGGGATCCCGGTGCTGACGTTCCGTCCGTTCATGGATCGGTTCATGGATCCGTTCATGAGTCCGTTCATGATCAGTTGTCCTCTCGAGACAGCAGTTGGCAGAAGTTCTGGAAACGGCTCACACCTGGAACACCCGCATCGCCGCCGGGAAGATCAGGAACACCAGGAATCCGGCGCACAGCAGCAGCTGGGCGACGAGCATCGACTGCGACTTCTCGCCCGCGCTGCCCTCGATCTCGGCCAGTTCGCGGTGGCGCATGGTCTCGGCGCGGGAGGCGAGGGACTCGCGGACCTTGGCGCCGTCGTCGGCGACCAGGGCGAGCGACGCGGAGAGGTCCTTCAGCTCCTCCACGCCCAGCTCCTCGCCGAGCGCGCCCAGCGCCTGCCACTGGCTGACGCCGGTGATCCGGGCGTCGGCGAGGGCGTTGCGGATGCGCTGGTTGGCCCAGCCGTCGGAGACCTCGGCCGCCGCCATCAGGGCCTCGGGCAGGCCCCGGCCGCCGGCCAGGCTCATCGACACCAGGTCGAGGTAGGCGCCGATGACCCGGCGCAGGTCCCGCCGCTTCTCGGCCGCGTCCCGCCGTACCTCGAGGTCGGGCAGGAAGAAGAACACGGCCGCGCAGAGCAGGGCGAGCCAGACCGGGACGACCGGGCTGGAGCCGAAGCCGAGCGTCCAGACCACCGCGAACAGGAACGGGCCGAAGAACAGTCCCGCCGTGGCCAGCAGCACCTTGGTCGCCAGGAAGTTCTCCCAGCTGCGGTCCAGGACCGCGAGGTCGGCGCGGAGCGAGCGCTGCTCCCAGCCCTGCTGGAGGTAGAACTCCGAGACCCGGGCGCCGACCTCGGCCCGCAGCGAGCCGAGGCGGCCGGTGTCCTTGGCCTGGCGCGCGGACTCGTACGCCGCTCCCCGCGCCCGCATCGCGTCGATCCGCGCGACCTGGGCGACCGCGCTGCGCTTGGTCGGCATCAGGGCGCGGACGAGGGCGTACACGCCGAGGCCGAAGACCACGCCGACGACGACCGGCATCGTCAGGTTCACCGGCGTACACCTTCTTCCGGTAGCGGCTGCTGCTGGGCGGGCGTGCGGGGTCGTACGAACTGCACACCCGACTGGTCCCGCACGAGGAAGCGCTCCGGCGTCTCGATCGTCGACAGCTTGCGCAGCCACCAGAAGCCGAGCGCGAACAGTCCGCAGACCACGGCGAGGACGAGCTGTCCGACCGCGGTGCCGTACGGCTCCACGAACTCCCGGTTGAAGATGGAGAGTCCGAGGACGAAGGCGATCGAGACCGCGACGACGATCTGCACCGAGCGCCGGGTCGAGGCGCGCTGGGCCATCACGCGCTGGCGCATGTCGACCTCCTCGCGCGCCGACTTGGCCAGCGCCCCGAGAACCTGGCGCAGACCGGGGCCGCGGAGGCGGGCGTTGAGGATCAGGGCCGCCACGATGATGTCCGCCGACGCGTCGTCGATCTCGTCGGCGAGGTTCTGCAGCGCGTCGGGCAGTGGCGTACGGGCGCGCAGACGGTCGACCAGGGCGTCGAGGTGGGGGCGCAGGACGGGGGCGGCGGCCCGCGCGGAGGCGGGGATGGCCTGCTCCAGGCCGACCGCGCCGGCGATGGTGTCGCGCAGGGACTCCGTCCAGGAGGCGAGGGCCTCCACCCGGCGCATGGCGGCGCGCTCTTCGGCGGCGCCGCCGAAGAGGCGGTCCCAGAAGAAGACGAGGACACCGGCCGCGATGCCGGCCACCGCCCAGCGGGTCAGCAGCAGCACGGCGAGCCCGACGATCGCGGCGAGCGAGCCGCGCTGCCCGGCGAACCGGATGAGCTCCGCGGCCCGTTCGTCGGCCTTGTGCTTCTCGTGCTCGGGCTTGGCGGGCAGGCCGCGTACGGCGATCAGGAGCAGCGCGAGTCCGCCGCCGACGGCGACACCGGAGCCGATCGCGTACAGGACGGTGGTGGAGAACAGTCCGCCCAGGGAGCCGAGCGAGCCGAGTGCCGCGTAGGTCATGCGGCTCACCCCCAGCTTCCGTTGGGCCGGTAGCCGTGGGCCATCAGGTCCTCCAGGCAGGCCAGGGGCGCGTGCGGTACGACGCGTCCGTCGGGGGTCTCGGCGAACACCTCGCTGGACAGCACGCGGCCGTCGACGCCGTTGACCTCGCGGACGGAGGTGACCATGCGCTGAAGTCGGCCGCCCGTCTGGTAGTTGTTGCGCCGCTGGAGGAAGACGACGAAGTTCACCGCGCCCGCGATCAGCATCTGGCTGGCCTCGATGGGCAGCCGTTCGGAGGCCTGCAGCGCGTATGTGGAGATACGGTTGAAGACCTCGCTGGAGCTGTTGGCGTGGATCGTGGACAGCGAGCCGTCGTTGCCCTGCGACATCGCGTTGAGCATGGTCACGATCTCGTCGCCGAGAACCTCACCGACGATGACGCGGGAGGGGTTCATACGCAGCGACCTTCGCACGAGCTCCGCCATCGAGATGGCGCCCTGGCCCTCGGAGTTGGGCAGCCGCTCCTCGAAGGCGACGACGTTCGGGTGCAGGTCGGGGAAGGTGTCGAGGCCCAGTTCCAGGGCCCGCTCGACGGTGATGAGCCGCTCGTGCGGCGGGATCTCGTTGGCGAGCGCGCGCAGCAGGGTGGTCTTACCGGCGTTGGTGGCACCGGCGATCATGATGTTCTTGCGGGCGCGCACCGCGCAGGCCATGAAGTGCGCGACCTCGGGCGTCAGGGTGCCGTTGCCGACCAGGTCGGAGATGAACACCTTGCCCATGCGCGCGCGGCGGATGGACAGCGCGGGCCGCCGGGCCACATCCATCACGGCCGACAGACGCGAGCCGTCGGGCAGCCGCAGGTCGAGCTGCGGGTTGGCGGAGTCGAACGGCCGGGAGGACAGACCGGAGTACGCGCCCAGCACCTGGATGAGCTCGATGAGCTCCTCGTCGGTCTCGGCGACCGGCTCCCCCCTCGTCTCCCGCCCGTCGGAGTAGCCGACGAAGACCTGGTCGCAGCCGTTGATGTCGATGTTCTCGACCTCGGGGTCGTCGAGCAGCGGCTGAAGGCGCCCCACCCCGAACAGCGCGGCGTGCACGGCGGCCGCGTACTGCTCCTCGGTCTCCGCGTCCAGCGGCGTACGGCCCGCGTTGATGTCGGCGCGGGCGTACTCCTCCAGGATCTGGGCGATCACCGCGCGGGCGTACTGCCGCTCGTCCTCCGTGGACATCGGCGTGACACCGGCCACCTGGTCCTGGCGGCGCTGCTCGGCGATACGGTCGCCGGCCTCCTGCCGGAACCGCTTGACCAACTGGTGGTCGACAGCGGTCATCGCCCGGCCCCCGCGTGGGGCTCTTGCGTCGGTACGGTCCAGGCGGCGCCGTACTGCTGGTGGAGGTCCGCGGTGACCTTGCGGGCCGAACGGATCAGCAGGGACTTGTCCAGGCGCCCGCGCTTGCGGCCGGCCAGCTGGTCGGCGCCGGCCGGGTCGTCCGCGATGGTGCCGATGACCCGGGCGCCGGTCTGGGCGTGCACCAGCATGTCGTTGACCTGGTTGACCAGCTTGCCGGAGCCGCCCGGGTCGGCGATCAGGACCACGCCGATCAGCGGGGTGGCGAGGGCGGCTGCACCGCGCGGGCCGCCGTGCAGCTTGGCGGAGAGGGCGGCGGCGCGGTCCCGGACGCGGGCGATGGCCTCGGGTTCGGTGCGCGAGACGAGAAGGATCAGGGCGGCGTGCGGGAACAGCTCCACGGCCGGGGTGTCCCCGCTGACGCGTCCGCAGTCGGCGATGACGTCGGCGGGCGCGTTCGGGGAGTCGGCGAGGGCGGCGAAGGCATGGCCGAGGGTCGGCCAGAGCCCCGCGAGACCGGCGGCCTGCTCGGCGATACCGAGCCCGACGAGAACTTCGAGCCCTCCGCTCAACGGCTGCACGTGATCCCACAGTTGGTCGGGAACCAGACCCCGCCGGGCGGTCGCGGCTATGGACAGCATGCCGGTGTTCGGGTTGAGCGGCCCGCCGTGCGCGGCGGCACTGCGGTACACCAGGTCCCCGCCCGCCGGGTCGGCCTCGGCCAGCAGCACACGCCGCGGCCAGACCGCCGCGAGGGCGACGGCCGCGGTGGTGACGCCGGGGGAACCCTTGTCGGCGGCGATAGCGATGAGCGCCATGGGTGGGGCCGCCTCTTTAGTTGCCGTTGCCGGGAACGTGCACGATGGCCACCGCACCGGCGGACGCGGCGCGCGCCACGGCGGCGGAGTCGGACTCGTCGACGAGCAGCGTGAGCAGGAGGTTGCCGGTGCTCACCGTGGCGTCGCTGTTGTCGGACTTGGTGTTGACGCGGGCGTTGCCGACGATGAGTCCACCGGAGGAGGCGGACGCCGAGCCGGAGTCGCTCTTGTCGGTGCCCGAACCGGAGTTACCGCTGTCGACGTTGTAGACGGCGACGGTGTCACCGGGCTTGATGTCCGCCGGGTACTGCCCCTCCTTGAGGGACACACCCACGGAGGCCTTGCCGGCCGGCAGGGAGCTGCCCTTGGCGAACATGTCGCCGATGACGACGGTGCCCGCGTAGATCGTGCTCTTGGCCTTGTACGCCCTGAGGGTGTCGAGCTGTTCCCACTTGACGTAGTTGATGGTGCTGTCATCGGCGACCATGACGGACGTCGTGTTGCTGCTGTTGACGGACTCGCCGGCCTGGATGTCCTTCGTCACCTTGACGACCTCGATCCGGTCCCCGGCCCGCAGTACGAGCGTCGTGGCACCCAGCGCACCGAGCAGGATCAGCAGCACCGCGAGCGCGGCCAGCGCGGGCTTGCGCTCACGCGGAGGAGTGGGAAGCCGGTCCCCGACCGACGGCTGAGCCGGAGCGACGGAACGACCGGCGCCCGCCCCCGTACGCTCTTGGATCTTCACGCAACCGCTCCCCGTACACCCAAGAAATGTCTGCCAATTCCCCTGCAAAAACGGACACTTCATCCCCGATGCTCTTTGCCGGACATTCCAGCGCCGGGGCCAGTGTCAAGCGATCGCACCGTATCAGCCGCACATAAGCCCCTCAAGGCGCGTTCGGACTCCTCGACCTCACGCGACTCGTCGTTGCGCTCTGCAACTCAAGCTGTGCACAGGCCGGTTGAGCAAGGGCGGCGGAAAAGGCCGCGCCCTGTGCGCCAGCGAACCCCCTGACCCCCGGCCCTCCGCCCTTGAGCGGCTCATGCCATCATCGCCGCGTGACGAGGACCCCCGCCCCACCCGCTCTCCTCCCCCTCAACGGCGCGACGCTGGCGGCCGATCCCCGCGTCCTGTCGGCGGCCCGCGAGATCGGGTCGCGCTGCGGGGTCGACTACACCGACGACACCGCGGTGACCGCCCTGCTCACCGAACGCCGCCGCGCCCTGGACGCCACCCAGCGCGGCCCCCTGGTATGGCTGGGCGGCCTGACCCTCACGACCGGGGTCATCCTCCCCTTCCTCTCCCCCGCCCTTCCCGCCCAGGCCGCGAAGGCGGCCCTCCTCCTCACGGGCCCGCTGATCGTCATCGCCGTGGCCACCCTCACCCGCATCCGCGTCCGCTGGAAGCAGGAACTCACCCACCCCGCACTCACCGGATACCGCGAGCTACTGGGCGTGGCCCGGGCCCACGGGCTGCCCCTGACATACGTGCCGGGATGGCTGGAGGGACGGAGCTCCGGCGGGGGCGGGAAGGGGGCGGCGCCGATTCCTTCGTACGAGGGGGTGCGGGCGGGGACGGAAGTTCCGCCGTACGAGCACGAAGGCAACGGGGCCGCGCACGACGCCCCCGGCCTCCACGACGCGATCACCCCACCCCCGGTCCCCCCGAAACCCCCCGCGGTCACCGCGTACGAATCCATCGCCGACAAGGGCGGCTGGCACGACGAGACAGGCTGCCTCCTCATCCTCGCCGCCGGCGCGGGCCCCCTCTGGGCAGCAACCTCCGACACCCCCCTCGGCTACGGCACCCTCGCCCTCGCCCCCGTCGCCCTCCTCATCTGGCTCGCCGGCATGCGCCAGGGCAACGAGAAGGAACGCCTCCGTGCAGAGGCGGTGGCCTATGTCAGGGCGGTGATGCGGGCGCAGGCTGCGGGGGCGGTGGTGCCGGAGTTGTCGGCGGGGTTGCGGGGGTTGGTGGATGAGTAGCCGCGGCGTCTTCGCAAGGGCAAGTGCACCTGGAATCGGGGGAGTCCCTCAAGTCGGTGAACCTCCACGAGATGCACACGATGCCGTCTCGCGGTAGCAAAGCGCCCCAGTAGAGTGCCACGAGCAGGGACGCGGGGACGTACGGGGGCAGCGGTGGGAACCGTGATGGCAAACGGTCGGAACCAGGCACGCAATCGGACCCGGCGCATGGCGGGGCAGGGCATCCTGCCCGCGCTCGTCGCCGTCTGCGTCCTTGCTCTCCTGTTCGCAACAGCCACCCCGGCTGCCCGGGCCGCCGAGGACTCCGCTCCCCAGGCCGCCTACCTGGCGAATCGCCTCCGTACGAATCCGGTCTACGTCTCGGACCAGATGCCCCGCGAACTCCCCCGCTCGGCAGCGCCCCACCTGGCCGCAGTCGCGAAGCGGACCGGGGTGCCGACCTACGTCATCGCACTGCCCGACACCGTGGGCCGGGACGATGACGAGCTGCTGTTGCGGGCTGTGCACCAAAGGCTCGGCTCCGACGGGCTGTTCGTGCTGCTGGACGAGAGTTCGGTAGCGGAGGCGGTGGCGTACGGGGTGGACGTACCCGCCGAGGAGGCGAGTCGCGCGACCACGTACGAGATGCCGTACGACGCCGGCGCCGAGGAGACCTTCGAGCGGTTCACCGAGATCCTGGCCGCAGGCAAGGAGAGCGCCGAAAAGCGTTACCTGCAGGCCAGTTCAGCGGATCAGCAGGGCAAGGAGCCGGAGTCACTGCACACCTCTCCCACCGACCGGGAGAACCAGACGCTGGTGGTGTCCCTCCTGCTGGGTTCCGTGCCCGTGTTCCTGCTGATCACCATCCCGTATGTGCACCGCTGGCGCAGGGCCGAAGCAGCGCGGGGCCGGGGCATCTGGCGCGTCGGGCTGTTCGCGGCGGTCGCTGGCGGCCTCTCCGCCGCCCTGATCACCGTGTCGGGCCTCGCCCTGTTCGACGACAGGACGAGCAGTGGCAGCACCCCACCCGACGCCGCTGACATGAGCAGCCGGATCGACCGTGTGTCCACGGCACTGCGGCACGCCCCCGTGTACACGGACCCGGAGACCCAGCGGTTGTCCCCGGCCGAGACGGCCGCCCTGCGCGGCCGGATCGAGAAAGTGCGCGCCCCCGTGTACGTGGCGGTCGCCGCATCCACCCCCGCTGACGAGTCCGGCGGTCACCCGGACCGTCTCGCGGCCACCCTGCACCAGCGCCTAGGACGGGACGGCCTGTTCGTGATCGCGGACGCCGCCAACGGTGACATCAAGATGGTCAACTACGGCGCCCGCCTCGACTCGGACCACCTCTCCCGGACTCCCGAACGGATCACGTACGCCTCGGAGACCGACCTTCCCCTCGCACGCCGCCTGGACCAGCTCGTCT
Source organism: Streptomyces sp. NPDC039424 (assembly GCF_055639495.1). Lineage (NCBI taxonomy): Bacteria > Bacillati > Actinomycetota > Actinomycetes > Kitasatosporales > Streptomycetaceae > Streptomyces > Streptomyces sp. NPDC039424. The sequence goes on from NZ_JBVKAI010000019.1 coordinate 69,632, forward strand.
CCTATCTCGTCGAGGCCCCGTCGGGGCCTCCGGGTTCGCCCGACTACCCGCCGCCCGCCCCCGACGACCCGATCGAGGAGGACGCTCTGCGCCCGCTGCTCTCGGGCGAGGTCGTGCCGATGACCCTGGTGGGCGCGATGGCCGGCGCGATCCTGTCCGGTCTGGTGGTGTTGTCCCTTGCCGGAGTGCGGGCCTACCACCGCGGAGGGGCACCCGCGGCGCCGGGCCAGGCGGTGTCGGGCGACGCCCCGTCCCGCGCGATGATCCTCCGCATCGCGGCGGGTTCCGCCGCGGGCGTCGTCTCCCTGACGCTGACGGGCATGCTGGCAGCGGCTCCGGAGTGGTTCGGCCTGTCGTCCTCGCCGGAGCTGTTCGAGCGGATCGCAGCGACGGACCGGGGACCAGAGGCCTTCCTCGTCGGCTGGGCCCTGATCGCCCTGCCGGTGGCGGGCCTGCTGCAGACTCCAGTGGCGCGGGTGCGCCGGGCCCGGATCGGCGCCGGCTGGGCGTTGCTGTCCGGCTACTGGCTGCTGGTCGTCCTGGTCGGCGCATTGGCCTGGCAGGTGCGGGACCTCTTCCCCGGGCACGGCGGCCCGGGCAAGAGCGGGGGGCTGTTCGGTGCGGCGATCCTGCTCCTGCTGGGAGTGCCGACGTTCCTGGTCGGTTCCGGCGCGACGTTCCGGGAGGTCCGCCCAAAGCGCGGCCTGACACTCTCAGTACAGATCCGCGATCAGCTGACCGCGGTCACCATCGTCACCGGCGGCTTCTTGGGCATCTTCGCAGGACTGCTGTCCGGCTTGGCCTTTCCCCTCCCCCGAGCCGGCTTCCCCGCCATGTTCCTGCCGGGCGGGCTGATCTGGGGCCTGTTCGCAGGTGTCGCCCTGGGAACGCTCGCCGGCGCAATGCTGCAGGCCTCCCCAGGAACCCGCCGCTCGATGCTCCGCGTCGCGGCCGGTCTGGCTCGCACAAGTGCGGTCGTGCTGGTGTGGTGCGTCTGCGTCGCTCAGTTGGGTTGGGTGCTGCCGACCTGGGCGGTCGCCTTGGTCGGCATTCCGGCACCACTCGCTCTGATGGCTTTGGCGGGACGGAACGAACGACTGGGCCGGTGGCTGGATTTCACGATGCCAGAGGTGCCGAAGGGGGCACTGAACTGAGGAACTGCCCGCCCGCTCACGCACCAAGCCCGCCTGGCGAAACCAGGACACCCCCGCTACCGTCGATGACCTTGACTGAACCTTTGTCACACGGGGAGCCCAGCATGGAGCACTCTTTGCCTACTGTTGCCGCCTCCTGCCCAGGCCCGACTCGGGAGGGTTGAGCAGCTCCCATGGCAGATGACTCGGACCTCATCGTCAACGTCGATCTTCTCGTCGAGTCGGAGTCCCGGCTGAAGAGCATCCAGAAGGAGCTCAAGAACCTCAGTCACCAGAAAGATGACATGAGGCCCTACTGGGGCAGCGGGAAAATCGCCGACAAAATGGACGACTTCGTCGACAACTGGGACGACTACCGCACCAAGATGCTGGAGAGCATCGACACGGTCGGTCAACTGGTGAAGTCCACGATCGACGGCTTCACCGGCCTCGACGCCCAACTCGCCAATGAGCTGCGGAAGGCGAGGAAGAAGAAGCAGTGAGCGCAACCTCCAAGCCGCGCCCCCGCGACTGGCATCCGCTCGCCGACTCCGATCCCGTGCCGGGCGACCCCGAGGAGATCCGCGACGAGGTGAAGCACATGGTCTCGGTCGCGGAGAACCTCCGCGAACAGGCCCGGTTGCTTCGCGGCATCAAGAACGACAACGAGCTCAAGGGGAAGTACGCCACCAAGCTGCGCGACGAGTCGGAGGTCCTGGAAAAGCACCTGCGCGAGGTCGCCGAACGCTACGAACACGTACATGGTCATCTGACGAACTGGGCCAACGAACTGGAGGACTTCCAGTCGGACGCCGACAAGGTCCTGGCCAACGCCAAGAAGGAGCAGGAGGAGCTGGAGGCCGACAAGGCCAAGAAGAGCTCCGGCGGCAAGGACACTCCGCATCCTTCGGAAAGCGGTGAGGACCATGACCCGTTGCGGAAGTACCGGGAGCAACTGGATCGCATCACGGGAGATCGTGACGATCGGGCGGAGCACTATGCCCGCAAGATCGGCGCCCAGCTGAACGACGTCATCAAGGACAGCTGGTGGGACAACGTCAAGGGCTGGGCCCACGACAACGCCGACTGGATCAAGACCGTCCTTGATGGACTCGGCTGGGTCGCGACCATCGCCGGCATCATCGCCATCTGGATTCCAGGGCTGAACTTGCTGGTACTGGGGATCGCCATCCTGACCATCCTGACGAGATCCCTGCTGGTGGCCTCGGGTGACGCGTCCTGGACCGACCTGGCCTTCGATGTGGGCGGCCTCCTCTTGATGGGAATCGGCCGCGGCGGTCTCGCCGCTCTCAAGGGTGCCAACAAAGTCACCAGCGCAGCAGCTCAGAGCACCCGGACCGCCGGCCTCAAAGCAGGCCTTCGGTCACACAAGGGCATGCTGGACGACCTGAGCAAGGCGATGGCGAACGCCGAGGACGACGTGTCCCGGAAGTTCTTCTCGGACCTGCGCCACTACACCCTGAAGAAGATCTCCAGAGACACCGGCCTGGTCGCCAAGGGCCCGACACAGGTGTCCACGGTGTCCAAGTGGCTGCACCTGGGGGACGACGAGGCAGCCGGACTGTTCGGGCAGCTCCGTGCGAACAAAGGCGTGTTCCCCGGCACCGTGGCCGGGGGAGCCTCCAAGCTCGGACATGCGGGATATGCGGCGTCCATGTTCGCCGCATATGGCGGCATGGGCGTCGACGTCGCCGACAAGTCGCTGAGCAAGAGCGATTCCGTCGGCTGGCTGGCCGAACATCATCTCCTCCCCGGCGACAAGCCATACAACGACGGATACAACACGTGGAAGGAAAGCGGCTGGATGCCCGCTCCGGACACTCACTGGTGAAGACCAAGATGCCCGTCGGGGAAACCGAAAAACGCGGCAGGAAAAGCAGGAGATATGGCTGAGTCCCTCAAAGAGCAGTTGGGTACCGGAGCGAACTTCAGGGTGCGCGTGACCATCATCGGCGCGCTGGTGTCCATCATCCCGTTGATCGCGATCTCGGTTCTGGTCCCCGACTCCGGTCGCAAGGTGCTCTTCTGGATTTACTGGCTCGCGCTGTCCGGGTGCTTTCTCCATCTCCTGTGGATCCTGATCAAGAACCCCAGGCCCAGCCAGCGGCCTCCGCTGCTGACACGCGACCTCGCCATGGGCTGGGCTCTGCTGCTGCCCAGCCTCATCACTTCGTTCTGGCCGGGGATCATCGGAGCCCCTCTGTTCACGGTGCTGGTTGGCGCGACCTGGGTCGCAGAGAAGATTCGGAACCGCAGTGTCACTCCCTGAGAACTCCGCGAAGCCCACCCGCGTCCCTACTGGATTCAACATCGTTCCACCGCCCGGATGGGACACCATCCCACTCCAGAACGGAACGAAAGAGGCGATTCACCGAATCATCGGGAAGTCCGTATCGCAGCTCCCTGCGGGTTTCCCGAAGGACGACATCCCCAAAGCCCGGCTCATGCTCATGAAAGAGCTGAAGGAGACTGTTCGGCAGGCACGCAGATCCAGTGGTCTGACGCTCTACCTGCCCGTCGAGCGGATCCACGGGATGATCATCCCGGCCTCTTTCATCGCCTCCGAGCCGTTGGGAGCACCGACGGCGAATGTCGATCCCGAAGCCGTCCTCAACGATCTCGTGCGTGACGCGGAAGACGCCTCGGCCAGGGAACTCGACGGAACGGCAGCCGTGCGCACGTTCCGGAAGCTGCCTGCCGATCCGGACAAGGGAGCCGAGGTGCCGTCGTGGCGTGTGCAGTACACCGTACCGATTCCACACAGCGCCCCCGCCCAGTGGCTGACCTTCTCCTTCAGCACATTGATCGCCACCGACATGGATATCGAGTTCGCCGAGACCCTGGTCGAGCTCTTCGATGCCGTGATGACCACCTTCCGCTGGAGTTACGCATGATGATCGTCGAAACCGACTCCAATCCGGCAATGTGGTTCCACATGCCATTGGGCGGCACCACGGCGGAGTTCGCGCAATGGCTGGACCTCCAACTCGAGGCGAGTGCCCGGCTTCATCGACGCAAGCTCACCTGGCGGGAGAAGCGGCAGATGAGGAAGTTCCTGGAGGCCTCGGCCATCATGCTGCGCACCCGTATCGAAGCCGATCAGGCGTTCCTGTTCGGCCCCATTCCTCCTCAGGCCGCCCCGCTGGTGTTCTTCACCAAGCAGTTCGCCTGCGATGAAGAACACAGCGCCTTGCACCTGAGCATGCTGGCAGAGCCGGATCCCACGACCGCGGCGGCAAGTCATCGCGTCGAAACCGTTCCGTTCGACTCACCGCACTTCGGCGAGGGCCTGCGCTGCCTGCGCAGTTGGACGGGTCCCGACGGCAATCTGATGCTCTCCGTCGCGTACGCATGGAACGATCCGGCACGCAACATCGACCTGCTCCTCAAATGCCATTACGACGACCCGGCCCTCCTGGAAGCGTCCTTCGACGCCGTCGACGACTTCGCCCGGAGTCTCCGGATCAGCAACAGCAGCACGGCGGGAGACGGTTACCGCGAATGAGCGCGCCCACCCTCATGGACCGCCTCGGTGGCGGCGTGATCGCGTGGGCCAAGTTGTGCCTCATCGGCGGTTTGGCGTCCGTCTTCATCGTTGCCCTGGCCGCCAGGCTCCCCGAGCCCGCCAAGGGAACCCTCTACTGGCTCCAGCGAGGCATCGTGTCGGCCGCGATCCTCACCCTGCTGTGGCTCTTCATCCGCCACCCGCGGCACTCCGAGCGTCCAGACGGTTTGACGCAGCCGCTGGGACTTTCGTTCGCCCTCTCACTCGCCGCTCTGACCACCGCCTACTGGCCCGGCTTCTTCGCGGCGCTCATCACTGCGCTGCTCGTGGCCGGCTCGTGGCTCAGGGAGAGATTGCACCGCACCGGAGCATGAAGCGGTGCGGCAGGCGGAGAGCCCGCCGCACCCGCCGAATCACAAGCCCCCCGGCATCACTTGCTCCGAGCCGCCTTGGCCAGCTCGTCGTCGATCTGCTCGAACTTGTCCGCCGCGGTGGTGAGGTAGTCGCCCATGCCGTCGAGGCCGTCGACGGTGTCCTTGGCGCCGCGGACGAACTCGTCGAAGTTTTCGTCGAAGGCCTTGGAGGAGCTCTTGGTGACGTAGCCGGACTCGACGAGGTTGGCGATGTACTTGCGGAGGGCGTCGAGCTTCTCGTGGAGCTTTTCCTTCTCCTTCACGACATGCTTGGCCGCGTCCCGCATGTCCTGGTATGTGATGTCAAGGTCCTTGGCCATGAAGCCGCTCCCTCTTCAAAACGCCGCAGGGCCAACCCCCGTGGCTCCCTGTCACTCTTGGGGCAGCAGCTTACGGGGGTGGCATACGGCGTTGCCATCGGGAAGGCTTCGCAACTCCCCGTTGCCCCGGGCCGTGATGGAGCGGATATCGTCGCTTGCACCGTGGCCTGGGGAGGACAAGCGTGCGCCTGACTCTGACCGTCGTCGACCCGTTCGGCGGGGGCTCGGCCGACGTCGTGCTCGACGCCGATCCCGAGTCCACCGTGGGGGACATCGCCCGGGAGCTCGCCAAGCGGGTGGGGCAGGACCAGGTCGCCCAGGTGATTCCCATCGGGCACGGCCATCCGGCCGCGGCGCACAACGGCCCTCAGGTGTACGTGGACGGATACGCCGTCGATCCCGCCGCCACCGTCGTCGGGTCGCCGCTGCGTGAAGGGGCCGTGGTCAGTCTGCAGGACCCGGCCGGGTGTCTGCCGGGCGAGCCGACCGGGCTGGTGGAGTTGCGGGTCGCGGGTGGGCCCGCCGCGGGGTTCGTGCACCGGCTGGGCGTCGGGCGGTACGACATCGGGAGCGGGGCGGCGAGCTACGTACGGATCGACGATCCGGAAGTCGACGCCCGCGCCCTGACGTTGTCAGTTGCAACCGATGGCACCTGCCAGGTCACCGTCCACCAGGACAAGGAGAGCGTCACCCTCGACGGAGAGCGGATCGACGGTGAGGGGATCAGCGGTGCGGGGTGGCCGCTCGGGGGGCAGATAGCCGTTGGCAACACCCTGCTGGAGCTGGCTCGTTACAGTCCGCCCAACGCCGCCCTGAAGTGGTCCGACGACGGGATCGGGCTGGACTACAACCGGCCGCCCCGGCTGCGTCCGCCCGAGCGGCAGACGAAGTTCCGGCTGCCGACGCCGCCGCGGGAGTACGAGGCCCGGCCGCTGCCCTGGCTGATGGCGCTCACGCCGCTGGTCGGGTCGGTCGTGTCGGTGCTGATCTTCCATCGGTGGTACTACCTGATCATGGCGGGGCTCAGCCCCGTACTGCTCTTCGCCAACTACTTCATGGACAAGAAGCACGGGCGCAAGTCCCATGCGAAGCAGGTCAAGGAGTACAAGGAGCAGAAGGAGCGGATCGAGAAGGACGCGCAGGACGCTCTGACGGCGGAGCGGCAGGACCGGCGGAACGCCGTTCCCGATCCCGCCGCGGTTCTCTCCCTGGGCACCGGGCCCCGTACCCGGCTGTGGGAGCGGCGGCGCACCGACCGCGATCATCTGCTGCTGCGCGTGGGTACCGGGCGGCTGCCGTCCGAGGTCGTGCTGGACGACCCCGAGCAGGACGACCACCGCCGGCAGGTCACCTGGTACATCGAGGACGCCCCCGTCGCCCTGTCCCTGCGCTCCCTCGGGGTGATCGGCATGGCGGGGCCGGGTGACTCCGCGCGGGCGCTGGGGCGGTGGGCGGTGGCGCAGACCGCCGCGCTGCACAGTCCGATGGACGTGCAGTTCTACGTGCTGAGCGAGAACACCGCGCGGGAGAGCTGGGACTGGGTGCGGTGGCTGCCGCATGCCCGGCCCGGCGGCGGCCAGGACGTCAACGTCCTCATCGGCACCGACGCCGAGACGGTCGGCGCCCGCATCGGCGAGCTGACGCAGCTCCTCGACGCCCGTAAGAAGGCCGCCGAGCAGAACCGGGGGCAGGGCATCTCCTTCAGCGAGCCGGACATCGTCGTGGTGTGGGACGGGTCGCGGCGGCTGCGGTCCCTGCCGGGCGTGGTGCGGCTGCTGCGGGAGGGGCCCGCCGTCTCCATCTACGCCGTCTGCCTCGACGCCGAGGAGCGGTTCCTGCCGGGTGAGTGCCAGGCGTTCGTCGTCGCCGAGCCCAAGGCGCAGGAGTACGACACCGCCGCACCGCAGCAGCCCGTGCAGCCGCAGGTCGCCGGGGGCTTCCCCTCCTTCCAGGCCTGGCACACCGGCAACATCCCGGCCACCGAACAGGCGCAGAGTCCGCAGGAGTTGCGGTTGCGCGTGGAGGAGGCCGGTGCCGAGCGGCTGAAGGACGTACGGCCCGACTTCGTCCCGCCCGCCTGGTGCCTGCGCCTCGCCCGCGCCCTCTCCCCCTTGCGCGACATCAGCGGCGAGACCGAGGACTCCGCGCTGCCGGGTGCCAGCCGGCTGCTGGACGTGCTGCAACTGGAACCGCCGACCAGCGACGCCGTCGTCGCGCGCTGGCGGATGGGCGGGCAGTCGACGCTGGCGGTGATCGGTGAGTCGTACGACGGTCCGTTCGCCATCGACATGCGGCGGGACGGCCCGCACGGACTGATCGCCGGTACGACCGGTTCCGGCAAGTCGGAGCTGCTGCAGACCATCGTGGCGTCGCTGGCCGTCGCCAACACGCCGGAGAACATGACCTTCGTCCTCGTCGACTACAAGGGCGGCTCGGCGTTCAAGGACTGTGTGAAGCTGCCGCACACGGTCGGCATGGTCACCGACCTCGACGCCCACCTCGTAGAGCGCGCCCTGGAGTCCCTGGGCGCCGAGCTGAAGCGCCGCGAGCACATCCTGGCCGCCGCCGACGCCAAGGACATCGAGGACTACCAGGACCTGGTGAGGAGGGACCCCAGTCATGCGCCCGTCCCCCGACTCCTCATCGTCATCGACGAGTTCGCGTCCATGGTGCGTGACCTGCCCGACTTCGTCACCGGGTTGGTCAACATCGCCCAGCGCGGACGTTCGCTCGGCATCCATCTCCTCCTCGCCACCCAGCGGCCCAGCGGTGTCGTGTCGCCCGAGATCCGCGCCAACACCAACCTCCGTATCGCCCTGCGTGTGACGGACGGCGGCGAGTCGAGCGACGTCATCGACTCGCCGGAGGCCGGGCACATCTCCAAGAACACACCGGGCCGGGCCTATGTCCGCCTCGGCCACGCCTCCCTCGTCCCCTTCCAGTCGGGCCGGGTCGGTGGCCGTCGCCCCGGTGCGGCGGACCCGGCGGCGCTCGCGCCCTGGGTGGGCGAGCTGGCCTGGGAGGACCTGGGCCGGGCGGCGCTGGTGAAGCCGAAGGCCGAGGCGCGGGAGGACGAGGAGATCACCGACCTCAAGGTGCTGGTGGACGCGGTCCGGGAGGCCAACCGGGCGCTCGCCATCCCGGCGCAGCACAGCCCGTGGCTGCCCGCCCTCTCCGAGACGCTGCTGCTGGACGAGATCGAGACACCGGTCGCGGCTCTCGCACCCGGCAGGCTGCCGCCCGCCCCGTACGGTGTGGAGGACCTGCCCGCCGACCAGGCCCGCCGCCCGGTCGTGGTCGACTTCTCCACCTTCGGCCATCTGATGATCGGCGGCGCGCCCCGCAGCGGCCGTTCCCAGGTGCTGCGGACCATCGCGGGCTCCCTCGCCCGCACCCACTCCTGCGCCGACGTCCACCTGTACGGCATCGACTGCGGCAACGGCGCCTTGAACGCGCTGACCCGGCTGCCGCACTGCGGCGCGGTCGTCGGCCGTAACCAGACCGAGCGGGTGGTCCGCCTGGTCAACCGGCTCAAGGGCGAACTCTCGCGCCGTCAGGACCTGTTGGCGGAGAAGGGCTACGCCGACATCGGTGAGCAGCGGGCCGCGGTGCCCGAGGACGAGCGGCTGCCGCACATCGTCGTGCTCCTCGACCGCTGGGAGGGCTGGGTGCCCACGCTCGGCGAGATCGACCACGGTTCGCTGACGGACGAGCTGACGACGATGATGCGCGAGGGCGCGAGCGCCGGCGTCCATCTGGTGCTGACCGGCGACCGGACGCTGCTCGTCGGCCGCATCGCGACGCTCACCGAGGACAAGTACGGTCTGCGTCTGGCCGACCGCAGCGACTTCGCCACGCTCGGCATCCCGGCCCGCAAGGTCCCGGAGGAGATCCCGCCGGGCCGCGCCTTCCGCAACGAGTCCGGTACGGAGACGCATTTCGCGCTGCTGGCCGAGGACACCACCGGTCAGGGCCAGGCAGCGGCGATCGCCGCGATCGGCGAGGCGGCGACCGCCCGGGACGCCGAAGTCCCGCGCTCACGCCGTCCGTTCCGCGTCGACAGCCTGCCCAGCCGCATCTCCTTCGCGGACGCCTGGGAGATGCGCGACCCGGAGGCCTCCCGTTCCCGGCTGTGGGCGCTGGCGGGCATCGGCGGCGACGAGATCGTCGGTTTCGGCCCCGACCTGGCCGAGGGCGTGCCGACCTTCGTCATCGCGGGTCCGGCCAAGTCCGGCCGCTCGACGGTCCTGATGAACTTCGCTCAGTCCTTCCTCGCACAGGGCGTACGTCTGGTCGTCGCGTCCCCCCGCCAGTCCCCGCTCCGTCAACTCGACGGCAGGGAAGGCGTGCTGAAGGTGTTCACCGGCGACGACATCGACGAGGACGACTTCGAGGAGGTCATCGACTCGGCGTCCCCGCAGGAGCCCATTGTGGTCCTCGTCGACGACGGCGAGATCCTGGAGGACTGCGACGCCGAGCGGCATATGAAGAAGATCGTCTCGCGGGGTGCCGAACGCGGCCTCGCCCTCGTCATCGCCGGTGACGAGGAGGACGTGTGCAGCGGCTTCTCCGGCTGGCAGGTCGACGCCAAGAAGGGCCGCCGCGGCATCCTGCTCTCCCCGCAGGACACCTCCAGCGGCGACCTCGTCGGCGTACGCCTCTCCCGGAGCCTGGTCGGCGGCCAGGTGGTACCCGGCAAGGGCATGCTGCACCTGGGGGACGGGGAGCTGCGGACGGTGGTCGTGCCGGGATGAGCGGAAAGTCGGCCAGACCGAAGCGGGGGAAGGCGGCACCGGCCGCCCTGCGGTACGAGCACGGGCGGCGGCCCGCGGCACCGGCGAGGAAACGGGACTTCTCCTGCCTGGGCTTCCTCCTCATGATGCTCGGCTTCCTGGCGCTCATCGTGCCGATGGCCCTGGCCGACGAGGCCTGGGGCGAGGAGGTGTGGGGCGACCTGGCCCCCGCGTGGCCGGGCGGTGCCTACGCCTTCGCCGCCACCGTCGGCGCACTCGTACCGCTCGCCCTGGCGGCGCTGATCGCGCCGCTGAGCCGGATGAACTGGAAGAAGAGCAAGGCGCGTTCGACGGCGTGGGCGATCGCCGGTCTGCCGGGGTTCGCCCTCGGCTGGGTCCTGACCGTCATCGTCTTCGCCACCTTCCGCCCCAAGCGCCGCCGGCACTGGGACGCCCACTGCTACAGCGAGGGCAACGCCTGCTGGGTCCACGTCCACTACCCCTGGTTGTGGGCGGTGGGCCTGCTCGCGACCCTGGTGGCGGCCGCGCTGCTGATCCTCGCCCTCGTCAAGCTCATGCGGGACGAGGACGCGCCCGCTACCTGACCTTGGACATCCGCGACTGCGGGTTGCCCTCCGCCGAGCTGGCCGAGGTGTACTCCAGATCGTCGCCGACGGGTGTCAACTCGACCGAGTGCGGGGCGGGGTCGCAGCCGTCGTGGTTGCCCTCGGCGCCGACGGACGTGGCGACGATCCGTGTCTTCGTCACCTTCTTCAGGGTCAGTACGTCGGTGCAGACGCCGCCGAGCTGGTCCGTCTGCCGCAGCCGCCCCAGCTCCTCGCCGACGTCGGCCCGGTGCACGGTGAGCCGGAAGGTGCCGACGGGCAGGTTGCCGTCGAGGGCGGTGGCCTGGCCCTCCCAGGTGCCGAGGTAGCGGGCGGGGATGGTGGCGCCGGCGGGAGAGGCGGAGGCGGAGGCGGTGTCTTCCACTGCACCGGGTTCGGAGCCGGCTGCGGTGCCGGGCGCGGTGCCGTCCGATCGGGCCGGAGGAGGAGGTGGGCGCCGGGGAGTAGGCGCCGCTCCCGGAGGTGTCGGAGTCGTCCGCGCCGCCGATCACCGGCCCCACCAGGGCCCCCAGCCCCACGGCCACCCCCGCGAGCGCCCCCGCGACAGCGAGCGCCACCGTGCAGCTCACCCGGCGGCCACGGCTCCCGTCGCCCGGAGTGGCGGTGGCCGCCATGGTGACGGAGACCTTTGCCGGGGCGGTGGCCGACGCCCGGCGGGGGCGCGTCGCGGGGCTCGGGCATGGAGACGGCCACACGAGGAGCCGGAGCTCGGCGCGCTGAGCGGGGAACTGCGGGAGGTGGCCGAGGCCTGCCTGGCGAAGGACCCCGGCCACCGCCCCACGCCCGGCGAACTGGCCCGGCGGACGACCTTGTACAGCAGCGCGGCCGAGGAGTCCCCGGGGAAGGGCGGCTCGCCGGTCGCCGCGTACACCAGGACGGCGCCGAGGGAGAAGACGTCCGCCGCGCCGGTGACGCTCTTGCCGAGGATCTGCTCCGGGGACATGTAGCCGGGCGAGCCGACGGAGACGCCGGAGGAGGTCAGGGACGCGGTGCCGTCGGTGGCGCGGGCGATGCCGAAGTCGATCAGCAGCGGGCCGTCGAGGGTCAGCAGTACGTTGGAGGGCTTGACGTCCCGGTGCACCAGACCCAGTGCGTGGACGGCCGCCAGCGCCTCGGCGAGGCCCGCGCTCAGCACCCGTACCGAATGCGCGGGCAGCGGGCCGTCGGAGGTGACGGCCGCGGCGAGGGTGGGGCCGGCCGCGTAGGCCGTGGCGACCCATGGCACGGGGGCGTCGGGGTCGGAGTCCAGGACGGGCGCGGTCCAGGCGCCGCCGACCCGCCGCGCGGCCTCGACCTCGCGGCGGAAGCGGGCGCGGAACTCCTCGTCCAGCGCGAAGTGCGGGTGCACGATCTTGACCGCGACCGTCCGGCCGCCCGCGCTGCGGCCCAGGTAGACGCGTCCCATACCGCCCGCGCCGAGCCGGCCGAGGAGCCGGTAGGGCCCGATGACGGCAGGTTCGTCGGCCGCGAGCGGCTGCATGGCGTCCCCTCTCCCCCGTACGCCTGGCTGCCAGCAGCGTAGTGATTAGGGCTGGAGCAGATCCACCTTCACGTCGGCCGGGAAGCCGGTCGTGGGGCCCACCCGCCGCGCGAACTCCGCGACCGCCGCCAGCTGCGGTCCGCCGAAGCTGAAGTCGAGGGTGGTGAAGTACTGCGCCAGGGTCCGCTCGTCGAAGGCCTCCCAGCGGGCCGCCTGCTCGGCGACCTTGCCGACCTCCTCCAGGGAGAGGTTGCGGGAGGCGAGGAACGCCTCGTGCACCTGGCGGGTGATGTCCGGCTCCCGCTCCAGGTAGTCCCGCCGGGCGGCCCAGACCGCGAAGACGAACGGCAGCCCCGTCCACTCCTTCCACAGCCGGCCCAGGTCGTGCACTTCGAGCCCGTAGCGCGGGCCGTCGAGCAGATTGGCCCGCAGCGCCGCGTCCCCGATCAGTACGGCGGCCTCGGCTTCCTGCATCATCAGGCTGAGGTCGGGGGGGCAGGTGTAGTAGTCGGGCTGGACTCCGTAGCGCTCGGCGAGCAGCAGCTGGGCGAGGCGGACCGAGGTGCGGGAAGTGGAGCCGAGGGCGACCCGGGCGCCGTCCAGCTGGTCGAGGGGCACCTGCGAAACGATCACGCAGGACATGACGTCGCCGTCGCATCCGACGGCGATATCGGGGAAGGCGACCAGTTCGTCCGTGTTGCGCAGGAACTCGACGAGGGTGATCGGCCCGATGTCCAGGTCCCCGCGCACCAGCCGCTCGCTCAGCTTCTCGGGAGTGTCCTTGGTCAGATCGAAGTCGAGAAGGGTGCCGGTTCTCGCGAGCCCCCAGTACAGGGGCAGGCAGTTCAGGAACTGGATGTGGCCGACGCGCGGCCGGGTGCGAGAATTGTCCACATCGCGAGACTAGACCCCATGGGATACGGTGCTGGCTCCGGCCCCACCGTCAACACGGCCATCCGGCTGTCAAACGTCCGAGTGACGTGATCTTGACCTCTATTGCTTTCGGCTGCCCACGTGCTAGGCTCGCCGCAAGTTGCAGTTTGGTTTCCCTTGCAGTACAGAGCCTGCGGAGCATGTAACCGCGGGCTCTAGTCGTTTTCAGACGTATGCAGTTGTGCGGCACTTGCTTTCACGCTTGCAGGGTTCTGGAGCAGGGCAACCCTTTGGGCCCAAGGAGGGCTTATGGCTACCGGAACCGTGAAGTGGTTCAACGCCGAAAAGGGCTTTGGCTTCATCGCCCAGGAGGGCGGCGGCCCCGACGTCTTCGTCCACTACTCCGCGATCAACGCGCAGGGATTCCGTTCCCTCGAGGAGAACCAGCAGGTCTCCTTCGACGTGACCCAGGGCCCGAAGGGTCCGCAGGCGGAGAACGTCACCCCTGTGTGATCGTCACACCTGTGATCGCAGTCTGAGAGCAGTACCCAAGGAGCCCCGCGCCATCCGGCGACGGGGCTCCTGCCTTTACCCTCCGGGGGTCGGCGGGGGCGTTTGACTGGCGTGGTCTTTGACTGCCGGCGGGTTCGGCGGGGTTCAGGTGGGCGCCTGTTGGGTGGGTTGCCGTGGGGCCGCCCGCTTCTTGGTCATTGTCGTGCTTCCGCGACCCGAGTAAAGGGCGCTTCGCGTCGGCTCCGCCGATGGCCCTGCGGGCCACCCTTGACTCGGCTCGCTCCAGCCCGGCGGAGAAGCGAGCGGGCGGCCGGAGAGGGATGGGAGGCCGAGGTAGGGGTTCCCTTGGGTGGGCTGCGTTCCCGGCCGGGGTATGGGGGCGCGGTCGCGCCTCGCCTGCACGCCGGGTGGGCTTAGCGGCGATCGGTGAGTGGGGGGTGCGGGTGCGCGCTGGGCGGGTGGGGGCACGCCGGGCTGGCTCAGCGGCTACCTGCCGGTGGAGGGCTGGGGCGCGCGGTGGGCGGGTGGCGGCACGCCGGGCTGGCTCAGCGGCTACCTGCCGGTGGGCGGGATGCGCTCCGGGCCGGTGGGGGCATCTCGGGTGGGCTTGGCGGCGATCGGTGCGTGGGGATCGTCACGCCAGTCACACTGGTCACGGTCGGTGGGTAATTGGAAGCACTTAGGCCAGGGGAGGCAGACGAAACCCCAGGTGGGCGCGCTTAGGCACGGCCCAAATCCTCCAATCACCTCCCGACCCACCTGCTGCGCGCCCGGGCGGCCCCTCCGGTGCGGCCCACCGAACCTTCCCCGCCCTATTTGCCGGAATCGGAGCCGGGTCGGGGCCGTCCCCCACCGACCCCAAGCCACCGACCTCACCCGGCGCGTCCCTCGACCGGTTGGTGCGCACCCCCACGCACCGCAAGCCGCTTAGCCCGCCCGGCGTGCCACCACCCGCCCAGCGCGCACCGCCCCGGCCGCAAGCCGCTGCCCCCGCCCGGCGTGCCGCCACCCGCCCGGTGCGCGCCCCAGCCCTCCACTCACCGATCGCCGCTAAGCCGACCCGGTGTGCCGCCAGCCGCCCAGCGCGCACCCGCAACCCCCACCCACCGATCGCCGCCAAGCCCACCCGGCGTGCTGGCGAGGCGCGACCGCGCCCCCTCACCCCGGCCGGGAACGCAGCCCACGGAAGGGGATATGAGGCTTGGGACCCCGCCTTTCCGGGCCGCTCGCTCGCTTCTCCCTCGTGCTGGAGCGGCCCGGGTCAAGGGTCGGCCGGAGGCCGATCGGCGAAGCCGACGCGTAGCGCCCTTGAGGCGGGGCGTGGAAGCACGACAATGACCAAGAAGCGGGCGGCCCCCACGGCAACTCACCCAGCAGGCGGTCGGGTGGCCTACCCTCGCGGCGCTAGCTCCAGTACGTGGCGGTCGTCGAGGGGCAGCGAGGATCTCGCGAACGGGTGGTGTCGGGGGTCAACTGCGTGTGTGTTTGTGGTCGGCACCCGCTCCCTCTTCCCCGGCCGGGGTCCGGACCTCGGACGGGGGGTGGGAGCGGGTTGCCGCCTGGGCCCGGGTCAGATCGTCTTACGGTGGGTCGGGGGGAGTCAATCCTTGGGAATTGTCGGCGGACCCAAGTGTTAGCTTGGGGGTCGTGACCCTCGACGACCTGCGTGTGTTCGTGGCCGTGTGCCGGGGCGGGAGCCTCAGCGCGGTGGCCCGGGAGCTGGGGTGTACGCAGTCGGCGGTGAGCCAGCATGTGAAGCGGCTGGAGCGGGAGACGGGGGTCGCGCTGCTGGAGCGGCAGCCTCGTGGGGTCGTGCCCACGCAGGCTGGGCGGATACTCGAAGCCGCCGCCGCGGAGGGGATTTCCGGACTCGATCTCGCCGTACGGCAGTTGCGGGATCTGGTGGACGGGCACAGCGGGTACGTGCGTGTCGCCACCGGCGCCACGACCGTACGGCACTTCATGTCCGACGCCGTCGTCCGGTTCCGCCGGCGGCACCCCAAGGTGAGCCTTGAGTTCCGGACCGTCAGTTCCGGGCGCGGCAGCTTCGACGCCCTCGCCGACGGCAGGCTCGACCTCGCCTGGATCACCCTCGGCCCTCCCGTGCGCGGGATCGAGCAGCGGGCGGTGGTCGAGCTGCCCTGGGTGCTGGCCGTACGGGCCGACGATCCGCTCGCCCGGCTGCCGTACCTCGACGCGGGCGAGCTGCGTGACGTACGGCTGATCCGGCTTCCGCCCAACTCCGCCTCCGCCGCCCATCTCGACGCCGCCTGCGCCGAGTCGGGCGTGCGGTTCGCCTATGACACCAGCGTCGCCGACTGGGACACGGCCCTGCTGCTCGCCGAGTTGGGGGTCGGGCGGGCCGTCGTTCCCGCCGTACCCGGGCTGCCCGTACCCGGTGACGGGGAACTCCGGCTCGTTCCCCTTCCCGGGCTGCGGGCCCTGCCCGTCGGGTGGGCCGTGCGCCGCTGGGACGCGCTCAGTCCTCCCGCCCGGGCGTTTGCCGACACCGTCGTGGAGAGCTTCGGCCAGGGGACTTGAGGGCCACTTCCGCCCACACCGTCTTGCCCGGCGTGCGCTCCGCCACTCCCCAGGTCCGCGACAGCAGCGATACGAGGAGCAAACCTCTGCCTCCCTCCTCGTCCTCCGTGGCGAACCTCAGGCGCGCCTCTCCCCTCGGGTCGCTCACCTCGATTCGGAGAGTCTCCCCGGGGAGCAGCAGCAGGCGGAGTTCGAAGTCACGGCCGGGAACCTTGCCGTGCGTGACCGCGTTCGCCGCCAACTCGGCCACGACGTGCTGTGCGGTGTCGTTCACTTCTCCCTCGTGGGGATAGCCCCAGGTCGCCAACTGGTTGGCCGTGAGGCGGCGGGCCAGGCGCGCACCTCTCGGCGTCGAGCTCAGGCGCTGGGTCAGTTCGGCGGTGGGGGTGGAGATTTGCGAGTTCACGTGACAGAGCGTGGCCGCTTCTCTCTACCCTGACCAGGAGTGACCTGGCGACTTTCCGTAGCCGTACGGGTGCCGTGCGTCGGGCGTACGGGTCGTCGGGCGTGACCGTGAAACGGGGTGCCGTGACTGAAGAGGGCGAGCGGAGGCCGGAGACCCCGGCGGAGGCCGACGGTACGACGGGGTTGTTCACGACGCTGGGCAAGCAGCTGAAGGTACTGCGGGAGCGGAAGGGGCTGACGCAGAGGGAATTCGGGCAAATGGTCTCGTACGGTCCCGATGCGATCTCGGCGATGGAGAGGGGGGTGCGGGTTACTCAGCCGGAGTTGCTGGAGAAGGCGGATGAGTTGCTGGACGGGGACGGGGTTCTCACTGCGGCGATCCCCGAGGTGAGGGAAGCGATCAAGAAGGCACGGACACGGCATCCGGAGTGGTACCGGGGCTACGCGTCGCTGGAGGCGCAGGCCGTTTCGCTCTACGACTACAGCACGATGGGGATCCTGGGGCTGCTGCAGACGGAGGAGTACGCGCGGGCGGTCTTCACCCAACGACACCCCCCACTGGATGAGGGGACCATCGAGAAGCGGGTGGCCGACAGGCTTTCGCGGCAGCAGCTCTTCGAGAGGTGGCCACCGCCGGAGTGCAGTTTCGTCATGGAGCAGGCAGTACTGGAGCGGCCGATCGGTGGTCTCGCAGTTCACGAGGAGCAGTTGCGGCAGTTGCTGCGCATCGGGCGGATGCGGAACGTACAGCTTCAGGTGATGCCGACATCGCGCGCTGAACACCCCAGTCTGGGTGGCTCGTTCACGCTGCTCATTCCCAAGGGGAAGGAGCAGGTGGCGTACATGGAGAGCCAGGGGTATCCGCGCCTGATCACCGACCGAGAAGAGGTACGCATCCTCGCAGCCCGCTATGGGATCATCCGGGCGCAGGCGCTCAACCCGCACGAGTCCCTGGAGCTGATCGAAAAGATGCTGGAAGAACGATGACCATAGAGCAGCTGACCTGGTTCAAGTCGAGCTACAGCGATGGTGAGGGCGGCCAGTGCCTCGAAGCCGCCCTAACCCCCCAAACCATCCACATCCGCGACTCCAAATCCCCCACCACCCCCCACCTAACCCTCTCCCCCACCACCTGGGCCACCTTCCTCACGACCTGTAAAGCCCTTCCACCTGCTCCGCGAAGTCCCGCATAACCACCTGTCGCCGCAGCTTCATCGACGGTGTCAGATGGCCCGCCTCCTCCGTGAAGTCCACGGGCAGCACGGCGAACCGCCTGATGGACTCCGGCCGGGACACCAGCTTGTTGGCCTCGTCCACCGCCCGTTGCAGTACCGCCGTCAACTCCTCGTCTCCCACGAGGAGTTCGGGCGGGACGGGATGCTTGCCGTTCATCAGGCGCCAGTGGGTGATGCCGTCGGGGTCGAGGGTGATGAGTGCGCTGACGTAGGGCCGGGCGTCGCCGATGAGCATGCACTGGGAGATGAGGGGGTGGGAGCGGAGCCAGTTCTCCAGGGGGGCGGGGGCGACGGACTTGCCGCCGGCGGTGATGAGGAGTTCCTTCTTGCGGCCGGTGATGGTGAGGTAGCCCTCGTCGTCGAGTTCGCCGATGTCGCCCGTGGCCAGCCAGCCGTCCCTCGTCGCGGGGACCACTCCGCCCGCCTGGGGGTCCCAGTAGCCCCGCAGTACGTGGTCGCCCGAGATGAGGATCTCGCCGTCCGCCGCGATGCGGACCTTGGTGCCGGGCAGGGGCCAGCCGACCGTGCCGAGGCGGGGTTTGAGGGGTGGGGTGACAGTGGAGGCGCCGGTGGTCTCGGTGAGGCCGTAGCCCTCGAAGATCTCGATGCCGGCGCCCGCGTAGAAGGCGGCCAGGCGGCGGCCGAGCGGGGAGCCGCCGCAGATGGCGTACCGCACCCGGCCGCCCATCGCGTTGCGGATGCGGCGGTAGACGAGGGGGTCGTAGAAGGTGCGGGCGGTCTTCAGGGAGCGGCTCGGGCCGTTGCCGGTGCCGGTCTGCTGGGCTTCGAGGGCCTCGCCGTACCGCCTGGCGGCTCCGGCGGCGCGGTCGAAGGTGGACAGGCGTCCGCCCGCTTCCGCCTTGGCGCGGGCGGAGTTGAAGACCTTCTCCAGCATGTAGGGGATGGTGAGCAGGCAGGTCGGTCTGAACGCGGCCAGGTCGGGCAGCAGGTCTGCCGCCTTCAGGCTGGGGGCGTGGCCGAGCCGTACCCTCGCCCGTACGCACGCGATGGCGACCATGCGGCCGAAGACGTGGGACATCGGCAGGAACAGCAGCACCGACACCTCCTCGCCCGACTTCGCCTTGAAGACGGGGTGGAGGAGTTCGATGGCGTTGTCGATCTCGGCGAAGAAGTTGCCGTGCGAGAGGGCGCAGCCCTTGGGGCGGCCGGTGGTGCCGGAGGTGTAGATGAGGGTGGCGAGGGTGTCGGGGACGAGCATGCCCCGGCGTACGGCGACCTCCGCGTCCGGCACCTGGGTGCCCAGTTCCGCCAGGCGGTCGATGTGGCCCTTGTCCATGATCCACACGTGGTGGAGGTCGGGGAGGCGTTCGAGTTCGGGGCCGATGGCGGCGGCCTGGGCGGCGGTCTCGGTGGCCAGGGCGACGGCGCCGGAGTCCTGGAGGATCCAGCGGGTCTGGAAGACGGAGGACGTGGGGTAGATGGGGACGGTTACCAGGCCGGCCGCCCAGGCGGCGAAGTCCAGCAGCGTCCACTCGTATGTGGTGCGGGCCATGACGGCGATCCGGTCGCCCGGGGTGAGGCCTTCGGCGATCAGGCCTTTCGCGACCGCTTGTACCTGGGCGGCGAACTGGGCCGCCGTCACGTCCGTCCAGCCGCCGTCGGACGTCTTGCGGCTGAGGACGACCGCGCCGGGGTCCGCCTCCGCGTTGTCGAACGGCAGGTCCGCGAGTGATCCGTGGGTGACCGGTGGGGCGAAGGGCGGGACGGACGCCTCCCGGACCGCCCCGTCCAGGCGGCGGGTCTCGGGTTCGACGAGGATCGGTACGCCGTCGTAGTCGGTGGCCTGTACGGGGGCGCCGGAGGGGGCGCCGGAGGAGATGGGCGCGTTCGGGTATGGGGTGGACACGGGCGGCTCCTCGGGCGTGCAGCGTGAACTGCTTGCTGCATGACGTACGTGCCTCGCACACCGAGGCGTTCACCGACGGCCCTGTCGCAGAAAGGGGTTACCGGCGGTTAGGCAGGTGATCGTACGAGGCTCCTGTGGTGGGCTTGTGCTGGTTCCGGGATGGTCCGGAGCCAGGCCTGTGCAATCTCGTGGGTTAAGTGACGATGGTTCACGTTCGCTCCAGGACGGCCGTCACACCCTGGCCGCCTGCCGCGCAGACCGAGATCAGCCCGCGTGCCGGGCCCTCGCGCTCGGCCAGCAGTTTCGCGAGCGTGGCGACGATGCGGGCGCCGGTCGCGGCGAAGGGATGGCCGGTGGCGAGGGACGAGCCCGCGACGTTCAGGCGGGTGCGGTCCACGGGGGCGAGGCCGCGCTTCTCCCAGGCCGCCAGGGTCGCCAGCACCTGGGAGGCGAAGGCCTCGTGGACCTCGATCAGGTCGAAGTCCACCATCGTCAGGCCCGTCCGCTCCAGCATGCGCGGGACCGCGTACGCGGGTGCCATCAGCAGGCCGTCCTCGCCGTCGGCCACATCGCCGTGCACGAAGTCCACGGCCGCCGTCTCGTAGGCCGTGAGGTGGGCGAGCGGTCGCAGGCCCCGCTCCGCCGCCCACTCCTCCGACGCCAGCAGGACCAGGGCGGCACCGTCCGTGAGGGGGGTGGAATTGCCCGCCGTCATCGTGGGGTCGGGGTCCTTCAGGCCGAACACCGGTTTCAGGGTGGCCAGTTTCTCCACCGTCGATCCGGGGCGCAGGTTCTGGTCCCGGGTCAGGCCGCGGAAGGGCACCACCAGGTCCTGGAAGAGGCCGCGTTCGTAGGCCGCCGCCAGCCGCTGGTGGCTGGTCGCGGCCAGTTCGTCCTGGGCCTCGCGGGTGATGCCCCAGGCGCGGGCGGTGACGGCCGCGTGCTCGCCCATGGAGAGGTGGGTGCGGGGCTCGGCGTTGCGGGGGATGTCGGGGAGGAGATGAGCCGGGCGGACCTTGGTGAGGGCCTTGAGGCGGGCGCCGGCGGTTTTGGCCCGGCGCGCCTGAAGGAGGATGCGGCGCAGGTCGTCGTTGACGCCCAGGGGCGCGTCGCTCGCGGTGTCCACGCCGCCCGCGACGGCCGACTCGGTCTGGCCGAGGGCGATCTTGTTGGCGGCGGCGATGATCGCCTGGAGGCCGGTGCCGCAGGCCTGCTGGATGTCGTAGGCGGGGGTGCGCGGGTCGAGCCGGGAGCCGAGGACCGTCTCGCGGGCGAGGTTGAAGTCGCGGCTGTGCTTGAGGACGGCCCCGGCGACGAACTCGCCGACGGCTCCGGGGGCTTGCAGGCCGAAGCGCTCGACCAGGCCGTTCAGGGCCGCCGTGAGCATCTCCTGGTTGGAGGCGGTGGCGTACGGGCCGTCCGCGCGGGCGAAGGGGAGGCGGGTTCCGCCGATCACCGCGACCCGGCGGGACCGAGGGGGTTCAAGGGTGTTCATCTCGACCTGCTCCTCACCCCGACATAGGCTTACCTCCGGTAACCTTACTCCAGAGTAAGCATTTCGAGCCCCTGGGAGTCGGAGATGGCCGACCGCTATCTGAGCTTCACCGGCACCGCGCCCGGCCGCTTCCTGACCCGCCGCCTGGGGCTGCCGCAGCCCGCGCCGCTGAAGCGCCGGTCGGAGCGGGAGCACTCGCTCGGCGGTCCGCTGCTCCACCTCACCGCCGGCAAGTCCGGCCTCGACCCGGCCGCCGTCCTCGCCCGTACGGGGCTCACCGCGGACCCGGACTCCCGGCAGCCCGCCGCCGTGGTCCTCGACGCGACCGGTGTCCGGGACGTCGAGACGCTGGCCGAGGTGCACGCGGCGCTGCACCCGGTCGTGCGGTCGGTCGCCGCGAGCGGCCGGGTGGTGGTGCTGGGCGCCCCGCTCGACCCCGCCGACCACCACCAGGCCGCCGCCCAGCAGGCCCTGGAGGGCCTCACCCGGTCCCTGGGCAAGGAGATCGGGCGGGGCAGGACCGTCAACCTGGTCCGGCTCACCGACGCGGTCGCCGCCGAGTCCACCCTCCGCTTCCTGCTCTCCCCCAGGTCGGCCTACGTCAGCGGCCAGGTCATCGGCGTGGGCGACGGGCAGGTCACCGCCCCCGGCGACTGGGAGCGGCCCCTGGCCGGGCGCACCGCGCTGGTCACCGGCGCCGCGCGCGGGATAGGCGAGGCGGTCGCGGGGACGCTGGGCAGGGACGGGGCCCGGGTGGTCGTACTCGACGTACCGGCGGCGGAGGCGGACGCCCGCGCCGTCGCCGAACGGCTCGGCGGCACCGCCCTCACCCTCGACATCACCGCCGCCGACGCGGGTGAGCGGATCGCTGCGGCGCTGCCCGACGGGCTGGACGTGCTGATCCACAACGCCGGGATCACCCGGGACCGGCGGCTTGTCAACATGCCCGCCGAGCGGTGGAGTTCGGTGCTGGAGGTCAACCTCGGGAGCGTGCTGCGCACGACCGACGCGCTGCTGGCGCGCGGCACCCTGCGCTCCGGCGGGAGGATCGTGGCCACCGCCTCGATCGCGGGGCTGGCCGGGAACGCGGGGCAGACGAACTACGGCGCGAGCAAGGCGGGGGTCGTGGGGCTGGTGCGGTCACTCGCGCCGCGGGCGCTCGCCGAGCACGGGGTGACCGTGAACGCGGTCGCGCCGGGGTTCATCGAGACGAGGATGACGGCGGCGATTCCGCTCCTCGTCCGAGAGGCCGGGCGGCGGATGAACTCCCTCGCCCAGGGCGGGCTGCCCGTCGACGTCGCCGAGACCATCGCCTGGCTCGCCCACCCGGCCTCCGGTGCGGTCAACGGGCAGGTCGTGCGGGTCTGCGGCCAGAGCCTGCTGGGGGCGTAGCGCATGACCGAGCTCACCGGCCTGCCCTCCCTGCCGCCGCTCCTTCTGCGGGGCGCCCTCCTCTCCCCCTTCAAGCGCCCCCGGCCGGAGGCGGAGTGTCCCCGCGAGCGGCTGGTGCTGCCCGGTCTGCGCGTGGACCTCGCGCGGCTGGCCGCCTACGAGCGGGTGTGCGGCTTCCCGACCGGCGCGGACACGCTGCCGGTGACGTATCCGCATGTGCTGGGCTTCCCGCTGGCCATGCGGCTGATGAGCGGCCGGGACTTCCCGCTGCCGCTGCTCGGGCTCGTCCATACGTCGATCGAGATGACCCGGCGGGGGGCGGTGGCGGTGGGTGGGACGTACGAACTCACCGTGTACGTGGAGGGTTTGGTGCCGCACCGGCGCGGCACCGAGGCGGTCGTGATCACGGAGCTGCGGGCGGGCGGGGAGGTGGTGTGGGAGTCGCGGAGCACGTATCTGGCGCGGCACCGCACGAGCGGCCCCATGACGCGAACCACCGCCCCCTCCCCTGAAGACAAGCCCCCGCCCCCTGTCGACGAGTGGCGGCTCGGCGGGAACGTAGGGCGGCGCTACGGTGCCGTCTCCGGCGACCGTAACCCGATCCACCTCCACCCGCTGGCCGCCCGCCTCTTCGGCTTCCCCCGTGCCATCGCGCACGGCATGTGGACCGTGGCCCGCTGTCTGGCCGCGCACGGGACGCCGGAGGCGGTGCTGGTGCGGGCGGAGTTCCGGGCGCCGGTGCTGCTGCCGGGGGCGGTGACGTACGCGGCGGAGGGCGGGCGGTTCGAGTTGCGGGGCGGCGAGAAGGTGCACGTGGCGGGGGACATCTACCCGCTGGTCTGCTGAGCCGCCGGGGCCGGCGGCGGCCAGGGCCGCCCGTCCATCAGGTTGCCCAGGCCCGCCCACGCGAAGTTCATCAGGGTGGCCGCGGCCTGCCGGGCGGTGACGCCCGGGGTGGCGTTGGCCCAGGCGGCGAGGGACTCGGCGGCGCCGACCAGGGCCTCGGCGAGGCCGGCGACCTCGTGCTCGGGGAGGCCGGGTTTCCGGTGGGCCTCGCGGGCGGCGACGGCGATCAGCTGGGTGACGAAGGCGACGATCTCCTCGCGCATCGCGGTGACCTCGGCGGCGAAGGGCTCGCCGTGGGTGCGGGCCTGGAGGTGCAGGACGGACCAGCCGTCGGGGTGCTCGGCGGTGTGCGCGAAGAAGGCCTGGAGTCCGTCCCAGAGCTGGCGGTCGGCGGGCAGGCCCGGGCGGACCCCGGTGCGGACGGCCTCGGTCAGGGCCTTGGCCTCACGGCGGATGCACGCCGTGAAGAGGTCTTCCTTGGAGTTCAGGTAGAGGTACACCAACGGCTTGGAGACGCCCGCCAGTTCGGCGATCTCGTCCATCGACGCGGCCATGTACCCCCGCTGGCCGAAGGTTCGTACGGCGGCGTCCAGCATCTGCTGCTCCCGCACCGCGCGCGGCATCCGCTTGGTCTTCACGGCACCCATGGGGCAAGAGTAGTTGGGGGCGCCGTGCGCATCCCCGGGCCTGTGCTCAGGAGGTCTGGCCCTGGGTCCGTGCGGAGTCGTCGGCCAGGTCCTCCTGGCTGCGGTTGGCCTCCAGGTTGGCCTTGGCGCGGTCGACCTTCTCGACGATCTGCACCGACGCCCGGTCCCGCTCCTTGCGCAGCACCACGAAGCTGATCGGCGCCGAGATCACCATGGCGAGCAGCAGCACCCACAGGAAGTTGGAGTTGCCGAAGGCGCGCGGGAAGACGCCGGCGTAGACGAGGCCCCAGACGACCACGAGGCAGCCCGCGAAGATCCCGAGGCGCATCAGCGTGTAGCGGAGCATCTCAATCCACTCTTCCGTTCCGAAACGACCGAACACCCCAAAGGGCCATCGTCCAGTGAAGCACGCCCGGCCCCCGATCTTGGCAGGGGGTCACCCGAGGTGCAGCAGCATGGTGATGTCGTCCCGGTCGTCCCCGGGCGCCACCCGGATCGCGTCGGGCACCCGGCCGACCTCCTTGTAGCCGCAGGAGCCGTAGAACCGTTCCAGGCCGAGTCCGCCCCGGCAGCCGAGGCGTATCGCTTCGATTCCGTCGAAGCCGCGGGCCGCGTCCTCGGCGGCCGCCAGCAGCTCGCGGCCGTACCCCTTGCCCTGGTGCTTCGGGTGGACCATCACCGTGTACAGCCACACCCAGTGCGTCATCAGCCGGTGCGTGTTGAAGGAGAAGAAGGCGGTCGCGGCGACCTCGCCCGTCTCGTCGTGTCCGACCAGGAGCCGGTGGCGTCCCTCGGCCATCGCGGCGAGGTGCTTGACCAGCTCGGGGCGTATGTCCTCGCGGGTCACCGGCGCCACGAAGCCGACGGCTCCGCCCGCGTTGGTGACGTCGGCCCACAGGTCGAGGACGCCGTCACGGAGGGCAGGGGTGACGGCGGGGTCGAGCGTGAATGTAAGGGGCATGGGGGGATGGTATCTATTACCCCAGGGCTTGTGCAGCCACTTTCAGATCCGCCACCAGTCCCCTGTACGCCCCCTCCCGGTCCTCCGCCCGCAGCACCGCCGACGGATGCACGGTCGGCACCAGCCGCTCCCGCCGCCCGTGGATCTCCCGCTCCAGCACCGTCCCGCGCACCTCGTTCACCCTGAACGACGACCCGAGCAGCGCCTTCCCGGCCGTGGCGCCCAGCACCACGATCAGCTCGGGTTCGACCACCGCCAGCTCGGCGGCCAGCCAGGGCCCGCACGCCGTCATCTCGCGCAGGGTCGGCGTCTTGTGGATACGGCGCTTGCGGGGCTCGGCCTGCGTGAACTTGAAGTGCTTGACCGCGTTGGTGACGTACGCCTCGCCGGGGTCGATCCCCGCCTCCGCGAGCGCCTTGTCCAGCAGCTTCCCGGCGGGCCCCACGAACGGCCTGCCCTGCCGGTCCTCCTGGTCGCCGGGCTGCTCCCCGACCAGCATCACCCGCGCGTTCTCGGCACCCGCGCCGAAGACCGTCTGGGTGGCGTCGTCGTGCAGCGGGCAGCCACGACAGTCCGCGGCAGCCCGCCGCAGGGCGGTGAGACCGCCGTGGTCAGGGACGAAGGGAGCGGCCGTGTAGGCGTCCTCAGGGGCTCGTGCGCCGACCATGTGGTCCGGGTACCCGCCATGGGGGTCCTGACCGCGTTCCGGCTGAGGTCGCGGGTGGGCCGGGCGCGGTCGTACGGGGCTCACGTCCGCCCAGTACACCCGCGCCCGGCGGGGATCACACGCGCATCGGCTGGGGGGACTCCCGGCGCGCCGGGTCCGGGCCCTCGTACTCGCGGATGATCTCGTACCGCGTGTTGCGCTCCACCGGACGGAAGCCCGCGTCCCGGATGAGGTCCAGCAGGTCCTCGCGGGTCAGCTTGTTCGGGGTGCCGTAGTTGTCGGCGTCGTGCGTGATCTTGTACTCGACGACCGAGCCGTCCATGTCGTCGGCACCGTGCTGAAGGGCCAGCTGGGCGGTCTGCACGCCGTGCATCACCCAGAAGACCTTGACGTGCGGGACGTTGTCGAACAGCAGCCGGGAGACGGCGAAGGTCTTCAGGGCCTCGGCGCCGGTCGCCATCTGGGTGCGGGCCTGGAGCCGGTTGCGGACCTTGCCGTCCTGCATGTCCACGAAGTCGTGCTGGTAGCGCAGCGGGATGAACACCTGGAAGCCGCCGGTCTCGTCCTGCAGCTCACGCAGCCGCAGCACGTGGTCGACGCGGTGGCGGGGCTCCTCGATGTGGCCGTACAGCATGGTGCACGGGGTCTTGAGGCCCTTCTCGTGCGCCAGGCGGTGGATCCGCGACCAGTCCTCCCAGTGGGTGCGGTGGTCGACGATGTGCTGCCGGACCTCCCAGTCGAAGATCTCCGCGCCGCCGCCGGTGAGGGACTCCAGGCCGGCGTCGATCAGCTCGTCGAGGATCTCGGAGGCGCTGAGCCCGGAGATCGTCTCGAAGTGGTGGATCTCGGTGGCGGTGAAGGCCTTCAGCGACACGTTCGGCAGGGCGGCCTTCAGCTCGCGCAGGGAGCGCGGGTAGTACCGCCACGGGAGGTTGGGGTGCAGCCCGTTGACGATGTGCAGCTCGGTGAGGTTCTCCGACTCCATCGCCTTGGCGAGCTTGACCGCCTCCTCGATGCGCATCGTGTACGCGTCCTTCTCGCCCGGCTTGCGCTGGAAGGAGCAGTAGGCGCAGGACGCGGTGCACACGTTCGTCATGTTGAGGTGGCGGTTGACGTTGAAGTGCACGACGTCGCCGTTCTTGCGCGTCCGCACCTCGTGCGCCAGCCCGCCCAGCCAGGCCAGGTCGTCCGACTCGTACAGCGCGATGCCGTCCTCGCGGGTCAGCCGCTCACCGGAGCGGACCTTCTCCTCAAGTTCACGCTTGAGCCCGACGTCCATGCTCACACCTTTCTACGACAGAACCCCCCAACCGTACGCCCAGCCTGAGCCGGACGTACGGAAGGGGGGTTACGGCAGGATCAGAACCTGCCGTAGCGGCCGGTCAGGTCGGCCTCGGGGCAGGCGACCGAACCGATCAGGCAGGCGACGCTCGCGTACTTGCGCTTGTAGACGTCCGTCACCTGCCCGCCGTCATAGATGTAGATGTAGTTGTTCGGGAACAGCCGGTGCTTGCCGGAGCGGATGGTCCAGTTACCGCTCTTGGTCAGGTTCATGGTGAAGGCACCGTCGGCGGCGCCCTTGACGCCGCCCAGCCCGCTGCAGAACGGGTTGGTGGCGTGCACGACCATGCGCACGTCCACGTAGTTGCTGCCCGACCCCAGCTTCTTGGCGTAGGTGTTCCGGGCGCTGGCGGTCTTCTTGGTCACGTACCGGCCGGTCGACTTCACATACACCTTGGTCGGGTGGATGTCCTTGTTGGCCGTCACCTTCTTGTTGCTCCAGGTGACGGTCGCGTGCAGGGCGAAGCGGTACTTGTCCGACTTCCAGTTGAAGTCGGAGTGCGAGTCGCCGCCGAACTGGAAGTTCCGGCCGTAGTCGCAGCCCGCCAGCGGGGCGTCGACCTTCTTCTGCGGGATGAAGCCGACCCAGCTCAGCGTGGACGTCGATGCGGTGCCGGCCGCGGTCGCCCGGCCGACCGCCTGCTTACGCAGGTCCTTCAGCGACCCGGAGGCCGGAACGGACACCTTCATGCCGTACCGGCGCGCCTGCGGGTCGCCGTTCTCGGGCAGCAGCGGCACGACCTGGTAGTCGTACCGGGCGCCGGGCTTGACGGTCGTGTCGCGGAAGGACGTCACACCCGCGCCCAGGGTGGCCACGTCCTTGCCGTCCCGGGCGATCACATAGCGGGCGTCCTGCGCGTAGCCCTTCCAGGACAGCTCGACGAAGCCCTTGCCGGTCGCCGAGGTGATGCCCTCGCGGGCCATGGAGGTGTCGACGACCGCGGCCTCGCCCGACGCGGCCCGCACCACGCCGAAGCCCTGCGCCTTCAGCGCCTTGCCCTCGGCGCTGTTCGCGGCGAAGCCGGAGACGTCCGTCAGTTCGTGGGAGGTCAGCGCGGACACGGAGAACGCGGCGGCGGCCGGCCGCGGGCCCTGGTCGGCGGAGGCGGACGTGTGGAACCCGGTCGCCACCAGCGCGAGCGGGGCCACCGCCAGCGTTGCCACCTTTACGGAGCGCGAGAGCTGCAAGTTTCTTCCCCTTCGTCCTCTGCTATGCCGTGGCCCTGAGGCGTGCCCCTTCGGGCGCCTTTGTCAGGGCTACGCCAATGACCCTAGGCAGCGGGCGAGTGGGGCATAAGTGACTCATGGGGCAGTGGACGGGTGGGCAGTGCCCGAAAGGGCAACAGGTCACCGGCACGCACGGCGCCCCGCCGACCGGAGGGCCGACGGGGCGGAAGAGGAACGCTGCGGTGCGGGCTCGAGGGCCTGTCGGGCGGACTCAGATGACGGCGACGAGGAAGACCGGGTAGAGCACGCCGAGGGAGCCGGTGGCGAGGCCGATGGCGCTCGCGCCCCGGCTGAGCCTGCGGGCCAGGCCGAGCAGGCCGAAGGTGACGGCGAGGCTGCCGGCCAGCAGGGGGATCGCGATGCCGACGAAGCCGGACAGCACCGCGGCGATCGAGGCGACGATGCCGAGGACGAGCGAGACCGGCCCGTAGAGGGTCGCGGGGCTGTCGGTGGATGCGGTTCCGGTGGCCATGCCAGTTCCTCACTGTGGGGCGCCGGAGTGTCCGGCGCACAGGCTGAGCGCGTCCTGCGTTCCCATCATGGCATTTCAACCAGGGCCCCACGCCGGGGAGTCCGGCTTCCACGGCCAGCCGTAACCGATCACTCCCCGGGTCACTCCTCGGGCAGTTCGCCCACCCGGTTCTCCCACTTCGTGGACAGCACGATCGTGGTACGGGTCCGGGAGACGCCCTTCGTCCCGCTGAGCCGCCGGATGATCCGCTCCAGCCCGTCCACGTCCGTCGCGCGCACCTTGAGCATGAAGGAGTCGTCCCCCGCGATGAACCAGCAGTCCTCGATCTCCGGGAGGTCCTTCAGCCGGCCCGCCACGTCCTCGTGGTCGGCGGCGTCGGAGAGCGAGATGCCGATCAGGGCGATCACGCCGAGGCCGAGCGAGGCGGAGTTCACAGTGGCCCGGTAGCCGGTGATGACGCCGGCCGCCTCCAGCCGGTTGATGCGGTCGGTGACGCTGGGTCCCGACAGGCCGACGAGGCGCCCCAGCTCCGCGTAGGAGGCCCGGCCGTTCTCCCTCAGGGCCTGGATGAGCTGCCTGTCCACCGCGTCCATGCGATCGAAGCCTTCCGGTGAAAAGTTCTTGGAGTGATGAGAGGTACTGCCACTGACTCGACTTGCTCAGACGGCGTTCATGTCGTGCGGGTTGCGTCACCGCCGCCGAGTTCGCCCCGCCAGCGGCGGTAGAGCCGGTGCTCCACTCCCGCCGCGTCGAGTACGCGTCCGGCGACGAAGTCGACCAGGTCCTGGATGTGGGTCGCGCCCGCGTAGAAGGCCGGCGAGGCGGGCACCACGGTCGCGCCCGCGTCGTCGAGCGCGACCAGGTGGCGCAGGGTCTGGCCGTTCAGCGGGGTCTCGCGGACGGCGACGACCAGCGTGCGGCGCTCCTTGAGCGTGACGCTCGCGGCCCGCTGCAACAGATCCTTCGACAGCCCGAGCGCGACCCCGGCCACGCAGGCCGTGGAGGCGGGCACGATCAGCATCCCCTTCGCCGGGTACGACCCCGACGACGGCCCGGCTGCCAGGTCCCCCGCGCTCCAGTAGCGCACCCCCGTGACGTCCACCGCGAAGGTGTCCGGCTTCCCGTCGGCCCCCCTCGCGAGCCATTCCCGCAGGTCGTCCCGCCAGTGCGCGTCCCGGAACGAGATCCCCGTCTCGTCCATCAGCGTCAGCCGCGACGCCCGGCTGACCACCAGGTCCACCCGTTCCCCGGCCTCGAGAAGCCCTCGCAGCACCGCCGCCGCGTACGGCGTTCCGGAAGCTCCGGACACCCCCACGATCCAAGGCACGCGCTGCGTTTCTCCTGCGTTCACACCTTGAGCGTACCGGCGGGCCGGGCGGTGTTCAGGACGGGCCGGGCGCCTCGGGATCCACGGGAAGGCGGGTGGTGTCGACCGTGAGGTGTCCGAGCTTCGTCTCCGCGGTCAGCTCGTCCCCGTAGGCGCTGATGAAGCCCCACTCCGGGCCCAGCTGAGGTTCCAGCTGGGCCCACACCCTCATGATGGTCCCGTCAGACGGTCAGACCCCGAACCAGAAGATCGAGCAGCGCACACACGAACAGGGCAATGCCGATGAACCCGTTGACGCTGAAGAACGCCCTGTTCACCCGCGAGAGATCATGCGGCCGCACGATGGTGTGCTCGTAGACGAAGGCTCCCGCGACGATCACCAGGCCCAGCCAGAAGAACGGGCCGGCGTGGGTGGCGAGGGCGTACCAGACGAACAGAGCCGTGGTGATGGCGTGGCACACCCGCGCGCCCCATACGGCGGCCGGGATGCCGAAGCGGGCCGGGACGGACATGACGCCGATCTCGCGGTCGGTCTCGACGTCCTGGCAGGCGTAGATGAGGTCGAAGCCGCCGATCCAGATGCCGACGGCGAGACCGAGGATCACCGCGTCCCAGGACCATTCGCCGCTGATCGCCAGCCAGCCGCCGACGGGGCCCATCGCCTGGGCGAGGCCCAGGATGGCCTGCGGGAAGTTCGTGAAGCGTTTGCCGTAGGGGTAGACCACCATCGGGATCACGGCGACGGGGGCCAGGGCCAGGCAGAGCGGGTTGAGCAGGGCCGCCGCGCCCAGGAAGACCACCAGGGCGACCAGGGCGCCCGTCCAGGCGTGGCGGACGGACATCGCGCCGGTGACCAGCTCGCGGTGGGCGGTGCGCGGGTTACGGGCGTCGATCTCGCGGTCGATGATCCGGTTGACCGCCATCGCGAAGGTCCGCAGGCCCACCATGCAGATAGTGACCAGCAGCAGGCGGCCCCAGTGGATGTTCCTGTCCCACTGGTACATCGCGGTGAGGGAGGCGATGTAGGCGAAGGGCAGGGCGAAGACGGAGTGCTCGATCATCACCAGGCGCAGGAACGCCTTGGTGCGTCCCGGCTGGGGGATCGCCGCGGAGGCGGTGCTCACAGGCCGTACTCCTTCCAGCGGCGGTCGACCTTCGCCGCCGTCTCCGGGTCCGACAACACCATGTCCGGCCAGCCCCCGTCCCGGGTATAGCCCTCCTCGGGCCACTTCTTCGTCGCGTCGATACCCGCCTTGCCGCCCCAGAACTGCTGGTAGGAGGCGTGGTCGAGGTGGTCGACGGGGCCCTCGACCACCGTGAGGTCGCGGGCGTAGTCCGTGTTGCCGAGGGCGCGCCAGGCGACCTCGTGGAGGTCGTGGACGTCGCAGTCGGCGTCGACGACCACGATCAGCTTGGTCAGCGACATCATGTGTGCCCCCCAGATCGCGTGCATCACCTTCTGCGCGTGCTTGGGGTACTTCTTGTCGATCGAGACGATCGCGCAGTTGTGGAAGCCGCCGGCCTCGGGCAGGTGGTAGTCCACGATGTCCGGGACGATGATCTTCAGCAGGGGGAGGAAGAAGCGCTCCGTGGCGCGGCCCAGGGGGCCGTCCTCGGTCGGGGGCCGGCCCACGACGATCGACTGCAGCAGGGGGCGGCGGCGCATCGTCACGCAGTCGATCTTCAGCGCGGGGAAGGGCTCCTGCGGGGTGTAGAAGCCGGTGTGGTCGCCGAAGGGGCCCTCGGGGAGCATCTCGCCCGGCTCCAGCCAGCCCTCCAGTACGACCTCGGCGTTGGCCGGGACCTGGAGCGGGACCGTCTTGCAGTCGACCATCTCGATCCGCCTGCCCGCGATGAACCCGGCGAAGAGGTACTCGTCGATGTCGCCGGGGAGGGGGGCGGTGGAGGCGTAGGTGACGGCGGGCGGGCAGCCGAAGGCGATGGCGACCGGGAGGCGCTCGCCCCTGCGCGCCGCGACCTGGTAATGGTTGCGGCTGTCCTTGTGGATCTGCCAGTGCATGCCGATGGTGCGCCGGTCGTGGCGCTGGAGGCGGTACAGCCCGAGGTTGCGGATGCCCGTCTCCGGGTCCTTGGTGTGGGTGAGCCCCAGGTTGAAGAAGGAGCCGCCGTCCTGGGGCCAGGTGAACAGGGCGGGCAGCGCGTCGAGGTCCACCTCGTCGCCGCGCAGGACGACCTCCTGCACCGGCGCGTGGTCGGACTTCACCTTCTTCGGCGGTACGTGCGTCATCGCGCCGAGCTTGCCGAAGGCCTCGCGCACACCGACGAACCCGTGCGGCAGCTCGGGGCGCAGCAGCCCGCCGATCTTGTCGCTGATCTCGCCGTACGACTTCAGGCCGAGCGCCTTCAGCAGCCGCCGGTCGGTGCCGAAGACGTTCATCGCGAGGGGCATGGAGGAGCCCTTCACGTTCTCGAAGAGCAGCGCGGGACCGCCGGACTTCTGCACCCGGTCGACGATCTCCCCGACCTCCAGATACGGGTCGACCTCGGCCTTGACGCGCTTGAGGTCCCCTTCGCGCTCCAGTGCCCTGAGCAGGGAGCGAAGATCGTCGTATGCCATGTGTCCCAGTATCGGCCACCGGCTGGTCGGGTCCGGTCACCGGGGGCCTCGGGGCCCGCGCCGGTGTGAGTCAGCGGCTGCCGAAGAGGGTCACCGGGCGGACACCTCCACCCGCCGTGCCGGTTCGTACTCGGGCTCGTTCCGGCACGCACACCGCGCGTCGTCGCACAGGGTGTCGTGGACGAGCACGGACAGGACGGCGGCCTGCAGTCGCGTCTCCTGGTCGAGTTTCTCCACGATCCGCGCGATGTGGGCCTTCACCGTGCGCTCGGCGATGGACAGTTCGCGCGCGAGCTGGCGGTTGCCCAGCCCGGTTCCGAGAAGAAGCAGAACCTCCTTCTCACGGTCGGTCAGGCGGTTTATCTTGTTGATTCCCCGTACCGGTTCGACACCCGTACGCCGGTAGGCACACGCCACACTTTCGGACATGGCAAGTCCTTCCTGATCCCGGCCGGCCTCCCAGCAGAGCCCCGTGCCCTGGGTGCGGCAGCGATCGGAGATCAACCTAGTACCTCGCTCTGACAGCAGCATGCCAAAAACAAACCGGGGTATCGGCCCTCAGGGCGGGGGAGGCCGGCTGGGATACTCGTCGACCATGAAACGTCACCGTCGGCTGCCAGTACTGGCGTTGCTGCTCACGATGGCCGGGTGTGCGCCCCAGCAGGAGGCCGGCACCGCCCCCGCCTCGCTGCTGACCCGTGTTCCGGTCGCCGACCGTGTCGCCGCGGCCGACCTCACCGGCACCACCCTCGACGGTGCGGCCGTCCACCTGGCCGACTACCGCGGCAAGGTCGTCGTCCTCAACGTCTGGGCCTCCTGGTGCGGCCCCTGCCGGGCCGAGTCACCCGAACTCTCCCGGGCGCAGGAGCACTTGAAGGACAAGGGCGTCCAGGTGCTGGGTGTCGACACGGACGCCGAGCGGGGCAAGGGCCGCGCGTTCCAGCACGAGCACGGCCTGGTCTATCCCAGCCTGCACGATTCCGGCAGCCGGCAGCTCGGCCGCCTGCCCAAGCGCTATCTGCGGCAGGTCCTGCCGTACACGCTGTTCATCGACCGCAGCGGGAAGATCGCCGCCAGCTATGTCGGTCCGCTCACCGAGGCCGGCGTCCGCGACGCCACGCGCCCCCTGCTGAGCGAAAAGGCCCACTGACACCGGGGCGCCACCGCCCCCTCCCGAAAGGGCAGTTCCCTTCGGGGCACCTCCCTTTCGGACCTCGTGCACCCTCCCCTGTCGCGGCTACGTTCGATCCCGGCCGGGCGCCGACACGGGCCCGCCGCGGCCACTCGACGGGGGAAGGAAGAGAAGTGCGGGTCAACTGCCGTTCGCATCGATGCACTTCGCGTTCTGCCGCACCGGCGCGACCAGTCGGCTCATCTCCAGGAGCACGGCGTCGGTCTCCGGTACCGAGTCCGAGACCGACACCTCCACGGCCGGGCGCCTGCCGTAGGTGATCAGGTACTTCCGCCCGTTCCGCGACCTGGCTTCCTCCAGCACCCAGTCCACTCCACTCACGGTGACGCACAGGTCCTTCGACGGGGGCGGCGGATTCAGGCCGCACCGCAGCTCCACCGCCCCGCGGCCCCATACCGCGAGCCCGTCGAACGTGACCCGGTCGCGCTCGCTGCCGGCCAGGCGGTCCGGGTAGCGGGCGGCGATCCGCGCGCACTGCGGGTCCTTCGCCAGCGGGCCCTGCCGCAGGTCGAAGACCGGCGAGGCCACCTCGTACGCCACCAGTATCCCGCCGACCGTCAGGCCTGCCGCGGCCAGACCGGCCGCCGCCCAGGACCTACGAGACCAACTGCCCACCACGAACGCCCCTCCCGATCAAGGAGAAACCATCATGCACGCAGCCGTCCGCGGCCTCGTCGTCGCCGGTGCCTTCAGCGCCGCCTTCGCGACCGTCGCCCCCGCGACCGCCGCGCCCGCCTCGACCGGGGCCCCGGCCCGTCAGGCCGCCGCCTACGAGAACGTACGCCTGGAGAAGGTCTGGGGGCCCACCGGCCGCTGTCTGTCGATGAACGGCAGCACCAGGACGGACGCCCAGCTCCGGCTCGCCAAGTGCAACCGGGACGCCACGCAGAAGTGGACCCTGAAGCGCAACTCCCACGGCTACTACACCATCAAGAACAAGAAGTCCGGCAAGTGCCTCGGCGTCAAGAGCACCAGGACCGGCACCCGCATCACCCAGCACCGCTGCAACACCTCCAAGGTCCAGCAGTGGAGCCTGGGCGGCAGCGCGATCTACAACGTGGCGACGTCCAACAAGGTGATCACCTCCAAGACCAGCACCCCGGGCAGCTACCCGGTCATCGAGAAGATCAGCGACTCGAAGCGCGCGCAGCAGGAGTGGGGCACCTCCTGACGGAGACCCGGTACCGGGCCAGCCGCTACGCTGGCCCGGTCCCCGGGGTCCTCCCGCTCGTTATGGAGATCGCACCACCATGCTGAGGTATCTGCCGTTTCTGCTGGTCCTGGCGCTGTGGATCTACGCCTTCGTGGACTGCCTGAACACCCCCGAGGAGGAGGTGCGCGCCCTGCCGAAGGTGGCCTGGGTGATCGTCATCCTGCTCTTCGGCGAGGTGCTGGTCGGCCCGATCGCCTGGCTGGTCGCCGGAAAGGTGCGCGGCACCCGGGCGCGGTGGGTCGCCCCCGACGACAACCCGGACTTCCTGAAGTCCCTCGGCAAGGACGAGCCCCGGCGGTCCGAGGACTGACGCGGGGCCATCGCCGTGTGAGCGGGTGATGGTACATCGGCGACGAGAAGCGACATTCAAGGGGCCGGTTACCAAAGGAAGTTGCACAACTTTTTTCGAGCTACCCGATGGTAACAACCACCTTCGTATTCAAGGGAGTGATTCGAACACACCCTTTACATACAAGGCGTCAGCTGGCGGGTGCACAAGAATGTCGACTCATCTATTCGAACACTTGGGACGCACCGTCGAGATACGGCCACATGGCCCGCGACAACGTCCAATTGACCCACATGAGTGATACGGGTTCCGCGCCCGACACCCGGTAGTCTCCTCCCTAGCTCTTCTCTGTGCCGGTGCCTGTGGGCGCCGTACGGGTTCGACAGGCCCGGTTACACAACAGAGAGGAGCAGGTCCGTGGCTAGCTCTGACCAGCCGAGCGACCGGGACGACGCCGTCCCCCCTTTTCGGGAGAGCGCCGGTTCCGCGCGCGGCGGCCCAGAGCCGGACCTCGGTGACGCGTCGCGCAGACGTCGGGTGCGCGTGGTCGGAGAGTGCCTGTACTGGCTCGTCCGGCTGATGCTCGACCTGTACGACAACGGCGGATGAGGCTGGCACCTCACCCGCCGTCAGTTACCGAATAGCCGGTACGTGGGCCCGTGCTCAGGTCCAGCCGGACACGGGCCCACGGTCGCTTTTTCGGTAAGTCGTAGCGGAGCAGCACGCTCCGGGACATTCCCCACTGTAGGCATCCCCCGAGAAACCCACCCCCGCTTGCGCGCTAATCCTCGCGGCTGTGGCGCGG
Organism: Streptomyces sp. NPDC039424; assembly: GCF_055639495.1. NCBI lineage: Bacteria > Bacillati > Actinomycetota > Actinomycetes > Kitasatosporales > Streptomycetaceae > Streptomyces > Streptomyces sp. NPDC039424. Next base: position 105,749 of record NZ_JBVKAI010000019.1, read on the forward strand.
TCCGGGAACCCAAAACAGTTCTAAGCGGTACCACTGTACAGGGATTGAGCTGCAAAAAGTTCCCTAAGCACTCTCCAGGATGAATCGCCTTACGCGAAGATGGACCTGAACGGTACCGCCGGAGATTAGCAGGGTTAGTTGAACGGCTAACGGGCTGACGAGAGGAGTCGGCGGCAATGGCTCGTGGCACGGCGAACTTCGACGGCGCCGCCCTGCGGCTGGTCCGCCTGACCCGCCCGGTCGACGGCAGGCTCCTCAGCGCGGAGGCCGTGGCCCGGCTCCTGGGCACCTCCAAGAGCCGCGTCCTGGCCTACGAGAACAACACCTCCAAGCCGGATCCCAAGCGCATCGCGCAGATCAGCGACCTCTTCGACGTCCCGGCCCGCGAACTGCGCACCAAGCGCGCCCTGGCCGACATCCACGGGCTGCGCTGCCAGAGCGGCCTGACCATCGCCGAGGCGGCGGCACAGGTCGGCATAAGCCGCAGCAGCTACACCAACATCGAGCGGTACGCCCTGCTCCCGGTGCGGGACGACGGGACCGTGCGCATGAACCTGGCGCGCGTCTTCGGCGTCTCCCCCGCCGTCATCGACCGTGCGCTGCTCCGGCACCCCGAGGCCGTCGCGCGCCAGACCGAGCTGGCCGAGCAGCTGCGGGTCGTCTTCCGGCGGGCGCACCGGGAACACACACCCGCCGTCATCGACGCCGACGACGCGCTGCTCCAGCACATCGCGTCGCTGCTGCAGCGGCCGACGCGCGTGGCCTGCCGCCTCGTCAACGCCGAACTCGACGCCTACCGCGAGCTGTTGCGCGACCACGCGCGGATGAAGGTCGACGAGGCCTTCGCGCAGACCGCCTCGGCCGCCGCCCGCGCCCGCGGTCGCCGCACCCGGCTGGAGACGCTGATCGAGGGCGCGGCGCCGACCGCCGCCAAGGCCCTGAGCAGATTCCTCTCGGAGGCCATGAACGTCCGGCAGTGGCGCCTCATGGTCGCCCTGGCCAACACCGGACCCGACGGCATCGCCCTGTCCAGCACGACCCGTTACGCCTCCGCCGAGGACCTCACCGCACTTCAGATCCGCCAGCATGCCACCGTGGTCCAGCGCGGCGACCAGACGTACGCCGTGCCCACCGACAACGGGCTCACCACGGTCCGCAACAACTACGCCCGCTACGGCCGCCTGTACCCCCGGGTGCCGACCCCCAGCCTGAGCCACTACTGGGAACAGCGCCGGCGCCCCAAGATCCTCGTACGCCCCGCGGGTCGGCCGGCACAGGAACCGTCCTGAGCCGCCGTCTCAGTCGCCCCTGAGCACCAGGTCCAGCAGCCCCGGGAAGCGGGCGTCGAACTCCGGCCGCCGCAGCCGGTTGACCCGCCTGGGGCCCTCGTCGCGCTGCTCCACCAGGCCCGCCCCGCGCAGCACCGCGAAGTGGTGGCTGAGGGCCGCCTTGCCGACCGGTACGTCGAAGCCGCCGCAGCTGCGGGCCCACTCGGCGGACCCGGCCAACTCCCTGACCAGCGCGGCGCGTACGGGGTCGGCGAGCGCGGCCAGCGCGGTGAGGACGGGGACGTCCTCGGGGTGGGTGTGCTCGGGGGCGGCCCGATGACCGGTGGCCATGTCGTCCTCCTCGCCGGGGCGGATCACTTACCGGGTGTTCGACGGAAATCTTACGCTCCGGTGTGACGCGTCACCCCTGCTGCGCGACACCATCGCCGCGATGGTCGGGGTAGTCGGCCAGCCGGTCATCGACGCGGTGCGGAGGATCGTCGAGATCATGGGGGCTCAGCCGGGGCGCCGGGCCCGGGCCACGTCCAGGTCAGCCGCGTTCCTTCCCCGCGCTGTGATCGAGCCGGGGTGCAGAGGGGGAGAGTAGGGACATGGATCAGGCACAGGCACGCACCTGGCTCGCCGCCGCCGTCGCCGAGGCCCGCGCCGGCCTCGCCGAGGGTGGCATCCCGATCGGTGCCGCGCTCTACGGCCCCGACGGCACCCTCCTCGGCCGCGGCCACAACCGCCGTGTCCAGGACGACGACCCCTCCATGCACGCGGAGACGGCCGCCTTCCGCGCGGCGGGACGGCAGCGGACGTACCGGGGCACCACGATGGTGACCACCCTGTCCCCTTGCTGGTACTGCTCCGGCCTGGTGCGGCAGTTCGGCATCTCGCGGGTGGTGATCGGCGAGGCGGTCACCTTCCACGGCGGGCACGACTGGCTCGCCGGGAACGGGGTGCAGGTGGTCCTCCTCGACGACCCCGAGTGCACCGCGCTGATGCGCGAGTTCATCGAGAAGAACCCGGCTCTGTGGAATGAGGACATCGGCAGTGCGGACACCGGCAGTGACTGAACCCCGTATCCCCACCATCGATCTGCGGCCGTGGGCGGACGGCGGCCCGGACGACCGCGCACGGATCGCCCGCACCGTCGACGAGGCCCTCCAGAGCGCCGGATTCCTGCTGGTCACCGGGCACGGCGTGGACCCAGGCCTGCGGGCGCGGATCCGGACGGCCGCGCGCGCGTTCTTCACGCTCCCCGTCGAGGTCAAGGAGGCGTACGAGGCGAAGGTCGGCGGGCGCGGCTGGCTCGGCCCCGGGGCGGAGGCCAACGGGTACGCGGAGGGGACGCGGACCCCGCCCGACCTCAAGGAGTCACTGACCTTCGCGACGCACGAGCCCTTCGAGGACCCGGTCGTCAACGCCGAGTGGTACGCGCCGAACGTGTGGCCCGCCGAGGTGCCCGAGCTCCGGCCGCTGTGCGAGGAGTACCTGGCGGGGATGGCCGCGCTGGAGAAGCGGCTGCTGTCCCTGCTCGGTCACGCCCTCGGGCTCGAACCCGACTTCTTCAGCCGGCACATGGACCGTCCGACGTACGGCTTCAACATCAACTGGTACCCGGGGACCGAGGTGATCGGCGAGCCCCGGCCGGGCCAGTTCCGGATCGGGCCGCACACCGACTTCGGGACGGTCACCATCCTGGACCGGCAGGCGGGCAAGGGCGGTCTCCAGGTGTACACGGACGAGGGCGGCTGGGAGGACGCGCCCTACGATCCGGCGGCCTTCACCATCAACGTCGGTGACCTCCTGGCCCGTTGGACCGGCGACCGATGGCGGTCGGGGCGGCACCGGGTGCTGCCGCCGCCCTCGGACGCGCCCGCCGAGGAGCTGATGTCGCTGGTGTACTTCGGCGAGTGCACCCCGGGGACGCTCGTCGAGTCCGTGCCGGCGCCGGTGGGCCGGGTGGCGTACGAGCCGGTCGACTCGCATGTTTATCTGCGGGAGAAACTGGACTCGATCACCGTCGGCTGACGCTCCGGCGAATTCGTAACCCAACGGACATCACGCGATCTAGCCGGACGCAACTACCCCTTCCTACACTGGAGTTCGAGGGGGGATGCGGTGCACAGACGTCTGCACGGGCGTGGGGCCCTGTTCGACACGGACCCGGCCGGGCTCGCTCCGCGGCTGGTGGGGCTGCGCCCGTACCAGCACCGCGCGCATCCGGTCGAGCACCCGAAGGAGCTGCCCCTCGTCCTGCTCACGGGGGCACGGGGGCTGGGCAAGAGCGCGCTGCTCGGCGAGTTGCGGGAGGCGTACAAGGGGCACACGCCGGTCGCACTGATCGACTGCGCCGACGCGCAGTTCGCGGCGCCGCCCGCGGACCGGCCCGCCGAGTCCTGGTCGCCGGTGGCGCAGGGGCTGCTGGTGGTCGCCGAGCAGCTCGCGGAGCCGGTGACCGGCGCGGGGCGGATCCAGTTCCCGCGGCTGATGTCGGGGCTGGTCGCGGTGGCCGCGAGCGGCTGGGGCGACGCCGACTCCGAGCGCATCCGGCGGGAGGTCGAGCGGATCCTGCTGCTGAACGAGAGCGGCTCGTGGATCAGCGGCTTCGCCGGACGGTGGGCCGGGAAGGTGGCGGCGAAGGTGGTGGCCGCCGCGACCGGCACCGGGCCGCTGCTCTCGGGAGCGATCGAGGCCACCCTGGAGTCGGTCGCGGAGGGGTTCTCGCACCGGCGGCACCAGAAGGCGTCCGTGTGGTACCGCACGTACCCGAACGCGGGCGGGCACGCCCAGCGCGGGCTGATGCTGCTGTCGGGGCACTTCCGGGCGGGCGGCACCTCCCGGGAGCACGCCGAGCGGTATCTCGTACGGGCCCTGCTCACCGACCTGACCGAGGCGTACGCGGGAGTGCTGCCGCGCATGCAGCGGCTGGGACGGCCGCTGCTGCTCATCGACAACGCGCAGACCGCGCCCGGGCCCGGGCTGGTCGAGGCCGTGCTGCGGGACCGGGCCGAGGGCGTCACCGACCAGGTCGTGGTCGTCGGCGCCCTGCGCGGCGACGGGCGGACGGCACTGCGCAACGCCGCCCGCCGCACCCTGCCCGAGGTGGCCCGGCGCAGCGACTGGACGCCGGAGGCCGCCGTGCCGTCCTCCCGGGCGCTGCTGGTGTCGCTGCCTCCGCTCACCCCCGACGACACCCTGCACATCGTGGGCGCGGTCTGCGAAGAGACACCGGTGCCGCCCCAACTGCCGCACGCGACACACCGGTTGACCGGCGGCAACCCGCTGGGCATCGTCCTGCTCGCCGAGTCGGCCGCGCAGCACCTCCCCGGGGCCACGTCCCTCGGTGAGCTGCTCACCGCCGAGGTGCGGCTGCACGAGGACCGGGACGGCGCGCCCGCCTACCGTGAACTCCTCGACCGGCTGGTGCCCGCCGACCGGCTGGACGAGCTGACCGTGCTGGCCGCCGCCCACGACCACGACTCGGCCCGCGCGCTCGCCACCGCGCTGCTCCCGGACGACTTCGGCCCGGCGGACATACGGGCGCTGCAGACCCGGCTCGCCCAGGAAGGGCTGCCGGGCGCGCCCGGGCACTTCGTCGGCGACCCCTTCGTACGGACCTTGCTGCTGCTCCGGCTGCATCTGCGGGACGCCGACCACGGCGGGTGGCGCACGGCGCACGAGACGCTGATCGCGCACTACGCGCGGGAGGCCGCCGAGGACCCGGCCCGCGCCCGGTACCGGCTGTACCACGAACTGGCCCTGGGCTCGGCGGACTCGGCGGTCGCCCATCTGCGCGACACCTTCCCCACCGCCGGCACCCGCGACTGGCTGGACACCCTCCGCTTCGTCGCCTCGGCGCCCTACTTCCACGCGCACGACGCCGAGGGCCGGGACTTCACCGGCCGGGGCGACCGGCGGGCCGCCGTGGCGCTGGGGCGCACGGACGCCGGGACGGCGGTGCCGGAGGGCGTGGACGCCGTACTGCACCTGCGGGTACGGCGGCTGCTGCACGCCGTCTGGCAGCTGACCGACCCGCTGGTGCTGCCCGACCCCAAGGTCTGCGACCGGCTGCGGTTCGAGCTGGAGCAGCTGTCCAACCTGCGGCCCGCGGGCAACGCGCTGCTGTGGCGGGCCTCCCGGGACTGGCCGGCCGCCGCGCTCGCCGGGCGCCCGCTGGACGCCCCGGGCGACGCGGACGACGGGGACGACGAGGACGACCACAGCGGGGAGGCGTGATGGCGCGCAGAGGCGTGGGCACGTGGGTGCGCGAGGGCGTCTGGGAGATCCCCCTGCGCCGCTATCTGGCGCTGCTGGTCACGGCGGCCCTGCTGGTGGGCCTGGTCTTCGCGGTGCGGACGCTGGCGCACGACGACCGGTCCTGCGCGCCGGGGGTGGCGCGGCCGGAGGGCAGCGACGAGTGCGTGGGCGTGACGAGCACCGCGTACGACTTCGGCCGGCCCCGGTTCCGGGAGGTGGTGAAGGCGATCGAGCGGGAGAACGGGCGGCTGAAGCCCGGCGGCTATGTGACCGTGGCCGTGATGCTGCCGTTCACCACGACCGCCGCCTCTAACCTGACCGACATCGAGCACCAGCTCCAGGGCGCCTATCTGGCCCAGTACCGGGCCAACCACGACTCCAACGGCGAGGCCCCGGCGATCCGGCTGGTACTGGCCAACTCCGGGATCACCGGCGACCACTGGCAGCGGACGGTGGAGCAGCTGGCCCGGATGACGAAGACCGCCGACCGGCTGCGGGCGGTCGTCGGGATCGGGCAGAGCACCGACAACAACAAGAAGGCCGTCGAGGAGCTGACCCGGCGCGGGATCCCGGTGGTCGGCTCCTCCATCACCGCCGACGACCTGGCCAACGGGCAGGGCGGCGAGGACCCCTTCCCGGGGCTGGCCCGGGTCTCGCCGACCAACACCGACGAGGCCCGCGCGCTCGCCTCCTTCGCGAAGGTCAGCGCGGGCAAGGCGCTGCTGGTGTACGACAAGCCCGGGGATCCGTACACGCGGACGCTGCAGAGCGCCTTCACCGTCCTGCTCAAGGGCTCCCGGTTCGAGCCTCGGCCGTTCTACCCGCCCGCCGACCGCAGCAAGGAGGGCACCACCGCCAACACGTTCTGGGAGATCACCCAGATCCTGTGCTCCACCCCGAAGTCGACGGACACCATCCTGTTCGCGGGCCGGCACACCCAGTTGCGGCAGTTCATCAACGCGCTCGGCGAACGCGGCTGCGAGGACCGGAAGTTCACGCTGCTCACCGGCGACGAGGGCTCGTACCTGACCGGCGACAAGAAGCTGGACCACGGCGCCCTGGAGCACAACCTCTCCGTGCGCTACACCTCCCTCGCCCATCCGGACGCCTGGGCCACGGCCCCCGCGACGGCCACCGGGGGCTCGGCGAAGGACGCGCGGGACCTGGAGCAGCTGGTGGCCGACGGCAAGCGGGAGCCGGTGGGTCCCATCGGCTCCGTGGGCCTGGACGACGGGCAGCTGATCACCGGATACGACGCCATGCGGCTGGCCGTGCGCGGCATCCGCATGGCCACCCACGGCGGCAAGGTGACGCCTTCACCGGCGCAGGTGGGCCACGAGTGGACCCAGGTGCAGGGGGCGCTGCGGCTGAGCGGGGCCGGCGGATGGATCTGCCTGGACGCGCACGGCAACCCCTACGACAAGGCCGTACCGATCGTGGAGCTCGTACCGGAGGGCGGCTCGCGGTTCGTGAAGATCGCCTGGCCGGAGGGGAAGCCGCCGGGGAAGGAGTGCCTGCCGCCGTCCTGAGGTTGCCCTAGGAAACCCCCTCGACTTTTTCGATCAGGCGTTCGAAACGGGCCCGCCAGCCCGGCTCGGTCTCCCCCTCGCCCTGGAACTCGTGGGTGAACCGCAGCGCGGTACCCGTCTCCCCGTCCCGCTCCAGATGGAAGCGGAGCCGGCCGCCGCCCGCCACGGTGTACTCGGCGACCCGGTCCACGTCCCACGCGGTGACCTCCCCGGCGCCCAGCCCGCGCAGCGCGACGGTCCCGCCGAGGCGTGGCTCCAGCACGTCGACGTCCGTGAACCAGCCCGCGAGGCCCTCCGGGGTGGCCAGGACCGGCCAGACCTTCTCCACGGGCCTGGGGAGCCGCACCAGGAAGTGGAGGATGTGCGTGTTCCCGTGGGTCTGGCTGGTGCCCTGTTCGATGGAACCGGTCATGACACCAGCCTGACCCTTGGCCCGGGGTTGTGCACGCGGTTACGGGCGCTGGCCCGCCTTGTCGACGACCGCCCGGCGCAGGACGGCGGTGTTGCTGGTGACCGTGCCCTCCTTCACGTCCGAGTAGTCCTCGGTGGCCACCTCGCGCTCGCCGAGGAACTGGTGGGTCTTCTTGTCGAAGATCCACTCGTCCCGGCTGGGGTTGTCGGGGTCCTTGCGGGCGATCGCGACGCCGTGCCGTCCGGCGGCGTCGACGGCGTTCTCGACGACCGTCACGCCGGGGATGCGGGCCACGGCCCGGTACAGCGCGGCGCTCTGCTTCGGGGGCACGATCGCGTCCCGGATCAGGTCGGCCACCAGCACGAACATGGCCTGGTTCGGCTCCTGGCCGCTGTACTTCGGCGCGGTCCTGCGCAGCCAGGCGTACATCGCGTCGGCGTCGGTGGGCAGCGTCTCCACGTTCCGGTAGGCCGCCGACACCTCCCAGGCGCGCTCGCCGGGCTTGACGTCGGGTTCCAGGACCATGGGCTGCTGGCCGGCCTCCCGTTTCAGCCCGGCGTGCAGACCGTCGACCGAGGACCAGATCTCCTGCCGGTGCAGCGGGGGGATCTTCGTCTTCATGCCCTCGCCGGACATCGAGTAGGACACCTTGCTGTCCACGTACACGAACTGGTCGTCGCGGATCTTTCCGTAGGAGTCCTCGTGCTCGGCGGCCAGCGCGATGTCCTCAAGCAGGGCGACCGTCGCCCTGCTGGGCGGCTGGGCGCTCGCGTCGGTGCCGCCGGAGGACGGCAGGACGACGAGGGTGACGGCCGCCGCCGTCGCCACGGCCGCCGCGGCGAGCGCGGGGCGCAGCCACTTCCGCCTGGTCGGTGCGGGGGCTTCGTCGGTGCGCCGGATCTCGGTCATCAGATGCTCCTTGAGGAGTCGGTGACGGCCCGGCGGAAGGTCCTGCTCCGGAAGCTGGTTCATCGGTTTCCCTCCTTCTGGGGCCCGACCGCGGTGGCGCGGTCACCTCTCATCTGTCCGCGCGCCAGGGGCGGTTCCATATGTTTTGCGAGCTTTGCCCTGGCACGCGAGAGCCTCGACCGCACGGTTCCGACCGGCACCCCGAGCGCCTCGGCGGCGGCCTGGTAGTCCAGCCCGGACCAGACGCACAGCGCCAGCACCTCCCGCTCGGGCCGCCGCAGTTTCGCCAGGGCGGTGCGCACGAGGGCCAGTTGGGCGGTGTCGTCCATGCGTCCGGCGACCTCGTCGGCGAAGTCGCGCACCGGTTCCTCGCGGGGCAGTCGGGCGACGGCTGCGGTGTGTCTTCGGGCGGCGCGGCGGGTGTTGCGCGTGACGTTCGTCGCGATGCCGAGCAGCCACGGGCGCAGCGAGCCGCCCTCCTCGTCGACCTTGCCCCGCAGCCGCCAGGCGTCCAGGAAGGTCAGCGAGACGACGTCCTCGGCGATCGCCCACTCGCCCGTGAGCCGGAAGGCGTGGTTGTAGACGGAGCGTGCGTACGCGTCGAAGAGTTCGCCGAAGGCGTCGTGATCCCCCACGCGGATGCGTTTCCGCAGATTCGTATCCACGCCCTCTTCCCTGTCCGTACGACGAAGGCCGGTTCCTGTGACCCGCGTCACAGGAACCGGCCTTTCGGCGCGGGGACTTACACGCCCGCGTAGGAGTGCTTGCCGCTGACGAAGATGTTGACGCCGTAGTAGTTGAACAGCCAGCAGCCGAAGGCGAGCATCGCCAGGTAGGCGGCCTTGCGGCCCTTCCAGCCGGCGGTGGCGCGGGCGTGCAGGTAGCAGGCGTAGGCGATCCAGGTGATGAAGGACCAGGTCTCCTTGGGGTCCCAGTTCCAGTACCGGCCCCAGGCGTCGCCCGCCCAGATGGCGCCCGCGATGATCGTGAACGTCCACAGCGGGAAGACGGCCGCGTTGACCCGGTAGGCGAACTTGTCCAGCGAGGCGGAGGCGGGCAGCCGCTCCAGGACCGAGGTCGCGAAGGAGCCGGGCTTGCCGCCGGCGAGGAGCTTGTTCTCGTACGAGTCCTTGAAGAGGTACAGGATCGTGGCGACCGCGCCGACGTAGAACACCGCGCCGCAGAAGATCGCGGTGGAGACGTGGATGTACAGCCAGTACGAGTGCAGGGCGGGGACCAGCTGGTCACTGGCGGTGTAGAGGACGGTGACCGCGAGGCCCAGGTCGAGCAGGACCGAGGTGACCAGGAACAGGCCGAGCCAGCGGACGTTCTTCTTCAGCGCCAGCAGCCCGAGGTACACGCCGACCGCGACCGTGGAGAAGGTGATGTTGAACTCGTACATGTTGCCCCACGGCGCCCGCTCCACGGAGGCCGCGCGGGTGGCGACGCCGCCCAGCTCCACGAGGAAGGCGAGCACGGTGAGGGACACGGCGATCCGGCCGTAGAGGTCGCCCTGCTCGTCGCCGCCGTGCGCGCCGGGCCCGTCCGGCACGTCCCGGGCACCGGACGTGGAGCGCACCACGACCTTGGGCCGCTCCAGCACGGCCGTCCCCCCGGCCTGCTGCACGGTGACGGCCGGCCCGGCCGCCTTCTTCCCGGCGTCGGCGGTCAGCGCGGCGGCCGTACGGCCCACCTTGCTGCGGCTGCCGAAGAGCCATTCGGCGATGTACGCGAAGAAGGCCAGGGTGTAGACGGCCATCGACGAGTAGATCAGCGTGTTGCTGACGCTCGCGAGATGTTCGTTGGTCGCGGCGGCGAGATCGGTTGCGGCGGCGAGAGTCACTGCTGCTCAGCCCCTTCGGCAGGTACGACTTCGGGGTCGGGGGTCGGTGAAGGGTCGTCGTCGGGGTCGGGTGCCCCCGGCGCCGTGTCGTAGAGGATCCCGGCGAGCTCGCCCAGTTCCTCGGGCACCTTGGCGGACTCGCTGCGGCCGAGGCCCGCCATCTCGACGACCGTGACGCCGTCGGCGCCGCGTACCGCGCGCACCCAGACGCGGCGGCGCTGGATGAACAGGGACGCGGCGAGGCCGAAGATCGCGGCCACGGCACCGCCGAGCGCCCAGCCGCTGCCGGGCTCCTGGACGATCTCGAAGCCGGCCCACTCCTTGACGTCCTTCTCGAAGGTGATCGAGCCGGCTCCGTTCGGGAGCCGCATGGTCTGCCCGGGCTTCAGGTTGTCCCTCAGCTGCTTGCCCTTGGCGTCCTTGAACCCCTTCATATGGGTCTTGTCGAGCTGGTACACGCTCTGCGGGACGCCCGAGTTCACACCGAGGTCGCCGTAGTACGGCGTCAGGTTCAGCACCGGGTTCAGCAGCGCCGGGAACTGCGAGAGCACCGAGGCGCCCCCGCCGTAGGTCGGCACGAAGAAGGCCTGGACGCCGAGCTGCTCGCTGACGCCCTCGGCGTTCTTGTAGCCGTCCATGACCTTGACCACGCCCTGCGAGGTGACGTTCCCGTCGAGCGGCAGCAGCGGTACGGCGTCGCGGTAGACGATCTCGCCCCTGGCGTCGCGGACGGTGATCACGGGCGCGTAGCCGTGGCTGACGAGGTAGACCTTGGAGTCGTCGATCTTCAGCGGCTCGTTGACCTTGACGGTGGTCGACTGCTTCTTGCCGTACGCGCCCTCGCTGTAGGTGATCCTCGCCTGGAAGGTGCGCGGGGTGCCCCGGTTGGGGCCGCTGGCCTCGTAGGTGCCCCTGAAGTCCTTCAGGTCGAAGCTGAACGGGACCAGGTCGTCGCTCTTGAAGAGGCTGCCGGACTTGAAGTCGTCGTATATCGGGATCGCGTTGGAGAACCCGTCGCCCTCGACGACCAGCTTGGTGCCGTCCGACTTGTACAGCTGGCCCGAGGCGAAGGCGGTCAGCAGCACGATCAGCGCGATGTGGAAGACCAGGTTGCCCAGCTCACGGACGTAGCCCTTCTCGGCGGCGACCGAGCCGCCGGTGACATGGGCGCGGAAGCGGCGCTTCCTCAGCAGGGCGAGCGCGGTCTCGTGGACCTGCTCGGGGTCGGCCTCGGTGCGCCAGGTGGTGTAGGCGGGCAGCCGGGTCAGCCGCTTGGGGGCGCCCGGGGGACGGCCTCGCAGCTGGCCCACGAACTGCCAGGTGCGGGGCACGATGCAGCCGATGAGGGAGACGAACAGCAGGATGTAGATCGCGGAGAACCACACCGAGCTGTAGACGTTGAACAGGCCGAGCTTGTCGTAGATCGGCGCGAGCGCGGTGTGGGTCTTGCGGAAGTCGGCGACCTTGGCGGCGTCGATGCCGGTCTGCGGGATCAGCGAGCCGGGGATCGCGCCGAGCGACAGCAGCAGGAGCAGCAGCAGCGCCACCCGCATCGAGGTGAGCTGGCGCCAGAACCAGCGGACCCAGCCGATGACGCCGAGCGAGGGCAGGCTCACCGCCTCTTCCCGCGGGGCGGTGGACAGCTGGGAGCCGGCCGCCCCCAGGTCCTGCTCCTCGGCTCCGCCCGGGGCGTTGTCGGGCCCGGTCTTCTCAGTCGTGCTCATCGCGTCAGATCCCCACCGTGAAGCCGTCGGACCAGGTCTGCATCTCCTGCACGAGACGGTCCCACGCGCCGGTCAGCAGCAGCACACCGGTCACGATCATCATCGTGCCGCCGATGCGCATCACCCAGACATAGTGGCGCTTGACCCAGTCGAACGCGCCGAGGGCCTTGCGGAAGGCGACAGCGGTGAGGACGAAGGGGATGCCGAGGCCCAGGCAGTAGGCGACCGTCAGTATGGCACCGCGCCCGGCGCTGCCCTGCTGGAAGGAGAGGTAGGTGACGGAGGCCAGGGTCGGGCCGATGCACGGCGTCCAGCCGATGCCGAACAGGGCACCGAGGATGGGCGCTCCGACCAGTCCGGTGGCCGGACGCCGGTGGAAGCGGAACTCACGCTGGGTGAGCCAGGGCATCAGCCCCATGAAGAACACGCCCATGAGGATCATGAGCACGCCGAGCACCTTGTTGAGGACGCCCGCGTGGTCCTGAAGGGTCGCGCCGAAGTACCCGAACAGCGCCCCGCCCGAGACGAACACCGCGGTGAAGCCCAGGACGAACAGGGAGGCACCGGTGATCATCCGTCCCCGTCGGGCATCGGCCAGGTCGGTGCCGGCCACCCCGGTGACGTAGGAGAGGTAGCCGGGGACGAGCGGCAGCACGCACGGGGAGAAGAAGGAGACCAGACCACCGAGCAGGGCGATGGGCAGGGCCACCAGCAGGGCGCCGTTGAGGACGGTCTGATTGGGTCCCGTCGCAGCGGCGAGCGTCACAAACGCACTCACGTCACTTCTCCGCGAGGACCGGCTTGAGCATCTTCAGCAGGCTCTCCTCGCTGAGCGCCTGCAACGCCCGCGCGGCGACCTTCCCGTCCCGGTCGAGGATCAGGGTGGAGGGAATCAGCTGCGGGTTGAGCGTGCCCTTTTTGAAGCGCAGCATCAGCTTGCCGGTCGGGTCGTAGAGGCTCGGGAAGGTGATCCCGTGATCCTTCTCGAAGGCGAGCGCGGGAGTGGTGCTGGTGTCCCGGGTGTTGAGTCCGACGAACTGCACGCCCTTGTCCTGGTACTCCTTGGAGACCTTGGCGAAGTACTGCGCCTCCGCCCGGCAGGGCGGGCACCAGGAGCCCCAGACGTTGATGACGACGACCTTGCCCTTGTAGTCCGCGACGTCGAGGTTCTTTCCGTCGACCGTCTTGCCGGACAGGTCGGGGGCGGCGACCCGCTTGCCCTGGGGAACCGTGTCGATGCCGTTGTTGCCGGTGACGAAGTTGGTGTTGCCGCCTCCGCCGGAGGTCCCGCCGGAGCCGCACGCGGACAGGGTCAGAGCCGCTGCGGCGGCCGTGGCGGCGAGCAGGGCGCGGCTACGGATACTCATGTGAAAAGTTTCGCATGCCCGTTCTGTGGCTCTCGCGCACCCCCCTTGCGGGCGGAAACCCGCATTTCAGGCGCGGTTCTAGGAGGCCGCCGCGGCCTTGGAGTCCCCCAGGAAGCCCTTCCAGCCGCCCGCCGGCCGCTGCCCGACCTCCAGCGTACGCAGCTTGGCGAGCACCTCCGGCTTCTGTACGTCCATCCAGTCCACGAACTGCCGGAAGGAGACCAGCCGTACGTCCCCGCCCTTCTCCTTCTCCCGGGCCATGTGCTTGAAGGCCTCCGCCACGGCATCCATGTAGATGCCGCCGTTCCACTGCTCGAAGTGGTTGCCGATGAACAAGGGTGCCCGGTTTGTCTCGTATGCCCGCCGGAAGCCGGATATGTAGGCCTGGGCGGACTGCTGCCGCCAGCGCGGGTAGTTGTAGGCGGGGGCCTTGGTGGAGTTGATCGACTGGTTGGCGAGCATGTTGTAGTCCATCGAGAGGACCTCGAACGAATGCCCGGGGAAAGGTATCTGCTGCAGCGGCAGGTCCCAGATCCCCATGCGTTTGCCGGGCCACACCTGCCGGCCGCCGGGCGAGGAGGCGTCGTAGCGCCAGCCGAGCTCACGGGCGGTGGGCAGCAGGTTGTTCTGGCCGAGCAGACAGGGCGTACGGCCGCCGACGAGCTCCTTCTCGTAGTCGAAGGGCAGCGACGGCAGGTGCTTCCAGCCGGTGTTCGTGCGCCACTCCTTCACGAAGGACTTCGCCTGCTCGATCTCGCTCTTCCACTGCCGCGGGGTCCAGTGGCCGACCGAGCCGTAGCCGTCCCCGCAGAAGTGCCCGTTGAAGTGGGTGCCGATCTCGTGGCCCTCGAGCCAGGCGCGGCGGACGTTGGTGAGCGTCGCCTTGACGTGGTCGTCGCTGAGGTAGCCGATGTCGGAGGCGCCGCGCGGGTTGTTCGGCGGGTCGTACAGCCGCTTCTTCGACTCGGGCAGCAGATACAGCCCCGAGAGGAAGAAGGTCATGCTCGCGCCGTGCTCCTTGGCGAGGTCCAGGAAGCGCGGGAAGAGACCGTTGCCGACCTCGCCGGCCCCGTCCCAGGAGAAGATCACGAACTGCGGCGGGGTCTGGCCGGGCTCCAGCGGCTCGGGCTTGGCGGGCTGGTGGGGCTGCTTGCCGGTGAAGGACGTGGAGCCGTCACCGAGGGGGCGGGCCGGGTGCGCACTGCTGCCGCCGTGACCGCGGGAACGCCCCTTGCCGTGACCCGAACCGGAACCGGAACCGGAATCATGGCCGCCGCCGTCTGACGCGCTGAGCGTCCCGCAGCCCGCGAGTGAGGCGGCGGCAGCGGCGCCCGCGCCGAGGCCGAGTATTCCCCGTCGGGAAAGAGTGCGCATGAGAACCCCGATTCGTCACGTCCTGCTGGTGGTCACCCACTCAGAGGGCGTGACGAAGGGGGAGGTTCCGCTACTTCTCAGATAATTCTCAGAATTCCCGGCAAAAGCGTCTTAGTGCACTCTCGTAACAGGGTCAGGCACCGAAGGCCTTGCCCTGACCCTTCACCGGCTTCGCGCCGGCCAGCAGATGGGCCGGGACGAGGTCGCGGGCGGGCTCGCTGTAGCCGACGGAGACGATCCTGTCGCCCTGGAATGTGAAAGTCGTCAGGGACGCGAGCGTGCACTGCCGCTTGCGCGGGTCGTGCCACAGCCGCCGCCGCTCGACGTAGGAGCGCACGATCCAGATCGGCAGCTGATGGCTGACCAGCACCGCCTCGTGCCCGCGCGCCCGGTCCTTGGCCGCGTTCAGCGCGCCCATCATCCGCACGACCTGGTCGACGTACGGCTCCCCCCACGACGGCTTGAAGGGGTTGACCAGGTGCTTCCAGTTCTCCGGCCGGCGCAGCGCGCCGTCGCCCACGCCGAAGGTCTTGCCCTGGAAGACGTTCTCGGCCTCGAGGAGCCGCGCGTCGGTGTCCAGGTCCAGGCCGTGCGCCTTCGCGATCGGGGTCGCGGTCTCCTGTGCCCGCTCCAGCGGGGAGGCGACGACGTGCGTCACATCGCGCGGGGCGAGGTGCTCGGCGACCCGCTCGGCCATCTGCCGGCCGAGCTCCGAGAGGTGGTAGCCGGGCAGCCGCCCGTAGAGGACACCGGTCGGGTTGGCGACCTCGCCGTGCCGCATGAGGTGGACGACGGTGATGTCGCGGTCGCTCGTGCCGTTCGCGCTGCCGTTGCCGTTGGTGTTGTCGCTCATGCCGGGGTGGCCTCCGCCGCCGCTCGGGCCGCCGCCGGAAGGGCGTCGGCGATCCGCTGGATGGCCCGCTCGTCATGGGCCGTGGACACGAACCAGGACTCGAAGGACGACGGCGGCAGGTAGACGCCGTTCGCCAGCAACGAGTGGAAGAAGGCGGTGAAGCGGAAGGACTCCTGCGCCTTGGCGTCTTCGTAGTTCCGCACGGCGCGGTCGGTGAAGAAGACGGAGAACATGTTGGAGGCGGACTGCAGGCGGTGGGCCACGCCCTCCTTGCCGAGCGCCTCGGTGACCAGCGCCTGGATCTGAGCGGACACGGCGTCGACGGTGTCGTACGCCGCCTCGTCGAGCAGCCGCAGCTGGGCCAGGCCCGCGGCGGTGGCGATCGGGTTCCCGGAGAGGGTGCCGGCCTGGTAGACGGGCCCGGCGGGGGCGAGGTGCGCCATGACGTCGGCGCGTCCGCCGAAGGCCGCGGCCGGGAAGCCGCCGCCCATGACCTTGCCGAAGGTCATGAGGTCCGGCCTGACCCCGTCGATGCCGTACCAGCCGGCGCGGCTGGTACGGAACCCGGTCATCACCTCGTCGGAGACGTACAGGGCCCCGTTCTGCGCGCACGCGTCCTTCAGGCCCTGGTTGAACCCGGGCGCGGGCGGTACGACGCCCATGTTGCCGGGCGAGGCCTCCGTGATCACGCAGGCGATCTCGCCGGGGTGGGCGTGGAAGGCCGCGTGCACGGCCTCCAGGTCGTTGTACGGCAGCACGATCGTGTCGCCGGCCTGGGCGCCGGTGACGCCGGGCGTGTCGGGCAGCGCGAAGGTGGCGACGCCGGAGCCCGCGGCGGCGAGCAGCGAGTCGACGTGTCCGTGGTAGCACCCGGCGAACTTGATCACCTTCGACCGCCGCGTGAACCCGCGGGCGAGCCGGATGGCGGACATGGTGGCCTCGGTCCCACTGGAGACGAGCCGCACCTGCTCGACCGGCTCGACCCGGGCGACGATCTCCTCGGCGAGGGCGACCTCGCCCTCACCGGGCGTGCCGAAGGACGTACCGCGTGCGACGGCCTCCTGTACGGCGGCGATGACCTCGGGGTGGGAGTGCCCGAGGATCATCGGTCCCCAGGAGCAGACCAGGTCCACGTACTCCCGCCCGTCGGCGTCGGTCAGGTACGGGCCGGTGCCGGACACCATGAACCGGGGTGTACCGCCCACGGCGCGGAAGGCGCGCACCGGGGAGTTCACGCCGCCCGGCGTGACGGCTGCCGCGCGGTCGAACAGTGCCTGCGAGACGGGCGCTTCGTAGGGGTAGGGCGCTGCCGGCAGCGCTCCGGACGAGTTGGCTTCACTCATGACCTGCGGCTTCTCCGACCTTCTCTGACAGGGTGACCTCCTCAGGGTAGGCCGACGCGGGAGCGGCCCCGACAAAGCGGGGGTGGCTCCGGCAAACAAGCGGTCGAACCTCCGCCATCTGCGAGACTGGGACGTGATCCTGCGGACTGTTGTTTCCCCGCACGTTTCGGCGGGCGGCCGTGGGGGAGGTCACTGACACGATGATCGGGTTGCGCGGCGGGGGCCACGCGTCCTAGAAAAGCAGTCGGGTGGAGATATGCATCGCGGTGGCGGACTGGGCGAGGGGACTGATGACCTGGGTCCTCGACGTGCCCGGCGGGGAAGGCACCGGCGCGAAGCGGAGGAAGCGACCGAGGCGCGACAGGCACAGGGCGTACCGAGTGAGCCGGAAGGGCTCGACCGACGTATTGATCGTCGAGTGGACCGGTTGAGGGCGGAGAGCAGGAATGGTGGTCGGGTGGGGGTGACGTACAAATACTTCGGCGCGCCGGACGGCGCGACCGCGGCCCGCGTCCCGATCTCGATGCGCCCCGAGGAGCTCGGCGGCGACGAGCTCGGCATGAACGGCATGTTCACCAAGATCAAGCCGGAGACGATGGCCGCGATGGTCCTCACCGGCATCGAGGGCGTCCCCCTGCACAAGGTCCCGCCCCTGGAACTGGTCGTCCTGCACCCCGACTACGCGGTCGTGAAACTCCCGATGACCGTCGTCGACCCCCTCAGAGGAATCGGCGAGGAAGCGGTGGGCGCGGCGGCGTTCATCTGGTCCACGGTGCCGGACCGGGGTGGGCCTCGGGATGCGTTCAACGTGTACCAGTTGCTGCATGAGTGGCAGGACTTCTCGCATCGGTTGCATGAGGCGGGGCATCAGCCTTATTGCCTGGTGTGGCCGTGACCCGAGGTCACCCGCGCTTCCCCGGCTCCGCCGCCGCAGGGCCCGCCGGGCTGACGCGGAGCATGGCCTGGTAGAGGGCGCTGTGCTCGGGCGGGTCGGGGAGGGGGCCGCGGGCGGGGGCCTCGAAGGACTGGATCATCAGGGCGACGACGCGTCGCCAGGCGTCGGGGGCGGCGTCGCCGCAGGCGTTGACGACGCCGGCGTTGGCCATGTGGAGCAGCACCAGGTCCGAGGGGTCGAAGTCCGCACGCAGACGGCCTGCGGCCTTGGCGCGGTCGATGAGGCGGACCATGGCCTCGTACGCCTCGTTGCGGCGCCGCTCCAGGGCCTTGGCGGTGGGGAAGGTCATGGTCAGTACGTCGGCGAAGCCGTGGTCGGCGGCCTGCATCGCGCAGGCGGCCTCGATGTAGCCGGTGAAACCGTGCCAGGGGTCGGGGTCGTCGAGGGCTGCGGCGACCGCGTCGGCGTAGGCGTCCATGCGGTCGGAGAAGACGGCTGCGACCAGCTCCTCCTTGGTGGGGAAGCGGCGGAAGATGGTGGCGATCCCGACACCCGCCTCGCGGGCCACGGAGGCCATGGAGGCGCCCAGCCCGTCCCGTCCGAACACCGTGCGCGCGGCGGCGATGATCCGCTCCCGGTTGCGCTCGGCGTCGCTGCGCAGAGGCTGGGCGGCGGGGGCGTCGGGGTGCTGGGCGCCAGGGTTCATGCGGGCCAGTCTAGCAATCGGAATGGCCTATCCAGTTTTGGCGCTGCTCTGGCGGCCGACACCGCTCTCGCGGTGGACGACGGTGATGTGGTGTTCGGGGCCGGGGGTTTCGAGTTCGTCGACCACGGCGACGGCCAGGTCCTCGGCGCTGATCCAGGACCGGCCGTCGGCGCCGGTGAGCAAGGTGTCGGTGCCTCGTCGATAGCGGCCGGTTCGTACGCCGGGTTCGAGCAGGGCCGGGGGGCTCAGGTAGACCCAGTCGGCGCCGGTGTGGGCCTGGCATGTCCGTAGCTGGGCGATCCCGGCGGCGGCGATGGTCTTCAACTCGGCGGGCACATATGCGGGGTTGTCGGCGACCCGCAGATCGGGGTCGTCGGGGCTGCGCAACGCGCCGGCGCCGCCGACCACGAGGACGCGCAGCCCGAGCTGTGCGGCGACGTCCAGCACCGTACGGGTGGCGCCGACCAGGAACTCCTGGTCGACCGGGGTGCGGCGCACGGTCAGCACGACGGCGTCCAGGGCGTTGTGCTGGGCGGAGCCTGCCAGCGCCTCGCGTACGGCGGTCGGGTCGTTCGCGTCGACCGCGAGCGGTGTCACGTTCGGGTCAGCGCTGACGGGTTTCCGGGACAGGGCGAGCACCTGGTGTCCGCGCGCACCGGCCTCGGTGATCACCCGGCCGCCGACCATCCCGGTGGCGCCGAGTACGGCGATGGTCATGCCTGTTCTCCCTGTATGTGGTCTTCTCGGATACGGGCTTCCCGACGGCCGCGCGCTGCACTGGCGACCGGGTTCGGGCTGTTGAGCTGGGCCGCGAGCAAGGCGGCCAGGGCGAGGACGAAACCAAGGGTCTGCAGCGGGCTCAGCGACTCGCCCAGCACGATGCCGACGACGGTCGCGACCAGCGGAGACAGCAGTACCAGCGGTGCGGACGCGCCGACCGGCAGCTTTCCGATCCCGCGGAACCACAGGGTGTACGCGATCAGCCCACCCATGCTGCCGAGCCACAGGTAGCCACCGACCGCTCCGGCGTCGATCCGCCGCGGCACCCCCTCCACCGCGAGGGTGAGCGGAAGCAGCAGCAGGCCGCCGACCGTCAGTTGCCAGCCGGCCAGGGCCAGTGGGCCGACCCCCGCCGGACGGCCCCAGCGCTTGGTGAGGACGACCCCGCCGGCCATGGTGGCCGTATGGCCGAGGCCGGCGAGCACCCCGACGGCGTCCAGCCGGGCCTGCGGACCGAGCACGACGAGTCCCACGCCCATCACGCCGATCACGCCCCAGGCGAGGCGCCAGGCCGTAGGCCGGTCGTGGAGCACCGCGACGGCCAAGCCGGCGACCAGCAGCGGCTGGGCGGCGCCGAGGGTGGCGGCGACACCGCCGGGGAGGCGTTCGGCGGCCAGGAACAGCAGGGGGAGGCCGCCGATGTTGAGGACGCCGAGGACGGTGGCCTTCCACCACCAGTCCCCGCGCGGGAAGACGCGGGTGATCGCCAGTGCGAGCAGCCCGGCGGGCAGGGCGCGCATCAGCCCGGCGAACAGCGGATGCCCGGGTGGCAACAGCTGCGTGGTCACGGCGTACGTGGTGCCCCAGGACGCGGGGGCGAGTGCGGTCAGCGCGATGGTTGCCACCCGCCCTGCCGACGAGGTCCGCGGCGGGCCCGGTGAGCGCTCGGTCGAGGAATGCATGGGCTGAAGTCTCGGCGGCAGCTCCTCATGATTCCAAAGCATGGTTGTCATCGCAGCCATGAACGAGAACGATGCTTGGGTGGATCTCCAGCAGATGCGGTACGTCGTGGCCGTCGCCGAAACCCGCAACTTCACCCGCGCCGCGGAGCGCTGCCGCGTGGTGCAGTCGTCGCTCAGTCACCGGATCGCCGGTCTGGAACGAGAGCTCGGCGTCAAGCTGTTCGCCCGGTCCAGCCGCCGCGTCGAACTGACCAGCGCCGGAGCGGCGTTCGTCGCCGGAGCGCGCGAGTGCCTGGCCGCTGCCGATCGCGCGGTCGCCGACGCCGCCGCCGCGACCGGCGTCGTACGCGGCCGGCTCGCCGTCGGCGTGATCGTGACCACGGCCGCCGTCGACGTACCCGAGCTGCTGCAGCGGTACCGCGCCCAGCACCCGGACGTCCGCGTCCACCTCCGTTCCGGACGCAGCGACGACCTGGCGGCGGCGATCCGCGACGGCGATCTGGACATCGCCTTCCTCGGCCTGCCGGAGGGAGAACGGCCGTCCGGCGTGGAGACCGTCGTCCTCGATCACGACGAGCACGTACTGGTGGTGCCGACCGGGCACCGGCTCGCGGGTGTTCCCCGGGTCACGCTGCGGGAGATCGCCGAGGAGACGTTCGTGGACTTCGTGAACGGGACACCCGCCCGGGCCCAGTCCGATCAGGCGTTCGCCGCCGCGGGTCTGGTCCGCGACGTCGCGTACGAGGCGGGTGTGGTCGAGCTGATCACCCGGCTGATCGCGCGCGGACTCGGCGTCGCGCTGCTGCCGTCGGCGTTCATCCGGCCGCTGGCCGCCACCGACCCCGGACTGGCGCTGGTCCCGGTGGTCGACGGACCGCATCGCATCGAGTATCTGGCGTGGAGCCGGTTCAACCCCAGCCCGGCCACCCGAGCCATGCTCGACGTCCTCGGGGTAGGTCCGCGTCGACAGCGGGAGTGAGTTTGTTCGGCGCGCCCGGCACGGGGCGGCGAGGTGCCGGTGCCGAAGGGTTCCGTTCGGCACCGGCATCCTCCTGCCGGGCTAGGCCGCCTGCAGGGCGGGCTCGTCAGCCTCGTCGAGCAGATCCATCAGGGTCGCCCGGGCCCGGGCGACGCGTGAGCGGACCGTGCCGACCGGGCAGTCACTGACCTCGGCCGCCTCCGCGTACGGCAGTCCGACCAGCTGGGTGAGGACGAACGCCTCCCGGCGCTCGTCCGGCAGCGCGGCCAGCAGGTCCAGCAGTACGACACCGTCGTCGAAGCCCGGCAGGTCCCGCGGCTGGGCCGACTCGACGGCCAGCTGCCAGTCCGGCACGTCGGCCGGGCGGGGCCGCGCGGAGGCGTACCGGTAGCTGTCGATCACCGCGCGGCGGGCGATGGACAGCAGCCACGCCCGGGCCGACGAGCGGCCCTCGAACCGGTGCAGGCTGCCGAGCGCGCGCAGGAACGTGTCCTGCGCGAGGTCATCGACGGCCTGGGGGTCGGCGCAGAGGTGGGCTACATAGCGCTGGACGTCGCGGTGCAGGGCGCGTACGAAGTGCTCGACCGCGTCCGGGTCACCGCCCCGGGCGGCGAGCGCCCATGCGGTCACCGACTCGTCGGTGCATTCATCGCGCGAGGCAGGCAGAACAGAGGTGATCACCTGGTGTCCTTCTCGGTTCATCCGTGACCGGACCGGGGCGCGGGAACGCGCGGGCGGTCCGGTGAATGGGGAGACGGACGTACGGCACCTGTGCGGGCGTACGTCCGTGGCCCGAGGCGCGCAGGGGCAGCCTCGGGGCATCGGCTGTCTTAGGCGACAGCGGTCCCCTGAGGCGGACCCCGAGAAGTGATCGCGTGGACGAGAAGGAGACGCGGCGCCCGTTCCGAGCGGCGCCGGCGCACACGCGCGCGCGGCCGGTCCGGGGGAACGGGCAGGGCGAGCAGCAGCAGGAGCGGCGCCGCCAGCCATCCGGCCACGGCCCGCAGGATGCGGAAGGCCGCCTTCTCTCCGTAGGCCAGCCACAGACCGCACAGCACGGCGGCGAGCAGGTGGGCGGCGAGCATGCCGAACGACGAGGAGCCGGCCGCGGGATGCCCCATGTGGTCCATGTGGGTCATGCCCATGTGCCCCATGTCCATGGAGTCCATGGACATGGGGTCCGCGGAACCCGTGCCGCCCATGGCGCCCATGGCATCCATGTCCATCGAGGCCATGCCTCCGGACGCCGGTCCGGCCACTCCCGCACACGCCGACTGCGCCAGCGAGAACGCCGAGTGCAGGGCCGTCTGGGCGGCGACCACGACCGTCACGACCAGCGGCAGCCCGCGCTCACGACCCGTCAGGCACCAGCCCGCGACACCGGTCGCGGCCAGCCCGGAGGCAAGTGCCCACGCGGGCACACGACTTCCGGACATCATGACGTGGCCCAGGGCGGCGAGCAGCACGCAGACGGCCGCGAACACCGCGGCCCGTATCGTGCGAGAACACCACCCTGCTGTCATGGCGCCTCATCCTCGCATCCGGACGTGGTTCGTCATGCGGGGGTACGGAAATCGCCCCGGGCCCACACTCAACCCGAGGAGTGTGATCCAGGCCACCGCGGCATGCCGGATCCGACGACCCCAGCCACCAAGGCAGCGATGCCGACCAGTTGGGCACCTCACCCCCCGGGACGCCCGGCAGGGTGGTGGCCACGGAGGAGGACTGGCGGCGGACGGCGAGGGTTCAAGACGCTTCAGGGGTTACGAAGCGCGGTGCACCGAGTCGTGCGCTCGGTTTCGCCGAGGGGGATGTCGACGAGCATGCCGGGACTGCCGCATGTCTGGTTCTGTCGGCCGCTTTGGGCGGTGTTCGTCTCGGGGCCGATGGCATCGCCGGCTTCGGCGGCGGCACGTTCGCGGGTATCGCCGCCGCGGGGAAGGCCGCCACGGTCGGTGGCCGTACAGGTGGCGGATTTGCGGATGGTGCCGACGACGTTCACGGTGACGGTGTCGTCGGAATTGCCGCAGGAGAGGTTCTGACTGCCGACCTGCGCGGTGTTGACCTGAGGCCCGAGCGTCGTACCGCCCAGAGCGCGGGCGCCGTCACCGTACTCGCGGTCCCCCCGGCCGGCGCCGGAGGGGCCGCCGTGGTCGGTGGCGGCGCAGGTGGTGTCCCAGTTCATGGAGCCCACCGCGTTGACGGTGAGCAGGTCGGCGGAGTTCCCGCAGGAGAGGTTCTGGCGGCCGGTCTGGGCGGTGTTGACCTGGGGTCCGACGGTGGTACCGCCCGCGACCCGGGCGCCGCCGTCATGGGAACCGTCACGTCGCACGTGGTCACCGTCATCGACGCACGTACTCTCCCGGTGCGCGTCCTGGGCCACGTTGAGCCGCACCAACCGTGCGGAGTTGCCACAGGACAGGTTCTGCCGACCTTCCTGGTCGGTGTTCTCCTCCCCGCTCAACGGGAGGTCTTCGAGCATGTCGGCGACGGCTGCGTGGCTGTTCGCGGAGATCAGCACACCGGCGGCGAGCGCGACGGCCGCCGCCTTGCAGATCTTGTTCATCCCCGCACCGCTTGCCGCGTGCCGTCCCCGCTGTCCCATACGTCCTCGGTCTTCTGCTCGATCGGCGGCTGTCGCCTCATGCATTGAGGGAAACGCTCGACTCGCCGATATGTACCGGCCTGCCCGAAATCCCATGGCCCCGCACTTGGCACCCTCGCCTGGTGTTGTGACCGGAAAAATTCACCGGACGCCGCGAGCGTTCCGGCAAACCGTTCCGGTCAGAGCACTAGCGGGAGACGGAGCCGATGTTGGTGGACCGGTCCACGGCGACGCACTGGGTCTGCAGGTGGCTGCCGGAGCCGGTGACCGTCACACCGTTGGGGTTGCCGCAGTTGTTGTTCTGCCGCCCGGACTGAGCGGTGTTCTGCTGGAACAGGCCTGCTGCGCTGGAGCCGCCCTCTGCCTGCGCGCCGTCGTTGACCTCGACAGTCTTCACATTCTTCGAGTGGTCGACCGTCGTGCACAGGTTCTCCGCCTGGCCGCCGTTCGACCCGATCTCAGCGAAGTCGGGATCGGCGCAGTTGTTGTTCTGCCGTCCCTCCTGCGCGGTGTTCTGCTGGTTCAGGACCCCGGTGCTGCTGCCGCCCTCGGCGCGGGCGCCGCCCCCCTTGGTGACCGTGTGCTTGTTGCGCGAGTGGTCCTCGTTCACACAGGCCCCCTCCACCTCGCCTCCCGCCACGGGGATGAAGGTGTTGTTGGGGTCGCTGCAGTTGTTGTTCTGCCGGCCCTCCTGCGCGGTGTTCTGCTGGTTGGCGATGAGACCGGTGCTGTTGCCGCCCTCGGCGCGGGCGCCGCCGCCCTTGGTCACCGTGTGCTTGTTGCGCGAGTGGTCCGTGTTCACGCACTCACCGCTCAGCTCGCCTCCCTCCACGGCGACGTCGGAGAAGTTGAGGTCGGCGCAGTTGTTGTTCTGCCGGCCTTCCTGCGCGGTGTTCTGCTGGTTCAGGTTGCTGCCGCCGGAGCCGCCGTCGACGCTGGCACCGCCGCCCTTGGTGACCGTGTGCTTGTTGCGCGAGTGGTCCGTGTTCAGGCAGGCACCGCTCACCTCGCCCTCGGTCACGGCAACCGAAGCGTTGTCGGAGTTGGCGCAGTTGTTGTTCTGCCGGCCTTCCTGCGCGGTGTTCTGCTGCCTCAGGGCGCCGTCGGTGGAGCCGCCGTCGACACGGGCACCGCCGCCCTTGGTGACCGTGTGCTTGTTGCGGGAGTGGTCCTCGTTCACGCACTCACCGCTCACCTCGCCCCCGGTCACGTCGACCTCGATGCTGTTGGAGTCGGCGCAGTTGTTGTTCTGCCGCCCCTCCTGCGCGGTGTTCTGCTGGCTCACGAGGGAGCCGGAGCCGCCGTCGACGCGGGCACCGTCACTCTTGGTGATCGTGTGCTTGTTGCGGGAGTGGTCCTCGTTCACGCACTCACCGCTCACCTCGCCCCCGGTCACGTCGACCTCGGTGTCGTTGGAGTTGGCGCAGTTGTTGTTCTGTCGCCCCTTCTGCGCGGTGTTCTGCTGGTTCAGGCTCCCGGTGCTGTTGCCGCCCTCGGCGCGGGCGCCGCCCCCCTTGGTGATGGCGTGCTCGTTGTAGGAGGCGTCGGCCGACAGGCAACCGGTGTCGTCCCGGTCCTCGGCGAGGAGGATGTCCGCTCCGGTCGCGTTGGTGTCGCCGCAGTGGTTGTTCTGCCTGCTTTGCTGGGCGGTGTTCTGCTGGGACAGGTCTGCTGCGGATGAACCACCGATCGCCCGGGCGCCGTCGTCACCCGCGAACGCGATCCCAGACGCTCCCGCCGATGCAAGGCCTCCCGCCGCCAGCGCCACCAGCGTTGCGCTTGTGATCGTACGAAGCCCCATGGTTCCTCCGTGGCCGAGCCGTTGAAATTCCACCAACCTTTCAACTCTCAACACCGCAGGGCGGCAGGGGACTCGGGCTGTGGGCCAAGTCCCCCCGAACGGCCCACAGCGAGCGTCGCCGTTCACGGCCCCCCGGGACGGACCCTACGTATTGTAGGTTCCCAACTGCCTCCGGCAGGGATTCACCGGAGCTCGATTCATACGCAAGGGTGCGCAGGACGGGGGAAGCATGGGGGACGCCGACACGCGGGACGTGTGTCCATCGCAGCCGGGCGGGCCGCCGGCCGTACGGGCGCTGGCGCCGACGGTCGTGGTGCTCGTGGTGAGCCTGGCGATCGCCGCCGCCGGGGTGTACGAGCTGTGCGGGTTCGGGCTGCACAGCCTGGACCGCCGGCCGCACCTGTTCGGCGACGGGCTGGCCACGGCCGGAGTGATCGCCGCCGTGGTGGCGGCCGGGGCCGCGGTGGGCAATCTGGCATGGCTGTTGACGGCCGCCCGGCGTACGGAGGATCGTCCGGGGTAGCCCTGACGCGCGGCACGGGACGGCATCCATCCACCCTCACCACCCTACAAGTTGTAGGGTTTCCGGCATGTCCCCACTGCCCGCACAGCAGTCGACCAAGCGACCGCCTGAGGACCCCGTCCGGCGCACCCCGCGCCGCCGCCCCTCCCTCCCCGGCCCGCGCCTGCGGGCGCGGGCGGCCACGGCCACCGTCTGGTATCTGCGGCTGCTCGCCGTGCTGAACACCGCCGCCGTCGTCTCGCTGCCGTTCCGCCAGGAGGTACACGAACACAACGCGGGCGAGTACTTCACGCCGTACCTGGCCACCGCGGGCCTGATCTCGGCGGCGCTCGCGCTCTTCCTCGCCGTGGTCATGCGGCGCCGCAAACGGGCCGCCTGGGTCTTCAACCTGCTGCTCGCCGGCTCCCTCCTCGGCCTGTACGTCCTCGCGCTCACCCGCGACCCCTACCGCCAGCACCTCTTCAACTGGATCTCCGCCCTGCTCACCGGCCTGTTCGTGGCAGCGCTGCTGCTCGGCCGCCGGGAGTTCGACGCCATCGGCGACCGCTCCAACCCCCGGCTCGCCCTGGCCGTCGGGGCCGGCGGCACACTGGTCAGCGCCGCCCTCGGCACGCTGCTCGTGGACGCCACGAACAAGGTGCACGGGGCCGGCCTGGCGGACAAGATCGCGTACACGCTGCTGCGCGGCATCAGCGTCGGCCCGCTCGCGGACCGGGTCGGCGCCGTGCACGCGCCCCGCTGGGCCGACGTGATCATCAACGTGCTGATGGCCGCGACCTTCCTCCTCGTCCTGTACGCCTGCTTCCGCGCCCCGCGCGGCCAGGCCCTGCTCGGCGAGGACGACGAACAGCGGCTGCGGGACCTGCTCGCGGGGCACGGCGAACGCGACTCCCTCGGCTACTTCGCCCTGCGCCGCGACAAGGCGGTCATCTTCTCCCCCAGCGGCAAGGCCGCCGTCACCTACCGCGTCGTCGGTGGCGTCAGCCTCGCCTCCGGCGACCCCGTCGGCGATCCCGAGGCCTGGCCCGGCGCCATCGACGCCTGGCTCGCCGAGGCCCGCCGGCACGCCTGGACGCCCGCCGTCATGGGGGCGAGCGAGGAGGCCGGCACCGTCTACGCCCGGCACGGCCTGGACGCCCTGGAACTGGGCGACGAGGCGATCGTGGACCTGGCCGACTTCACGCTGGAGGGGCGGCCCATGCGCGTGGTCCGGCAGGCCCACAACCGGGTGCGGCGCGCCGGCTACACCGTCCGCGTCCGCCGCCACGAGGACATCCCCGACGACGAGATGGCCCTGCTCGTCGACCGAGCCGACCACTGGCGCGACGGCGCCACCGAACGCGGCTTCTCCATGGCCCTCGGCCGCCTCGGCGACCCCGCCGACGGCCGCTGCGTGATGCTCGAATGCCGGGACGGTGAGGGGGAACCGCGCGCCCTGCTGAGCTTCGTGCCCTGGGGCGAGCACGGCCTCTCCCTCGACCTGATGCGCCGGGACCGGGCCTGCGAGAACGGGCTGATGGAGTACATGGTCGTGGAACTCCTGCTGCGGGCCGACGCATTGGGCGTACGACGGGTGTCGCTGAACTTCGCGATGTTCCGCTCGGTCTTCGAACGCGGCTCCCGCCTCGGCGCCGGGCCCGTCCTGCGCCTGTGGCGCTCGGTCCTCACCTTCTTCTCCCGCTGGTGGCAGATCGAGTCCCTCTACCGCGCCAACGCCAAGTACCGGCCGGTGTGGGAGCCCCGTTTCCTGCTCTTCGCCAAGAGCAGCGACATCCCGCGCATCGGTCTGGCGAGCGCCCGGGCGGAGGGCTTCCTCACGGCGCCCGCGTTGCCGGGACTGCCCGGCCGGCGCCGGCTGCCCGCCGGGGGACGGCCGGCCGAGCACCCCTGCTGACGAAGCGGTACGGCCCTCAGGCCCCGCCCCGCGTACCGCCCACGGTGAACCCGATCACCGAGCCGCCGCCCTCCCGCCGGAAGGCGAACGGGGCCCCGCCGTGTGCCATGGCCACCTCCCGCACGATGGACAGGCCCAGGCCGGAGCCGGGCAGGGAGCGGGCGTCGGCGGCGCGGTAGAAGCGGTCGAAGATGCGGATCAGGTCGCCGTCGGCGATGCCGGGACCGCGGTCGAGGACCTCGACGCGGACCGGTCCGGGCCGCGCCGGGCCGGTGACGTCGACCTCGATGGGGGCCTTGCCGCCGCGGTCGAACTTGGCGGCGTTCTCGACCAGGTTGGAGAGGGCGCGCTGGAGCATGCCGGGGCGGCCGTCGGTCGTGGTGTCACCGCTCGTCCGCAGCAGGATCTCGCGGCCGGTACGGCGGCGGGCCAGGCCCACCACGTCCTCGGCGATGTCGGCGAGGTCCACCCGCTGCGGGGGCTCGGTGTCGGACTGGCCGGCGGCCAGGTCGACGAGCTCGTTCACCAGGTCGGTCAGCTCGCGGGCCTCCTGGGTGAGGTCGGCGACGAGATCCTCACGGGTGGCGGGCGGGAGTTCGTCGATACGGCGAAGGAGCGAGATGTTCGTACGCAGGGAGGTCAGCGGCGTACGCAGTTCGTGGCCCGCGTCCTGGACCAGGCGGCGCTGGTCCTCCTCCGACTGGGCGAGACGGCCCAGCATGCGGTCGAAGGCGCGGCCCAGGCGGCCCACCTCGTCGTATCCGGCGACGGGCACCTCGATGCCCAGCCGGCGGGTGCGGGCGACGTCCTCGGCGGCCGAGGTGAGGATCACCAGGCGGCGGGTGATACGGCGGGCCAGCCACCAGCCGAACAGGCCGGCGGCGACCACGACCGCGGCCATCAGCGCCAGGGTCCGCTGCTGGAGCGCCCGCAGCAGATCCTCGGTGTCGCTGAACTCCTGCGCCACCTGCACCGCCCCCCGCCCGTCGCCGAGCGCGACGGTCGCGATGCGGAAGAGGTCCTCGCCGACCCGGACGTCCTTGTACTCGACCAGCTTCCCGGCCGCCGCCGCGCGGGCGGTGGCCCGGTCGCGGGCGGTCACCGGCAGTACGGGGCTGCCGTGGTCGACGATCTCCCCCCGGGCGCCGAGCACCTGGACGTCGGTGCGGGCCGGCCGGACGACGTCGTGGCCGGGGCGGGAGGAGGAGAAGTCGTCCGGCACCATCCTGTGCTGCCGGACCTCGCCCTGCACGTCCTGCACGACCTCCGTGAACACGGACTGCTGGTCGACGCGGACCAGGCGGGCGGCGGCGCCGTAGGAGAGGATGCCGACGAGGATCGTGACGGCGGCGGTGACGGCCGCGAAGGACACGGCGAAGGTGGTACGCAGCGACACCAGCTTGGGCCGGCGCCGGGCCAGCAGCCGCCCGAGGCGGCGCACTCAGTCCTCCCGCAGCACGTAACCCACGCCCCGGACGGTGTGGATCAGCTGCGGCGCGCCGGGCTCGTCGAGCTTGCGGCGCAGGTAGCCGACGTAGACGGCGAGGTTCTTGGAGCCGGGGCCGAAGTCGTAGCCCCAGATGCGGTCGTAGATGGTGGAGTGATCCAGGACGATCCCGGCGTTGCGGACGAGCAGCTCCAGCAGCTCGAACTCGGTGCGGGTCAGCTCCAGTTCCCGCCCGGCACGCCAGGCCCGGCGGGCCTGGAGGTCCATGCGCAGCCCGGCGGCCCCTATCTGGCGGTCGGGGAGCTGGGGGTCGGCCTTGCTCACCTCGGGGGCGGCCCCGTTGCCGCCGGTGGTGGCCGCGGGGACCGGGCTGGTGCGGCGGAGCAGGGCACGCAGGCGGGCGAAGACCTCCTCGACGTCGAACGGCTTGACCACGTAGTCGTCGGCGCCCGCGTCCAGGCCCGCGATGCGGTCGGCGGTCTCCACCAGCGCGGTGAGCATCAGGATCGGCGTACGGTCGCCCTCGGCGCGCAGCACCCGGCAGACCTGCAGGCCGTCGATGCCGGGCATCATGACGTCCAGGACGAGGACGTCCGGCGGGGTCCTGTGCGCCTGCGCGAGCGCCTCGACGCCGTCGGCGACCGCGGTGACCTCGTAGCCCTCCAGGCTCAGGGCACGCTCCAGGGCATGACGGATGGCACGGTCGTCTTCGGCGAGCAGCACTGTCTGGGGCACGTCCCCCAGTCTGCCAAGGCCTCCGGCGGTTCGGCGGGGGCGAGTGGGGCTACGATCACCCTTTTTACCTGGCTCTCACCGTCACGGGGGCAACCTGGAGCGGGCGCCGTGGCCGGGGGCTGCCGCCCCCGGACCCCCGCTTCGGCCTGAACGGCCTCGTCCCCGAACGGCGTAGCCCCGCCCCGGCTCACCCCCGCAACGCGGCCAGCTGCTCCGCGAACGGTACGACCTCCAGCTCGTCGTCCTTGGCCTTGGCCTTCGCCTTGACGGGACCGGAGCCCGACAGCCCCGTCATCAGCGCCCCCAGCTCCCCGGCGGCCCGATCGATCCGCTCGGCCAGCCCCTCCGCGCCCCAGTCCTCCGAGGCCGCGTACACAGCGGTCGGTACGACGACGGCACGGAGGTAGGCGAAGAGGGGACGCAGCGCGTGTTCCAGCACGAGGGAGTGCCGGGCCGTGCCGCCGGTCGCCGCGATCAGTACGGGCTTCCCCGCGAGCGCCTCCTGGTCGAGCACGTCGAAGAACGACTTGAACAGTCCGCTGTAGGAGGCGGTGAACACGGGGGTGACGACGATCAGGCCGTCGGCCGCCGCGACCGCGTCCAGCGCGGCCGACAGCGCCCGCCCCGGGAAGCCGTTGGTGAAGTTGTGCGCGATCTCCACGGCGAGGTCCCGCAACTCGATCACCTGGACCTCCGCCGAGGTCCGGCCGGCGGTCGCGCCCGCCAGCCGGTCGGCCAGCAGGCGGGTGGAGGACGGGACGCTCAGTCCCGCCGAGACGACTACGAGCTTCATGCGACGGTCACCTCTCCCGGAACTTCCTTGGTGGCGGCGGCGAGCAGGGACTGGTGGGTCGGCGCGTCCGGCACGTCCGCCGGGCGGCCGACGGCGAACTCCTTGCGCAGGACCGGCACGACCTCCTCGCCCAGCATGTCGAGCTGCTCCAGCACCGTCTTCAGCGGCAGCCCGGCGTGGTCCACCAGGAACAGCTGGCGCTGGTAGTCGCCGGCGTACTCGCGGAAGGCGAGGGTCTTCTCGATCACCTGCTGCGGGGAGCCGACGGTCAGCGGGGTCTGGTCGGTGAAGTCCTCCAGGGACGGGCCGTGGCCGTAGACCGGGGCGACGTCGAAGTACGGGCGGAACTCGCGCACCGCGTCCTGCGAGTTCTTCCGCATGAACACCTGGCCGCCGAGGCCGACGATGGCCTGCTCGGGCGTGCCGTGGCCGTAGTGGGCGTACCGGGCGCGGTACAGCTCGACCATCCGCTTGGTGTGGTCGGCCGGCCAGAAGATGTTGTTGTGGAAGAAGCCGTCGCCGTAGTAGGCGGCCTGCTCGGCGATCTCGGGCGAGCGGATGGAGCCGTGCCAGACGAACGGGGGTACGCCGTCCAGCGGGCGGGGCGTGGCGGTGAAGCCCTGGAGCGGGCTGCGGAACTTGCCCTCCCAGTCGACGACGTCCTCGCGCCACAGGCGGTGGAGCAGGGCGTAGTTCTCGATGGCGAGGTTGATGCCCTGGCGGATGTCCTGGCCGAACCAGGGGTAGACCGGGCCGGTGTTGCCGCGGCCCATCATCAGGTCCACCCGGCCGTCCGCGAGGTGCTGGAGCATCGCGAAGTCCTCGGCGATCTTCACCGGGTCATTGGTGGTGATGAGGGTGGTCGAGGTGGAGAGGATCAGCTTCTGCGTGCGCGCGGCTATGTAGCCGAGCATCGTGGTCGGGGACGAGGGGACGAACGGCGGGTTGTGGTGCTCGCCGGTCGCGAAGACGTCGAGGCCGACCGCCTCGGCCTTCTGCGCGATGGCGACCATGGCCTTGATGCGCTCGCGCTCGCTCGGCGTACGGCCCGTGGTCGGGTCCGGAGTGACATCGCCGACGCTGAAGATCCCGAACTGCATGGTCGCTCAACCTCCAAGTTGTTGACCGTTCAACTATAGCCCTCTAACGGCCCCCAGTGTCCGGGTATTCCGCTTGACCTTCCTGATCCCTGGGTGCACATTTACCTGCGTGACACAGATACTGCACGACGGAGATACCCCTGCCCGCGAGCGGTCGCCGCTCCCCGCCCGCACCCGCTGGGCGATCCTCGGCGTCGTCCTCGCCGCCGACGTCCTCGACCTGCTCGACGCGACCATCACCAACGTCGCCGCCCCGACCATCACCCACGACCTCGGCGGCGGCCCCGGCCTCGTCCAGTGGCTCGGCGCCTCCTACGCGCTCGCGCTCGGCGTGCTGCTCGTCCCCGGCGGACGGCTCGGCGACAAGTACGGGCGCCGACGGCTGTTCCTGGCCGGACTCGCCGGGTTCGTCGCCGCCTCGGTGGCCTGCGGACTCGCCCCGAACCCGGCCTTCCTCGTGGTCGCCCGCCTGCTCCAGGGGACCTGCGGCGCGCTCGTCGTCCCGCAGGGCTTCGGGATCCTCGGCGCCACCTGGCCCCGCGAGGAGATGGGCAAGGCGTTCAGCATGTTCGGCCCCGTGATGGGGCTGTCCGCGACCGGCGGGCCGACCCTCGCCGGGTTCCTGATCGACGCCGACCTCGGCGGCCTCGGCTGGCGGCCGATGTTCCTGATCAACCTGCTGCTGGGCGGCGCCGCCCTGCTCGCCGCGCACCGGCTGCTGCCCCGCGACACCGGTGACCCGGCCGTCCGGATCGACGCCCCCGGCTCGGCCCTGCTCGGCACCGCCCTGCTGGCGCTGCTCGGCGGCCTCATCGACGGCTCGGCCGGGGGCTGGGGCGCCCGCCCGGTCGCCCTGCTGCTGCTCGGCCTCGCCCTGTTCGCCGGCTTCTGCCACCGCCAGCGCACCGCCGCCCACCCGCTGATCCGGCCGTCCCTGCTGCACAACCGCGGCTTCACCGCGGGCCTGGTGCTCGGCGTGGTCGCCTTCGCCGCGGTCGCAGGGCTCCTCTACACCGTCTCCCTCTACTTCCAGCGCGGCCTCGGCCGCTCACCGGCGGGCACGGCGCTCGGCCTGATCCCGCTCTCCGCCGGGATCGTCCTCGCCTCCGTCGCCTGCTACCGGCTCATCCACACCTACGGCCGCCGGCTGGTCACCGCCGGACTCCTGATCCTCCTCGCCGGGTGCGGCCACCTGCTCCTCCTCGACGCCACCGGCACCACCGGCCCCTGGGCCCTGGTCCCGCCGCTGCTGGTGACCGGCGTCGGCATGGGCATCTGCTTCGGCACGGTCTACGACATGACCATCGGCGACATCGCCCCCGAGGAGGCGGGCAGCGCGAGCGGCGCACTCAACGCGGTCCAGCAGGTCGCGGGCGCGATCGGCGCCGCCGCCGTGACCACCGTGTACTTCCACACCGCACACGCCGGTGAGGCCCACGCCATGAACGTGAGCCTCACCGTGGTCGCCGGGGCCGTCGCCCTGTGCTTCACCCTCGTACCGCTCCTGCCGCGCACGGCACCCCGGGAGCAGCATCACTAGAGCCTCAGGGGACGATCACCAGCCGGCCCCGCACGCCGCCCTCCGCCAGCCGGGCGTGGGCCTTGGCCGCCTCGTCCAGGCTGTACGTCTCGGCCACCCGGAGGGTCAGCACGCCCTCGTCCGCCAGCCGGGCCAGCTCGGCCAGCCGGGCGCCGTCGGCGGACACCTCGACGGCCGTCGTCCGCACCCCGCGCACCGGCGCGGGCTGGGCCTGCGGAATGACACCGGCGTACGCGCCCGCGTCCCGCACCCACTCCAGGGCCGGTTCGCCGAGCACCGCCGCGTCGAGCACCGCGTCGAAGCTCCCCGGCGCGATGCCCCCGGCCGTGAAGTGAGCGGCACCGAAGGAGCGGACGAGGTCCTCGTCGCCCTCGCGGGCCAGCGCGGTCACCGAGATGCCCTGGTGGGCGGCGAGCTGGACGGCGTACCCGCCGACCGCGCCCGCCGCGCCCGTCACCAGCAGGGACTGACCCGGCGTCAACTCCAGCAGGTCCAGGGCCTGTGCGGCGGTCAGCGCGTTCAGCGGCAGGGTGGCGGCGTGCACCACGTCCGCCGTCGCGGGTGCCTTGGCCACCGCGTCGGAGTCCACGACGACGTACTCGGCGTGCGCGCCCAGCGGATCCGCCATGCCGTAGTCGAGGGCGATCACCTCGTCACCCACGTGCCACGCGGTCGCCACGCCCACCGCGTCCACCGTCCCGGCGATGTCCCAGCCGAGCCCGATCTGCCGGCCGGCCCCGCCGAAGACCCCGGACCGCGTCCCCGCGTCCACCGGGTTCAGCGCGCTCGCCCCGACCTTGATCCGCACCTGCCGCGCGCCCGGCTCCGGCACCTCGGCCTCCACGATCTCCACGGCCTCGGGCCCGCCGAACGTCTTCACCACAGCAGCACGCATGTCAACTCTCCCCGTCCAATGGGTTGTTCGTCATCATTTGCGCCGGTTTCCCGACCGCTGCGACAACCCTAGGAAGAGCTACTATCCATTGGTAAGTAGTTACCCGAAGGTGCGTAGGTGACCCGGAGGAGAGCCATGGCGACCACGACGGCGGCACAGCGACGCGAACAGGCCCGCATCGAGTACGACGCCTTCCTGCGCAGCTGCCCCACCAACCAGCTCCTGGGCCGGCTCAGCGACAAGTGGGTCAGCCTGGTCGTCGCCGCACTCTCGACCGGCCCCCAGCGCTACAGCGACCTCAGCCGCCGGATCGCCGGCGTCAGCCCCAAGATGCTGACCCAGACACTCCGCTCCCTGGAGCGCGACGGCATCCTCTCCCGCACCGTCACCCCGTCCGTCCCGGTCCGCGTCGACTACGAACTCACCCCGCTCGGCCGCAACCTCGCCCTTCTGCTGACCGCGGTGAAGGACTGGGCGGAGACCCACTTCGACGACGTCCGGGCGGCGCGGGAGCGGTACGACGCGGAGAACCCGGAGAGCTAGGGGGTTTCCCTGAGCCGGGCGATCTGCTCCCCGCTGAGCTCCACCGTCCGCCTCATATGCCGGACGATCACGGCGAGTTCGGCGTCGTCCAGGTCGTCGAAGAGCGCCTCCCAGGTGCCGCCGAGGCTGTCCCACATCCGCCCGAACTCGGCGACCTTCTCCGGCACGGTCGCCACCAGCACCCGCCGCCGGTCCACCGCGTCCCGCTGCCGGACGACGTACCCGGCCTTCTCCAGCCGGTCCACCAGCCGCGTCGCCGACCCGGTCGTCAGCCCGGTCAGCTCCGCGATGCGGCCGGTCGTCACCGGGACCTCCTCCAGGGTGAGGAGGTTCAGGCACTGGAGGTCGGTGGGGTGCAGGCCGAGGTGGTCGGCGACGGCCTGGTTGAACAGGGCGTACGAGGCCATGTACCGGCGGGAGACGGTGGACAGCTCCGCCAGCAGCCGCGACCGGCCGTCCCCGTCACCGTTACCGGACATGCGAGCCCCTTTCGTCTGCGCCGTGCAGAGATCGTACGACGCAGCAGCCCTGCCCGCCCCGGGGCGCCACGGCTCAGAACGCGTACGTGTCCCCGGTGGCCAGCACCAGCACGTGCGCCCGGTCGTTCGCCTTGTCGGCGTCCACCGCGCCGCCGTTCCACGCCGTCTCGATCTCCAGCGTCACCTCCGACGGCCGCTCCTTCAGCCGCACCGAGAGCGCGAGCGGCTGTCCCGGCTCGCCCACGGCCAGCGGTCCCGTCGCGCACACCACCGCCCGGTCCTCCGTACGCACACACCCGGCCGGGAACCGCTGCCGCTCCGCGAGCGGCACCGACCAGCGCAGCCGCACACTCGCGTCCGCGACCGCCGACGGGCCGCCGTCGTGCGGGGTGAGCCGCACCTCGACCTGGTCACCGGTGAGGAGCGCGGAGCCGTGATAGGTCAGATCGGCCTCGGGACCGTCCGCCCGGGCCGCGCCACCGCCCGCGACCACGGCCAGACCGGCCGCCCCGCACACGGCGAGACTTCGCATACTCCGCATCGCACCCACTCCTCATATAGAAGTACTAGAAGCACGTGAGGGATGTATGCCACTGGGAGCGGGCGGCAGGCGCCGTCCATCAGGTGACGCGGGCACGGTCCCGCCCGTGCGAAGCTGCCCGCATGCTCGTCCTGCGCTCCGCCGCGCTCTTCGCCGTCGCCGCCGTCCTGGAGATCGGCGGCGCCTGGCTGGTCTGGCAGGGCGTCCGCGAGCACCGCGGCTGGCTGTGGGCGGCCGGCGGCGTGCTCGCCCTCGGCGCCTACGGCTTCGTCGCCACCTTCCAGCCCGACGCCCACTTCGGCCGCGTCCTCGCCGCCTACGGCGGGATCTTCGTCGCCGGTTCGATCCTGTGGGGCGTGGTCGCCGACGGCTACCGCCCCGACCGCTGGGACATCACCGGCGCGCTGGTCTGCCTGGCCGGGATGGCCGTCATCATGTGGGCGCCCCGCGGCGGCGGCTGAGCCCCACCCGCCCCTCGGAACACCCGGCCGCGCCCCAGGGCCCGTCGCCTACCCTGGGCGGGAACGATCGCCCGTACGCACGAGGAGTCGCCCCATGGCCACCGCCGCCCCGTCCGCCGCCTCCCGCATCGCCGTCGTCACCGGTGCGAGCAGCGGAATCGGCGCCGCCACGGCCCGGCAGCTCGCCGCGGCCGGATACCGCGTCGTCCTCACCGCCCGCCGCAAGGACCGCATCGAGGCGCTCGCCGAGGAGCTCACCGCGGCCGGCCACTCGGCCACCGCGTACCAGCTCGACGTCACCGACCGCGCGGCGGTCGACGAGTTCGCGACGGCCTTCAAGACCATCGGCGTCCTGGTCAACAACGCCGGCGGCGCGCTCGGCGCCGACCCGGTCGCCACCGGCGACCCGGCGGACTGGCGCACGATGTACGAGACGAACGTCATCGGCACCCTGAACGTCACCCAGGCCCTGCTCCCCAGGCTGGTGGCGAGCGGCGACGGCACGGTCGTGGTCGTCTCCTCCACCGCCGGCCACGGCACCTACGAGGGCGGCGCGGGCTATGTCGCCGCCAAGCACGGCGCGCACGTCCTCGCCGAGACCCTGCGCCTGGAGATCGTCGGACAGCCCGTCCGGGTCATCGAGGTCGCGCCCGGCATGGTCCGCACCGACGAGTTCGCCCTCACCCGCTTCGGCGGCGACCAGGAGAAGGCGGCCAAGGTGTACGAGGGCGTCGCCGAGCCCCTCACCGCCGAGGACGTGGCCGAGACGATCGCCTGGGCGGTGACCCGCCCCAGCCACGTCAACGTCGACCTCCTGGTGCTCCGCCCGCGCGCGCAGGCGTCCAACACCAAGGTCCACCGGGAACTGTGATGCCCGCGGAGGACAGGGAGGACAGGACGGACGAGGACAGGGCGCTGGAGAGGCGCCGCCTGGAGCAGGAGACGAAGGACGAGCGCAAGGTCTGGTACGGCCTCGCGTACTTCCTCTTCGGCATCCACATCGTGGCGTTCGTCATGATCTACGCGGTACGGCACGGACACTGAACGCGACGGGCAGACTCGGGGCGTGGACAGACACATACCCTTCGAGAGCCTGCACAACTTCCGTGACCTGGGCGGCTATCCGACCCCGGACGGCCGCCACCGCATCCGCCCCGGCCGCCTCTACCGCGCCGACGCGCTCGGCAGGCTGAGCGAGGGCACCGCCGACTGGGGCCGCTTCCTGTCCCTGGGCATCGGCACGGTGATCGACCTGCGCCACGGCTGGGAGGTGGAGCGGCGGGGCCGTGTCCCGGTGCACGCCTCCTTCGCGTACCACAACCTCAGCATCGAGCACCGCCCCTACGACCAGGCGGTCCTCACCCCCGACGTCGACCCCGGGCCCTACCTGGCCGAGCGGTACATGGAGGTCGCGAAGGACGGCACCAAGGAGATCCGCCGGGCCCTGGAACTGATAGCTGAGTCGGTGGAGTCGGATGCCGCCCTGGTCTTCCACTGCGCCTCCGGCAAGGACCGCACGGGCCAGCTGGCGGCCCTGGTCCTCTCCCTCCTCGGCATCCCCGAGCCGGTGATCGTCGAGGACTTCAGCCTCACCGAACTGGCCACCCCGGCCCTCCTGTCCGACTGGCGGGCGAGGAACGCCGGCCGCACCCCCGCCTGGCCGGCCTGGGGCCACGCCCCCGCCTCGGTGATGCGCCTGTTCCTGGCCGCCCTCTCCACCCGGTACGGCTCGGTCGAGGCATACGTGAGCGGGGCCCTGGGCCTGGACGCGGAGTCCCTCTCGGTGACCCTGCGCACCCGCCTCCTGGAGCCGGCGCCGACGACCTGGCCCGCCCTCACCCACCGCAAGGCCACCCCCGTCGACGCCCGCGCCCTGGCCCGTCTGCGCGACACGTCCGCGCTGTGGCAACTCGCCCGCGGAATCGACCAGTGGAAGCCGGGAGAGAAGGACGAGGCCCACTTCCGCGCCCGGATGAGGGACGGCGAGGTCTGGCTGGCACACAGCGGCGACCACCTGGCGGGCGCCTGGGAACTCTGGTGGGACGACCCGGCGGCCTGGGGCCCCCGCCCCCCGGACGCCGGCTACATCCACCGCCTGATGACGACCCCGCACACGGCCCCACCCGGCACGGGCCGCCGGATGCTGGCCGAGGCGGAATCCCGGATCGCCGCGGAAGGCCGCCGCTACGCCCGCCTGGACTGCCTGGCCGGCAACCCCCGCCTGCGCGCGTACTACGAGGCGGCGGGCTACACGGTTGTCGGCGAACAGGCAGCCAAGGACGGCGGCTCGGGCAGCCCGTACGCGGTGACGCTGCTGGAGAAGCGGCTGAGCTGACTCAGCCCTTCACGCACACGACCTGCTTCAGCTTCGCCACGACCTCCACCAGGTCCCGCTGCTGGTCGATGACCTGCTCGATCGGCTTGTAGGCGCCGGGGATCTCGTCGACGACGCCGGAGTCCTTGCGGCACTCCACACCCCGCGTCTGCTCTTCGAGGTCCTTGGTGGAGAAGCGGCGCTTGGCCGCGTTGCGGCTCATGCGCCGGCCGGCGCCGTGCGAGGCGGAGTTGAAGGAGAGCTCGTTGCCGAGGCCCTTCACGATGTACGAACCCGTGCCCATCGAGCCGGGGATGATGCCGTACTCGCCGGAGCCCGCGCGGATCGCGCCCTTGCGGGTCACGAGCATGTCCATGCCCTCGTAGCGCTCCTCGCTCACATAGTTGTGGTGGCAGGAGATCTCCGGCTCGAAGGTCGGCTTCGCCTTCTTGAACTCCCCGCGGACCACGTCCTTCAGGAGCGCCATCATGATCGTGCGGTTGTACTTGGCGTACTCCTGCGCCCAGAACAGGTCGTTGCGGTACGCCGCCATCTGCGGGGTGTCCGACACGAACACGGCGAGGTCGCGGTCGACCAGGCCCTGGTTGTGCGGGAGCTTCTGGGCGACGCCGATGTGGTGCTCGGCGAGTTCCTTGCCGATGTTCCGGGAACCGGAGTGGAGCATCAGCCAGACGGCGCCGGTCGAGTCCGTGCACACCTCGATGAAGTGGTTGCCGGATCCGAGCGTTCCCATCTGCTTCTCGGCGCGCTCGTGACGGAACTTGACCGCATCGGCCACTCCGTCGAACCGCCCCCAGAAGCCGTCCCACCCACTGGTCCCGAACCCGTGCAGCCGGCCCGGGTCGACGGGGTCCTCATGCATCCCCCGCCCCACCGGAATGGCCTGCTCGATCTTCGACCGCAGCCGGGACAGGTCGCCGGGAAGGTCGTTCTCCGTCAGTGACGTCTTCACCGCCGACATCCCGCAGCCGATGTCGACACCGACCGCCGCGGGGCACACGGCCCCCCGCATGGCGATGACGGAACCGACCGTCGCGCCCTTGCCGTAGTGGACGTCCGGCATGACCGCCAGACCCTTGATCCACGGCAGGGTGGCGACGTTGCGGAGCTGCTGGAGCGCCACGTCCTCGACCGTCGCGGGGTCCGTCCACATACGGATGGGGACCTTCGCGCCCGGCATTTCCACGTACGACATCTCTTCCTCATTCCCCCGGGGATACAACAAAAGTATTAATAGGCTCAAAACGCAAATGCGGCGCCAAGGTCGGCGAAAAGGGACAACGGACCGGCGTTTACGGCAGTGCGTGCGATACACATTGTCTCCAGCAGGCGACCCGCCGCGGCAAGCGAATTACCAGCGGGGACACTGAAGCACCGACACCGTCGAGAGGAGCCTGACCGTGCACCGGAAGGCATACGTAACCGGCATCGCCGCCCTCCTCGCGGCGCTGCTGGCCGGCTGCACGAGCGGCTCGGGCGACAAGGGCACGACGGACAACGCGAACCCGGGTGACGCCAGTACGGCGACCCCGGCGGCCCAGCCCGGCAAGTACCGCACGCTCCCCGAACCCTGCGGCGCGGTCGGCCACGACACCCTCGACTCCCTGCTGCCCGGCATCAGGCAGATCACCGACCAGGACCAGCGGGACAAGGCCTACGAGGGCGCGGCGACACTCACCTTCGACACGGACCGCAAGGTCGGCTGCCGCTGGAAGGTGGAGTCCGCCGACGCCACCGACCATCTCCTGGTCGACTTCGAGCGGGTGGTGTCGTACGACAACGCCGTCAGCGACGACAGCGAGGCGGAGCGGCTCTTCTCGGAGCAGGAGACCGCGGCCGACCTGCCCGAGCCCGCCCCCACGTCCGGGTCCGCCTCCTCGTCCCCGTCCCCCTCCGTGTCGGCCGCCGGCGCCGAGGCGTCGTCCTCCGCTTCGCCCTCCGCGTCCTCCGACTCCACCTCCGCCGCCTCCTCCACCGAGTCGCCCGACGCCACCCCGGTCGACCTCCAGCCCCGCGTCCTCGACGACCTCGGCGACGAGGCGTACGTCGACGACGAGCTCACGAGCTCCGGTTCGACGGCCGAACAGCGAACGGTGACTGTGGTGTTCCGCACGTCCAACGTCGTCGTGACCATCGAGTACGCGGAGCAGCCGACGGCGATCGGTGTCGTCCCGGACAGCAAGGAAATGCAGGACAGGGCACGTGATCTGGCCGCCCGGCTGGACGACACACTGGGCGGCTAGCGGGTCCGCCGGACCCCTGCGCGGCCGTGCGCAAAGCCCGTGAACCGGAACCGCACAGCTCGCTCACCGCGTACCGTGGCCCCTCGGACCCGATCCGACCGCAGGAACCACTAGCGTCATGAGTGAAGGAACCATGCAGCGAGCAGCCCAGCGAGACGACCAGCGTGCCCAGCGAGCCAAGCTCCTCTCCCGCCTCCTCGTCGGCGCGGCGGCGGTCCCCGTGATGCTCGTCGCCGCCGGCTGCTCCTCGGACTCCGGCTCCGACGACGGCGCGAAGAGCGCGGGGCAGACCGCGGCGGCCGGCGCGGACGCGGGCAGCCCCTCCGCGAGCGCCTCTCCGACCGTGGAGGCGGCGGCCTACGCGAAGCTTCCCGAGCCGTGCGCGGCGCTGTCGAAGAAGACTCTGGGCGAACTCGTACCGAAGGGTGCGAAGTCGGGCAAGGAGGGCACTTCAAACGACACCGCGTCCCGGTCGAGCTGCTCCTGGGACAGCCTCGACAGCAACGGCGTGAAGGGCTCGCAGTTCCGCTGGCTCAACGTCTCCCTCCTCCGCTTCGACTCGGACGCCAACCGCGGTGCGGCCGACAAGCAGGCGCAGGTGTACTACGCGGACCAGGTCAAGGCCGCGCAGTCGGTGACGGGCGCGAAGAACGCCGCCACGGAGCCGGTCGCCGGGACGGGCGACGAGGCGACGGCGGTGCGCTACGACCTGAAGAAGAAGGAAGGCAGCTTCAAGCAGCAGACCGTGGTCGCGCGCGTCGAGAACGTCGTCGTCACCCTCGACTACAACGGTGCGGGCCTGGCCGGCGCGAAGACCCCGAGCTCCGGCGACCTGACGAAGGCGGCGGAGAAGGCGGCCAAGGAAGTGGTGGCCGCGGTGTCGAAGGCCAACGGGCAGAGCTCCGGCGGCAGTTCGGACTCGGGCTCGGGCGACGCCAGCTCCTCGCCCTCGAAGTCGGCGTCGAAGTCGGCGTCTCCCTCGAAGTCGGCCTCGGCCTCCGCGAAGCCGTCCGCGAGCGCTTCCCCGTCCAAGTCGGCAGCCAAGAAGGACTGACCGGCATCACGTTCGCCGTACAGGTGTGCCACCCTGTTGCGCGCAACAACACGCAATGGGAGGGGAGTACGAGTGGCCGCGCCACTGCAGCTGACTCGGATGCACCGCGTTCTCATCGGCGTGGTCGTGGCCGGCGCCCTGATCATCGCCGGCATCGGCTTCGCCGGTTCGTACGCGGCCGTCCGTGAGCTGGCCATCAAGAAGGGCTTCGGGAATTTCTCCTACGTGTTCCCGATCGGCATCGACGCGGGCATCTGCGTCCTGCTGTCCCTGGACCTGCTGCTGACCTGGATCCGCATCCCCTTCCCGCTGCTGCGCCAGACGGCGTGGCTGCTGACGGTGGCGACGATCGCCTTCAACGGCGCCGCCGCCTGGCCGGACCCGCTGGGCGTGGGCATGCACGCGGTGATCCCGGTGCTGTTCGTGGTCGCGGTCGAGGCCGCCCGCCACGCGGTCGGCCGGATCGCCGACATCACGGCCGACAAGCACATGGAGGGCGTCCGGCTCACCCGCTGGCTGCTCTCCCCGCTCCCGACCTTCCTGCTCTGGCGCCGTATGAAGCTCTGGGAGCTCCGCTCCTACGACCAGGTGATCAAGCTGGAGCAGGAACGTCTCGTCTACCAGGCCCGCCTCCGCTCCCGCTTCGGCCGCGCCTGGCGCCGCAAGGCCCCGGTCGAGTCGCTGATGCCCCTGCGTCTGGCCCGCTACGGCGTCCCGCTCGCCGAGACCGCGCCCGCCGGTCTCGCCGCCGCCGGCATCGAGCCCGCCCTCCTGCCCCCGGCCCCCACACCGGCACAGCCGGAACTGACGACCGCCCGACCGGCCGAACTCGCGACGGCGGCCGCGGCCAATGCGGCCGTCGCGGCGGGCGCGGCGGGCGCCGCCGCGGTCAACCCCGCCGGGGCGGCACGGGTGGGCACGGCGGCACCCCTCGGCGGGCAGCGCCCCGACCCCGCCCACCAGAACCCCGGGCAGCCGGACATCCCGGAGGACCCCGAAGCGAGCCCCTGGTTCCAGGCACCTCTGCAGAGCAGCGACTACCACGGCGGCTACGACCCCACGTACGACCCCTCCTACGACCCTCAGTACGTCCCGGAGGAGCAGTACGAGGACTGGTACGAGGAGCAGCAGCCCTCCCCGGAGGAGACCGGCAGCTTTCCCATCCCGTCCGGCCCCGGCCGCACCCGCCAGCTCGGCGAGGGCGGCGGCACCCCACCTCCGGAGCCGGACGAGGAGGCCTACTACCAGGTCTTCCGCCAGTCGATAAACGGCAGCCTCCCCACCCCCCGAGAGTTCCAGGACGGCGTGGAGGCGACCTACGGCATCACGCTGCCGGACCAGGACGCCAAGCGGATGGTGAATCGCTTCTCCAACCGCTTCAACGCGGAACTGGAAGAGGACCACATCGCGTAACCACCGGCGCGTACGACGAGGGGGCGCCCAGTGCCTTTCAGCACTGGGCGCCCCCTCGTCGTAGAACGGCCTACTCCCTACTACTCCCCGAGCAGGGCCCGCACCCGCTCCTGCCCGACCGCGAGCAGCAGCGTGGGCAGCCGGGGTCCGGTGTCCCGGCCCACCAGCAGGTGGTACAGCAGGGCGAAGAACGACCGCTGGGCGCTCTTGATCTCCGGCGGCAGCTCCTTGGGCGTGGCGTCGGCGGAGAACCCGGCCTGCACCTTGGGCACGCCGTACACGAGGTGGGTCAGCCCGTCGAGGGACCAGTGCTCGGCCAGGCCGTCGAGCAGCAGCCGGATCGACTGCTGGGAGGCTTCGTCGAGCGACTTCAGCAGCTCGGCGTCGGGCTCCTCGCGGACGATGGTGCGCTGGTCCGCCGGCACGTGGGTGTTGATCCAGGCCTCGGCCTTGTCGTACCGCGGCCGGGCCTCGTCCAGCGAGCCGAGCGGATCGGCCGGGTCGAGCTCGGACAGGATGCGCAGGGCCTGGTCCTGGTGGCCGGCGGTGATGTCGGCGACCGAGGCGAGGGTGCGGTAGGGCAGCGGGCGGGGCGTCCTCGGCAGCTCACCGGCGGCGGTGCCGACGGCGCGGGTGTACGCGGCGACGTCACCCGGGAGGGCGGAGCCGTCGGCGACCTTGCCCGCCAGCTTGTCCCACTCGTCGTACAGCCGCTGGATCTCCTGGTCGAAGGCGATCTTGAAGGACTGGTTGGGCCGGCGCCGGGCGTACAGCCACCGCAGGAGCTGCGGCTCCATGATCTGCAGGGCGTCGGCCGGGGTGGGCACACCACCGCGCGACGACGACATCTTCGCCATGCCGGAGATGCCCACGAAGGCGTACATCGGGCCGATGGGCTGCTCGCCGCCGAAGATCCCGACGATCTGCCCGCCGACCTGGAAGCTGGAGCCCGGCGAGGAGTGGTCGACACCGGACGGCTCGAACACGACCCCTTCGTAGGCCCACCGCATCGGCCAGTCGACCTTCCACACCAGCTTGCCGCGGTTGAACTCGCTCAGCCGGACGGTCTCCGAGAAGCCGCACACGGTGCAGGTGTACGCCAGCTCGGTGGTGTCGTCGTCGTAGGAGGTGACGGTGGTGAGGTCCTTTTCGCAGTTCCCGCAGTACGGCTTGTACGGGAAGTACCCGGCGACGCCAAAGCTGCCGTCGTCCTCGCTCGCCGCGCCCGAACCCTCCTCGGCCTCCAGCTCGGCC
Source organism: Streptomyces sp. NPDC039424 (assembly GCF_055639495.1). NCBI lineage: Bacteria > Bacillati > Actinomycetota > Actinomycetes > Kitasatosporales > Streptomycetaceae > Streptomyces > Streptomyces sp. NPDC039424. The sequence goes on from NZ_JBVKAI010000019.1 coordinate 150,555, forward strand.
TCGTCGACGGGCTTCTGCTGCTGCTTCTTGGCGGCGGCCTTGGGCTTGGTCCGGTACTGGGCGAGGATCGCGTCGATGTCGCCGCGGTGCTTCATGGCGTGCAGGATCTGCTCGCGGTAGACGCCCGAGGTGTACTGCGCGGTCTGGCTGATCCCGTCGAACTCCACACCCAGCTCGGCCAGCGACTCGATCATCGCGGCCTTGAAGTGCTCGGCCCAGTTCGGGTACGGCGAGCCGAGCGGGGCGGGCACGGAGGTCAGCGGCTTGCCGATGTGCTCCGCGTACGTGTCCTCCTCGACCCCCTCGATGCCCTTGGGGACCTTCCGGTACCGGTCGTAGTCGTCCCAGGAGATCAGATGCCGGACCTGGTGGCCGCGCCGCCGGATCTCGTCGGCGACGAGATGCGGGGTCATGACCTCCCGCAGGTTCCCCAGGTGGATGGGGCCGGAGGGCGAGAGCCCGGACGCGACGACGACCGGTTTGCCCGGGGCCCGACGCTCCGACTCCTCGATGACCTCATCCGCGAAACGGGAGACCCAGTCGGTGGTCTCGGTGCTCTGAGCCACGATCGGCACGTCCTCTTGTTCTTGAGCTCGGGCAGTCATGAAGTACTGGCACCCCCATACTCCCAGACGGGCCCGCGACCCAAAAACCGCTTTACCCCCCATGGGATACTGGGCGTGTCTATCCATCCCCACGAGGAGAACGGCACCCCTTCCTATGGCCTCGGTCACGTCCCTCAGCGACATCGTCCAGCAGCACCTCACCTCCGCCATCTCCGCCGCCCTGCCGGAGGCCTCCGCGGACCCGCTGCTGCGACGAAGCGACCGGGCCGACTTCCAGGCCAACGGGATTCTGGCGCTCGCCAAGAAGGCGAAGGCGAACCCGCGGGAACTGGCGACCCAGGTCGTCGAGCGGGTCGAGTCCGGTGACGTGATCAAGGACATCGAGGTCTCCGGCCCCGGCTTCCTGAACATCACGATCGCGGACCAGGCGATCACCAGGAACCTGGCCGCGCGCTACGCCGACGACACCGGCCGCCTCGGCGTCCCGTACGCCGCGAACCCGGGTACGACGGTCATCGACTACGCCCAGCCGAACGTGGCGAAGGAGATGCACGTCGGCCACCTGCGCTCCGCCGTCATCGGCGACGCGGTGGTCCACCTCCTGGAGTTCACCGGCGAGAACGTGGTCCGCCGCCACCACATCGGCGACTGGGGCACCCAGTTCGGCATGCTCATCCAGTACCTGGACGAGCACCCGCACGAGCTGGACCACAAGGACACCGAGGTGACCGGCGAGGAGGCGATGTCCAACCTCAACCGCCTCTACAAGGCCGCGCGGAAGCTCTTCGACTCCGACGAGGAGTTCAAGACGCGGGCCCGTCGCAAGGTGGTCGACCTCCAGGCGGGCGAGCCGAAGACGCTGGCCACATGGCAGAAGTTCGTGGACGAGTCGAAGATCTACTTCTACTCCGTCTTCGAGAAGCTGGACATGGAGATCCGGGACCCGGACATCGTCGGCGAGTCGGGCTACAACGACATGCTCGCCGAGACCTGCCGTCTCCTGGAGGAGTCCGGCGTCGCGGTCCGCTCCGAGGGCGCCCTCTGCGTGTTCTTCGACGACGTCAAGGGCCCGGACGGCAACCCGGTCCCGCTGATCGTCCAGAAGTCGGACGGCGGGTACGGCTACGCGGCGACCGACCTCTCGGCCATCCGCGACCGCGTCTTCAACCTGAAGTCGAACTCGCTGCTGTACGTGGTCGACGTCCGCCAGTCGCTGCACTTCAAGATGGTCTTCGAGACGGCGCGCAGGGCGGGCTGGCTCGGCGACGACGTCACGGCGCACCAGCTCGCCTTCGGCACGGTCCTCGGCAAGGACGGCAAGCCCTTCAAGACTCGTGAGGGCGAGACGGTCAGGCTGGAGGACCTCCTCGACGAGGCGGTGGAGCGCGCGACGACCGTCGTCCGGGAGAAGGCCGAGAAGGTGGGCCTGACCGAGCAGGAGATCGAGGAGAACGGCCGGTACGTGGGCATCGGCGCCGTGAAGTACGCCGACCTGTCGACGTCGGCCGTCCGGGACTACAAGTTCGACCTCGACCAGATGGTCTCCCTGAACGGCGACACGTCCGTCTATCTCCAGTACGCCTACGCCCGCATCCAGTCCATCCTCCGCAAGGCCGGCGAGGCCCGACCGGCGGCCCACCCGGAGGTGGAGCTGGCTCCGGCGGAGCGCGCCCTCGGCCTCCACCTGGACCGCTTCGCCGAGACGGTCCTGGAAGTGGCCTCGGCCTACGAGCCCCACAAACTCGCCGCATACCTCTACCAGCTGGCGACCCTGCTCACCTCCTTCTACGACCAGTGCCCGGTCCTGAAGGCCGAGACCCCGGAACAGATCGAGAACCGCCTCTTCCTCGTCGACCTCACCGCCCGCACGCTCCACAAGGGCATGGGCCTGCTGGGAATCCGGACGCCTGAGCGCCTCTGAGGCGGGCGGTAGGTGTCGCCCCGCGGGCGGGTCGAACGTGGTGGTCCACGGACCGTCCCGCCGCTGCTCAGTCCGCCGTCCTCCACGCCGAACCACCCAGCGGGAACTCGTAGGCGGGGCGTCCGTTGTTGCCGCTGGTGCGGAAGGGGCGGCCGTGGTCGTCGATCCGGAGCGTGCCGTGGCGGGAGCCGCTGGACCACTTCAGCGCCAGGCTCCAGCTCACGTCGTACGCGGAGGCGTCGGCCTTGATGTACAAGACCTCCGGGTCGGACTCGCTCACCTTGAACGGGAAGTCCCGGTGGCCGGCGACGGGGATGACGGCGGGTCGTGCCGCGTCCAGGGCCACGGTGAAGGTGCGGGTGGGTACGCCGCCGCCGCAGCCGACCCCGGGGTAGCCCATGGCGTAGTCGTTCCAGGCGAGCGGCGAGCGCTTGGCCACGGGCACGACGGCCAGGCTGTCGATGACCACCGTCTCCTTGCCGGTGCCCTGCACGGTGAGCGCGACGAACTGCTCCTCCGCCGAGATCGCCCCGTGGGTCGCGACCCAGGCGGGCGCGTAGTCCTCGCCGGGCGGCGGGGCGACCTGGTCCGGCTTCCGGTCGATCAGGTAGTGCTGGGAGCAGGGGTCTGTCCAGGCGTACGGGCGGGTGGTGACCGTCAGCGGGACAGGTCCGGTGACGGTGCCCCGGGCCTTGGGACCGCCGCCGTCGGCCGACGGGGTGGACTCGTCCGTGGGAGTCGCGGAGGCGGTGGCCGAGCGGGACGCGGAGGCGCTGGGCGAGGCGGACCGTGAGGTGCGGGCGCCGGGGGTGGCCGTAGCGGCATCACCGCCGGACCTCGCCCGGCCCTGAGCCGACGCTGCCGTGACCGGGCTGTCGTCACCGTCGTCCGAGCCGCCGGAGGGAAGCGTCACGGCCAGTGTGGCGGCCCCGAGGACTGCGGCCACCGCTATGCCGGTGACGACGGCGGTACGGCGGTTGCGGCGGGTACGGCCAGGGGCGTCCGGGGCCGCTGTCGTCCCTTCGGCCGGCGCTGGTTCCCCTTCTCCGTCCGCCTGTTCCTTCTCCACCGCCGGCTGAGGCGTGACCGCCTCGGCCTTCCGCCTTCGCATCGCGTCCCCCAGCACCCATCGCCGGTGCAGCTCCACCAGTTCCTCGGGCGTCGCCTTGCAGAGGCGGGCCAGACGTTCCACGGGGGCGTAGTCCGTGGGTATGGCTTCCCCATTGCAGTAGCGGTGCAGCGTCGACGTGCTCATGTGGAGCCGTTTGGCGAGCGTCCCGTAACTGAGTCCGGAGCGGTCCTTCAACTCCCGCAGCAACTCGGCGAAACCGCTTTCCGAAACGCCCCCCGAAGCACCTTCCGACACGCTTCCTCCATCCCCCGTGTTCCATACCCGCGTTCCAGGGAACGGTCGTTTCCCCAGTTCAGAGCCGGTGTGGGCGTTCCCGTGTCCCTGATCGTCCGCCGAGCGTGGCGGGCGGGACGGAGCACCCCACAAGCTGTGGACATCCAAGCACGCCGCTCCCGCCGAACGGTCGAGCGGCTGCCTCAACTCCACTTTCACGGAAGAGAATTCGCCATGCGCATCCGCACTGCCCGTACCCGCCGCACGCCCGTCCTCGCGGTCACCGGCGTCGCCCTCGCCGCGCTCGCCCTCACGGCGTGCGGGGGCGGGACGGGCACGAAGGACGAGGGTGCCTCGACGTCCGCCTCCGCTCCGGTGCCCGCCACGTCCTCGACGCCGGTCGCCTCAGAAGCCTCGGTGTCCTCCGCAGCGTCCTCCTCGGCGTCCAGCGGCTCCAGCGCCAAGTCGCCCGCCGCCAAGGCCCCGGCCGCCCGGGTCCTGTGCAACGGCTCGAACACCACTGTCACCGCCCAGGTGCTGTCCCGGCCCCTCAACCACATGCTGCTGACGGTGAAGAACACCGGCAGCAGGACCTGCGACCTGACCTACTACCCCGTCCTCCGCTTCGACGAGATGCAGTGGGTGCCGCAGGGCGCCGAGGAGACCAAGCCGCAGGCCGTGACCACGCTGGCGCCCGGTGAGTCGGGCTACGCGGGTGTGCTGCTGTCCGCCGCCGACGGGAGCGGGGACGGCGGCACGACCGGCCACAAGCTGACGGTCGCCTTCCAGGGCGCGACCCCCAACAGCAGCGGTGGCGCGTCCGCGACCCCGTCGCTGCCCTCCAAGGGCGTGTACTACGACAGCTCGCTGGCGGTGACCTACTGGCAGCGGGACATGGACGACGCCGTCAACTGGTGACGGTGAGCGGCGACTCGGTCAGTCGCCCCGGCGCAGCTTCTGGGCGGCCTCGGTCGCCCAGTAGGTGAGGATGTTGCGCGCACCCGCCCGCTTGATGCCGGTGAGGGTCTCCATGATCGCCCGGTCGCGGTCGACCCAGCCCTTCTCGGCGGCGGCCTCGACCATCGAGTACTCGCCGGAGATCTGGTAGGCGGCGACGGGCACGTCCACGGCGTCGGCGACGCGGGCGAGGATGTCGAGGTAGGGGCCGGCGGGCTTGACCATCACCATGTCGGCGCCCTCCTCCAGGTCCAGGGCCAGCTCCCGCAGGGACTCGCGCCAGTTGGCGGGGTCCTGCTGGTAGGTCTTCCGGTCGCCCTTCAGGGAGGAGCCCACCGCCTCGCGGAAGGGGCCGTAGAAGGCGGAGGAGTACTTGGCGGTGTAGGCGAGGATCGCCACGTCCTCGCGGCCGATCTGGTCGAGGGCGTCGCGGATGACGCCGATCTGGCCGTCCATCATGCCGCTGGGGCCCACGACGTGGGCGCCCGCGTCGGCCTGGACCTGGGCCATCTCGGCGTAGCGCTCCAGGGTGGCGTCGTTGTCGACGCGGCCCTCGGCGTCCAGTACACCGCAGTGGCCGTGGTCGATCGTCTCGTCGAGGCACAGGTCGGACATGACGAGCAGGTCGTCACCGACCTCGGCGCGGACGTCGCGGAGGGCGACCTGGAGGATCCCGTCGGGGTCGGTGCCGGGTGTGCCGAGCGCGTCCTTCTTGGACTCCTCCGGCACTCCGAACAGCATGATCCCGGAGACTCCGGCCTCCACCGCCTCCAGCGCGGCCTTCTTCAGGCTGTCCCGGGTGTGCTGCACGACCCCCGGCATCGCCGTGATCGGCACCGGCTCGCTGACGCCCTCCCGCACGAAGGCGGGCAGGATGAAGTCGGCCGGGTGGAGTCGGGTCTCGGCGACCATACGGCGCATGACGGGCGTGGTCCGCAGGCGCCGGGGACGCGTACCGGGGAAGGATCCGTACTTCGTCATGCCGTCTACGCTACGCCCGCCCCGGAGTCCTTTTGCCGACGGCCCGTCGGGCTGGACGGCCTCGATCCCGAAACGCCGGACGGGCTGAGTGATTCAGCCCGTCCGGCGTTCGAGGAGACGATCCGCTCTAGGTCGTACGGCGCCTGCGCGCCCCCGGCCTGCGCTCGCTCGGTCGCGTCACCGGGTCCCCGGCCTCCAGGGCGGCGGTCCTGCGCCTGAGGCCGAAGTCGGCCAGCGCCTCGGCCAGCTTGAGCACCGACGGCTCCGGGGCCATGACGTCGACGCGCAGGCCGTGTTCCTCCGCCGTCTTGGCGGTGGCCGGGCCGATGCACGCGATCACCGTCACGTTGTGCGGCTTGCCCGCGATGCCGACGAGGTTCCGGACCGTCGACGAGGAGGTGAAGAGCACGGCGTCGAAGCCGCCGCCCTTGATCGCCTCCCGGGTCTCGGCCGGCGGCGGCGACGCGCGCACGGTGCGGTAGGCGGTGACGTCGTCGACCTCCCAGCCCAGCTCGATGAGCCCGGCGACGAGGGTCTCCGTGGCGATGTCGGCGCGGGGCAGGAAGACGCGGTCGATGGGGTCGAAGACCGGGTCGTACGGCGGCCAGTCCTCCAGCAGGCCCGCGGCCGACTGCTCGCCGCTCGGCACCAGGTCCGGCTTCACGCCGAAGGCGACGAGCGCCTTCGCGGTCTGCTCGCCCACCGCGGCCACCTTGATCCCCGCGAAGGCGCGGGCGTCGAGGCCGTACTCCTCGAACTTCTCCCGGACGGCCTTGACGGCGTTGACCGAGGTGAAGGCGATCCACTCGTAGCGGCCGGTGACCAGGCCCTTGACCGCGCGCTCCATCTGCTGGGGCGTGCGCGGCGGTTCGACGGCGATCGTCGGGACCTCGTGCGGGACGGCGCCGTAGGAGCGCAGCTGGTCGGAGAGCGAGACCGCCTGCTCCTTCGTGCGCGGTACGAGGACCTTCCAGCCGAACAGCGGCTTGGACTCGAACCACGACAGCTGGTCGCGCTGGGCGGCGGCGGAACGCTCACCGACCACGGCTATGACCGGCCGGCCGCCGTCCGGGGACGGCAGGACCTTGGCCTGCTTCAGGGTCTGCGCGACGGTGCCGAGGGTGGCGGTCCAGGTGCGCTGCCGGGTGGTCGTACCGGCGACGGTCACCGTCAGGGGCGTGTCCGGCTTGCGGCCGGCGGCCACCAGTTCGCCCGCGGCGGCGGCCACGGAGTCCAGCGTGGTGGAGACGACGACCGTGCCGTCGGAGGCTCCGACCTCGGTCCAGCAGCGGTCCGACGCCGTACGGGCGTCCACGAAGCGGACGTCCGCGCCCTGCGCGTCGCGCAGCGGCACACCGGCGTACGCGGGCACGCCGACGGCGGTCGCGATGCCGGGGACGACCTCGAAGGGGACCCCGGCGGCGGCGCAGGCGAGCATCTCCTCGGCGGCGTACGTGTCGAGCCCGGGGTCCCCGGACACGGCACGTACGACCCGCCTGCCGCTCCGCGCGGCCTCCATGACAAGATGAACGGCATCCCGCAAGGCCGGGACCGCGGCGGTTGTTGACGTGCCGTCAACGACCGTCAGTTGAGGCGTGCCTGTGCCCGGATACGTGTCCGAGGATGGATCCGTGTCCGTACGCACTACGGAGACGCCTTGTCTGGCGTGACCGCGGACCACGTCGAGCACCTCGTGCTCGGCGACGAGGACGTCCGCGTTCGCCAGCGCCTCGACGGCGCGCAGAGTCAGCAGTCCCGGATCCCCGGGTCCGGCACCGAGGAAGGTGACGTGCCCGTGTTCAGGACCGGCGGCGGGAAGGGTGGTGGGGCTCAATGTGCTCGCTCCCCCATCAGACCGGCCGCGCCCTGGGCAAGCATCTCGGTGGCGAGTTCGCGACCGAGCGCCAGCGCTTGGTCGTGTGTCTCGGGCACGGGACCGGTGGTGGACAGCTGCACCATGCGGGTGCCGTCGGTCGTGCCGACGACGCCGCGCAGGCGCATTTCCTTGACAAACTGCCCGTCGGCCAGCAAGTCGGCCAGCGCGCCCACGGGGGCGCTGCAGCCGGCCTCCAGGGCGGCGAGCAGTGATCGCTCGGCCGTTACGGCGGCCCGGGTGAGCGGGTCGTCGAGTTCGCCGAGCGCCGCGATCAGGTCCGCGTGGTCCGCGGCACACTCGATCGCCAGGGCCCCCTGGCCGGGGGCGGGCAAAACCGTGTCGACCGACAGGAAGTCGGTCACCTCGTCGATGCGGCCTATACGGCTCAGGCCGGCCGCGGCGAGGACGACGGCGTCCAGTGCGCCGTCGTGGACGTATCCGATCCTCGTGTCCACGTTGCCGCGGATCGGGACCGTCTCGATGTCCAGCCCGTGGCCGCGCGCGTACGCGTTCAGCTGCGCCATGCGGCGCGGCGAGCCGGTGCCGATGCGGGCGCCCCGGGGGAGGTCGGTGAACTTCAGCGCGTCCCGGGCGACGATCACGTCGCGCGGGTCCTCGCGGACCGGGACGGCGGCCAGCGCCAGTTCCTCGGGCTGCGTGGTGGGCAGGTCCTTCAGCGAGTGCACCGCGAAGTCGACCTCGCCCTTGAGCAGCGCGTCGCGCAGCGCGGTGACGAAGACGCCGGTGCCGCCGATCTGCGCGAGGTGCTCGCGGGAGACGTCGCCGTACGTGGTGATCTCGACGAGCTCGACGGGCCGCCCGGTCACCTGGCTCACGGCGTCCGCCACTTGCCCTGACTGGGCCATGGCCAGTTTGCTCCGCCTGGTCCCTAGCCTCAGTGCCTTGGTGGTACTCATGCTGGCCCTCGGTTCTTGCCGTTCTTCTCAGAGTCGTGGTCGGCCCGGGAGACGGCGGCCACCGTCTCGGGGTCGAGGTCGAACAGGGTGCGCAGCGCGTCCGCGTACCCGGCGCCGCCGGGCTCGGCCGCGAGTTGCTTGACCCGGACGGTCGGCGCGTGCAGCAGCTTGTCGACGACGCGGTGCACGGCCTGGCGGATCTCGCCGCGCTGGCGTTCGTCCAGGTCGGGCAGGCGCCCGTCGAGCCGGGCGATCTCGCCGGCGACGACGTCGGCGGCCATGGTGCGCAGGGCGACCACGGTCGGCGTGATGTGCGAGGCCCGCTGGGCGGCGCCGAAGGCGGCGACCTCGTCGGAGACGATCCGGCGGACCTGGTCGACGTCGGCGGCCATCGGCGCGTCGGCGGAGGCCTCGGCCAGCGACTCGATGTCGACCAGCCGCACCCCGGCCAGGCGGTGCACGGCCGCGTCGATGTCGCGGGGCATGGCCAGGTCGAGGAGGAAGAGAGCGGGGGCCGGGCGCGGGATCCCGGCGACGGGCTCGGGCCTGCGGCGCTCGGGGATGCGGCCGACGGTGGCGGCGGTGGCGGCGAGCGCGGTGATCAGCTCGGCGTCGGCCTCGGGCGTGCGGCGGACGGTCTCGCGGCGGTCGACCGTGCCGTTGTCCACCCAGGCGGCGTGCTGCTCCAGGGTGGCCGCGTCTATGCCGGCCACGGCGGCCTCGCCCATCACGGAGAAGCCGGTGGCGCCCTGCACGGCGGAGAGGTCGAGCGGGCAGCCGTCGTCGGTGCCGAGGCTGGTGGGCGGGAGCGCGGCCGGTCGTATGTCCGTGTCCGTGGGCGTACGAGCGCCGTCGCCGGGCTCCGCGACGCGGCCGTCGACCGCGTTCGCGATGGCCTCCGCGGTCAGGACGAGACCGGTCGCGCCGGTACAGGAGACGGCGATGTCGGCACGTGTCAGTTCCAGCGCGACCGCTTCCATCGGTACCGCGCGGGCCTGTACGGCGGTGTCGTCGCCCTCGGTGAGGATCTGTGCGAGGCGTTCGGCGCGGTCCTGGGTGCGGTTGGCGATGACGACCTCGGCGACCCCGGCGCGCGCGAGCGTGGCCGCGGCCAGCGAGGACATCGAGCCGGCGCCGATGACCAGGGCCTTCTTGCCCCGGGCCCAGGTGTCGACCGGCGCGCCCACGGCCAGCTGCTCCAGGCCGAAGGTGACCAGGGACTGGCCGGCGCGGTCGATGCCGGTCTCGGAGTGGGCGCGCTTGCCGACCCTGAGTGCCTGCTGGAACAGGTCGTTCAGCAGGCGTCCGGCGGTGTGCAGCTCCTGCGCCTTGGCCAGGGAATCCTTGATCTGGCCGAGGATCTGGCCCTCGCCGACGACCATCGAGTCCAGTCCGCAGGCCACCGAGAAGAGGTGGTGGACGGCCCGGTCCTCGTAGTGCACGTAGAGATAGGGGGTGAGCTCCTCCAGGCCGACGCCGCTGTGCCGGGCGAGCAGCGTGGACAGCTCGGCGACACCGGCGTGGAACTTGTCCACGTCGGCGTACAGCTCGATGCGGTTGCAGGTGGCGAGCACCGCGGCCTCGGTGGCCGGTTCGGCGGCGACCGTGTCGTACAGCAGCTTGATCTGGGCGTCCGTGGTGAGCGCGGCCCGTTCCAGGACGCTGACCGGGGCGCTGCGGTGGCTCAGTCCGACGACGAGGAGACTCATGCCGGCATCACGGCGGGTACGTCCCCGTCGGGTCCCTGGTCGGTGGACTTCTCGCGGGCGGTGGCGGTGGGCAGTGCGCCGTCGCCGGCGGCCATCTCCTCGCCGGCCTTGCGCTGCTCGTGGAAGGCGAGGATCTGCAGCTCGATGGAGAGGTCGACCTTGCGCACGTCGACGCCGTCGGGGACGGAGAGCACGGTCGGCGCGAAGTTCAGGATGGAGGTGACGCCGGCGGCGACCAGGCGGTCGCAGACCTGCTGGGCGGCGCCCGCGGGGGTGGCGATCACGCCGATGGAGACGCCGTTGTCCTCGATGATCTTCTCGAGGTCGTCGGTGTGCTGCACGGGGATGCCCGCGACGGGCTTGCCGGCCATGGCGGGGTCGGCGTCGATGAGCGCGGCGACGCGGAAGCCGCGGGAGGCGAAGCCGCCGTAGTTGGCCAGGGCGGCGCCGAGGTTGCCGATGCCGACGATGACGACGGGCCAGTCCTGGGTCAGGCCGAGCTCGCGGGAGATCTGGTAGACGAGGTACTCGACGTCGTAGCCGACACCGCGCGTTCCGTAGGAGCCCAGGTAGGAGAAGTCCTTGCGCAGCTTCGCGGAGTTGACTCCCGCGGCGGCGGCCAGCTCCTCGGAGGAGACCGTGGGTACCGAGCGCTCGGACAGTGCCGTGAGGGCTCGGAGGTACAGCGGAAGCCTGGCGACGGTGGCCTCGGGAATCCCTCGGCTGCGGGTCGCCGGTCGGTGAGTTCGGCCAGTTGCCACGGTGCTCCTGCGGGTAGCGCGGGGCTGCAGGCGGTCATACGTCCCCAGACCGCCCCGTCGAATGCAGGCTATGTCTTTGTGAACGCGTGCACAAAGATGGTGTCCGATTTGCCCGGCCAACGTGACCGGGGTCACGCGCTTCTCTCCTGGGGGCAAAACCGCACACGCTCCTCGTGATTCCCGCCCCCGAGACCAAGACGCCGTCGATCCTAGGCGACTTTCCGCAGGCCGTTGTACTACTCGGTCAGTTCCTTGCGCAGACGGCCCTCGTCCACCCGCCAGAAGGTGTGCTGCCGGCCGTCGACGAGAACGACCGGAATCTGCTCCCAGTACTCGTCGTGCAGCGCCCGGTCCTGGGTGATGTCCTTCCGCTCCCAGGGCACGCCGAGATCGCCGCACACCTTCTCGACCACGGCCTGCGCGTCGTCGCACAGGTGGCAGCCGGGTTTGCGGATGAGCGTGACGAGCCGGTCACCGGGGGCGGCCTTACGCCGAAAGAGGGGACTCATGCCGACCATTGTCGCCCTTCTTTAACGGCTCGGTCGCGGAGAGTTCACAGCCTCCAAACCTCTCGACTCCGGAACCACCGAACAGACTGGCTATGCTCACGCCATGGCCGCTCTCGGATGGCTCACTCCCCGTAGGCGCTCCGCCACGGCGCGGAGCGTGTTGGCAGGCGAGGCCTCGGCGGAGGCTGCGCGCAAGTCCTCGCAGGACGCCCAGGACACCAAGGACGTCACCGAACCGGAGTTCCCGGTGCTCGGCGACGACCGGGCCGCCGCCTTCTTCGACCTGGACAACACCGTGATGCAGGGCGCCGCGCTGTTCCACTTCGGCCGGGGCCTGTACAAGCGGAAGTTCTTCGAGACCCGCGACCTGGCCAGGTTCGCCTGGCAGCAGGCCTGGTTCCGGCTGGCCGGGGTCGAGGACCCCGAGCACATGCAGGACGCGCGCGACTCCGCGCTGTCGATCGTCAAGGGCCACCGGGTGGCCGAGCTGGAGTCGATCGGCGAGGAGATCTACGACGAGTACATGGCCGAGCGCATCTGGCCCGGCACCCGGGCGCTGGCCCAGGCCCACCTGGACGCGGGCCAGAAGGTGTGGCTGGTGACGGCGGCCCCGGTGGAGATCGCGCAGGTCATCGCGCGCCGCCTGGGTCTGACGGGCGCGCTGGGCACGGTGGCGGAGTCGGTCGACGGCGTCTACACCGGCAAGCTGGTCGGCGAGCCGCTGCACGGGCCGGCCAAGGCGGAGGCGGTCCGCGCGCTGGCCGCGGCGGAGGGCCTGGACCTGACCCGCTGCGCCGCCTACAGCGATTCGCACAACGACATCCCGATGCTCTCCCTCGTCGGCCACCCCTACGCCATCAACCCCGACGCCAAGCTGCGCAAGCACGCCCGCGACAAGGACTGGCGGCTGCGGGACTACCGCACCGGCCGCAAGGCGGCGAAGGTCGGCATCCCGGCGGCGGCGGGCGTGGGCGCGGTGGCCGGTGGCACCGCGGCGGCCATCGCGCTGCACCGGCGCCGTCGGTGACCCGTCACTCGACACGTCCCGCACTTCGCCGGAACCCGCACTTTTTCGATCAGTAAGCGGTCACTCTGCGAAAGCTGAAGCGGCGTCAATCGGTTACGGAAGCGACGTAATCGACGATTTGAGCAACTGGGCGTAGCAGCGCCTGTACGAAGCGTTATTCTCCTGGGACGCAAACCGGTACCCCTCCGTCGCTACGACGGGTGAACGGTTCCGCACTGCACGTGATGGAAGCTCTGCCTCTGGGAGTCCCGTGTACCCACACGTCGGGGTTGACGCCTCGGGCCTGGCTGCGCTGCGCGCGACAGTCGCGTCGGTCAAAGCGACGTTGCGCGGCTGCGTCCCCACCGCGTACGCCGTCCCCGCCTTCGCCACCGCAGCGCCCGTAGGCCCGTGCTACGCACTCGCCGATGGCATGGAACAGGTGCCGGCGCGCAGCGCCGTCGTTGAGGGGCGGCGGTCGGGTGACGGGCGGGCGGTTGGCAGACGAGGGCGGCCGTCCGGCTCGGCGACCACGCGCCGGCCGGCCGCGGACAGCGACAGCGCCCGGATGATGGACCTCGTGGAGCGCGCCCAGGCCGGCGAGGCCGAGGCCTTCGGCCGGCTCTACGACCAGTACAGCGACACGGTGTACCGGTACATCTACTACCGGGTGGGCGGCCGGGCCACCGCCGAGGACCTCACCAGCGAGACCTTTCTGCGCGCCCTGCGCCGGATCGGCACCTTCACCTGGCAGGGCCGTGACTTCGGCGCGTGGCTGGTCACGATCGCCCGCAACCTCGTCGCCGACCACTTCAAGTCCAGCCGCTTCCGCCTCGAGGTGACCACCGGCGAGATGCTCGACGCCAACGAGGTCGAGCGCTCCCCGGAGGACTCCGTCCTGGAGTCCCTCTCCAACGCCGCCCTCCTGGACGCCGTACGACGGCTCAATCCCCAGCAGCAGGAGTGTGTGACCCTCCGCTTCCTGCAGGGCCTCTCCGTCGCCGAGACCGCGCGCGTGATGGGCAAGAACGAGGGCGCCATCAAGACCCTCCAGTACCGGGCCGTCCGCACGCTCGCCCGGCTCCTTCCGGACGACGCGCGCTGACGACGCTGGGCGACCCTCAACTCACGTTCCGTGAACGTCCGTTGCCTTTCCGATCCGGCCGTCCGTCGTCCGTAACCCAAGTGCCGCGCCAGTCGTTGTGCGGGATACAGGCTCCCTGTGGTCACGTCCTGGCCAACCCTGGTCACTCGATCGTGTGGAAGTGGTCGAGGACGTGCAACCCTCAGGACCCCCTGGGGAGTCGACCGTCATGACGAGAGGAGGTGCCGCCAGTGATCGCGAACGTATCGGCGCACCGGCGGGCGAACGCCTTCGCCCAGGACCTGGAGGAGCAGTCCGACCGGGACCCGGCGGCCGAGCAGACCGAAGGACCGGCGCGGCCGGCCCCGGCCGCCGCGGAACAGACCCAGCGGGGCGAGCTGTTGGCCCTCGTGGCGAATCTCGGCGCACTGCCCAGGCCGCAGCTCGACCCCGACGTCAAGGTCGTCCAGCGGGCTCAGCTGGTGGCCGCGATGGAGGCCATGCTGCGGGAGGGCACCGCGGGCGATGCGGCAGATCCTTCGGTGCCCGGACAGCGGACCGGAGGGCGTGGGGCCCATCGGGCGAGCCCGCTGGGGCGGCTGCGACCGCGCTCCCGGCTGGCCAAGGGGCTCGCCGCCGGCGGGCTCGGCGTGGGCGTGGCAGCGGGGGCGTTCGGCGGAGTCGCCGCCGCGAGTTCCGACGCCCTGCCGGGCGACTCGCTGTACGGCCTCAAGCGCGGCATCGAGAACTTCGAGCTCAACTACCTGGCCGACGGGGACAACGAACGCGGCGAGACCTATCTCGACCAGGCCTCCACCCGGCTCAACGAGGCCCGGCGGCTGCTGGAGCGCGGGCGCGGCGGCGACCTCGACCACGAGTCCATCGTCGAGATCCGCCGCACCCTGTCCGGCATGCGGCACGACGTCTCCGAAGGCCACCGGCTGCTGCACGCGGCGTATCAGCGCGACCCCGACTCGCTGGGCCCCATCCAGGCCCTCTCCGCCTTCTCACGGTCCCACCGCGAGGCCTGGGGCACGCTCCGCGACAAGCTGCCCGTCCAGCTCGGGGACGTCAGTGAGCAGGTCTCGTCGGTGTTCGACGCCATAGACGAAGAGGTCGCCCCGCTGCAGTCCCTGCTCCCGCAGCAGCCCACCGCACCCACCGACGGCAAGCACCAGAGCACCGGCAGCGCGCCCACGGGTTCCTCCGGCACCCAGCGATCGACCACACCCAGCCCCGGCGACGGCTCCGCCTCCGGCCACCAGTCCAGCAGCAGCCCCAGCGGCTCCGCCTCCGGCACCGCCAACGACGGCCTCCTCGGCGGCAGCACAGGCGGCCTCCTCGACCCACCGAAGACCAGCGGCAGCGCCTCCCCGTCCACCGGCAAAGCCCTCCCCACCCAGCCGGACGTCACCGTTCCCCCACTCCTGCCGGGCCTACTGCCCGGCCTGAACATCAACGGCCAGGACACGGACTAGACACACCGGCAGCAGTACGTGGATGGGGGCGCCCTCTCAGAAGGGGGGCGCCCCCATCGCCGTACCAGAACTACTGAAAGTCAGCCCCTAGAAGAACACCGACCGCCGCTGCACCAGCAGCTTGGCCCCTCTCGTCTGCTGCCCTCGCACTGCTCCGCAGGCCGCGGACAGCTGCGCCGGACTCCGCCCGTCGACTCAGGGCACCGGAATCCCGCGCCCCGCGGCGCCCCCACCTCGAGGGCCGCGCCCCCTAGAAGAACACCGACCGCCGCTGCACCAGCAGCTTGTACAGCGTGTGCTGGATCTGTTCGCGGACCTGGTCGGTCAGGTTGAACATCAGCATGGGGTCCTCGGCGGCCTCCGGGGGGTAGCCGTCCGTGGGGATGGGCTCGCCGAACTGGATGGTCCACTTCGTCGGGAGGGGGATCGCGCCGAGCGGGCCCAGCCACGGGAAGGTGGGCGTGAGCGGGAAGTACGGGAAGCCGAGGAGGCGGGCGAGGGTCTTGGCGTTGCCGAGCATCGGGTAGATCTCCTCGGCCCCGACGATCGAGCAGGGGATGATCGGAGCGCCCTTGCGCAGGGCCGTGGAGACGAAACCGCCCCGGCCGAACCGCTGGAGCTTGTAGCGCTCGCTGAAGGGCTTGCCGATGCCCTTGAAGCCCTCCGGCATGACCCCGACCAGCTCGCCCTGCGCCAGCAGCGCCTCCGCGTCCTCCGCGCACGCGAGGGTGTGGCCCAGCTTGCGGGCGAGCTCGTTGACCACCGGCAGCACGAAGACCAGGTCGGCGGCGAGCAGCCGCAGGTGCCGGCCCGCCGGATGGTGGTCGTGCACGGCGACCTGCATCATCAGGCCGTCCATCGGCAGCGTCCCGGAGTGGTTGGCGACGATCAGCGCGCCGCCCTCGGCCGGGATGTTCTCGACGCCCTTCACCTCGACCCGGAAGTACTTCTCGTACACCGGCCGCAGCAGGGACATCAGGACCTGGTCGGTGAGCTCCTCGTCGTAGCCGAAGTCATCGACCTCGTAGTCCCCGGTGAGGCGGCGGCGCAGGAAGGCGAGACCGCCCGCGACGCGCCGTTCCAGGCCGTCGGGGCCGCCCTCGTCCTTGGGCTGCTCGAGCGGCTTCTCCTCACCGGTCACGGGAACATCATCCTGCGCGGGTGCCCGGTTCGGCAGGGGCTGGACCTCGCGGACCACGCCGCCCTCGCCGTTCTTGAGCCGGCTCCCCGCGCTCCGGCGCCGCGACGGCCGCTGTACGGCGCCTCCGCGGGACCGGTCGTCGTCGAACGGAATGACCTTGGCGTCCGCCATCGTTGATGCGCTCCTCAGTTGGCGCTCTGCGTCGGGAGGTGGCCGGTGCCCCTCAGGGACAGCACGGCGATCCGGTCGACGGCCCCCGCGAGGGCCTCCGGCGGCAGCAGCCCGGGGCCGTGGCTGCGGGCGAAGTCCGCGAACGTCTCCGCGGTCGTGTACTTCGGCTGGAATCCGAGCGTCTCGCGCATCTGGTCCGTGGCCACCACCCGTCCGTGGGTGAGCAACCGGATCTGCTCGGGCGAGAAGTCCGTCATACCCAGCGTACGCACCAAAGACCCGGCCCAGGTGACCGCGGGCAGCAGCAGCGGCACCGTGGGGCGGCCCAGCCTCCTGGAGCACTGCGAGAGCAGCAGGACGCCGTCGCCGGCGATGTTGAAGGTGCCGCTGTTGAGCGTGCCCCGGCGCGGCTCGTGCGAGGCGATCCTGAGGACCTCGATCACATCGTCCTCGTGCACGAACTGCAGCCGGGGGTCGTAGCCGAACACGGTCGGCAGCACGGGCAGCGCGAAGTACGAGGCGAGGGGCGTGTCCGCGGTCGGCCCCAGGATGTTGGCGAACCTGAGCACGCAGACGGCCACGTCCGGCCGCCGCCGCGCGAAGCCCCGTACGTACCCCTCGACCTCGACCGCGTCCTTGGCGAAGCCGCCGCTGGGCAGGGACTTGGGCGGCGTGGTCTCGGTGAACACCGCCGGGTCGCGGGGCGCGGACCCGTACACGTTGGTGCTGGACTTCACCACCAGCCGTTTCACGTTCGGGGACTTCTGGCAGGCACCGAGCAGCTGCATGGTGCCGATGACGTTGGTCTCCTTGACCGTGGTCCGGCTGCCGCTGCCCAGCGCGGTGCCGGTCACGTCCATGTGGACGACCGTGTCGGCGCCGGTCTCGGCGAGCACGCGCGCGATGGTGGGGTGCCGGATGTCGGCCTGGATGAAGTCGGCTCCGCCCAGGTGGTGCTCGGGCTGCACCGCGTCCACGGCGACGACCCGGTCCACTTCCGGATCGCGCTGGATACGTCGTACGAAACGGCCCCCCAGCTGACGGGCCACTCCGGTCACGAGCACGACCTGTCCCAAGATCAGCGCCTTCCTTCCAGACCTCGCACCAGCCGCGTTCCCCGTCTGCGGCCAACTTAGCGGGTCGATGTTGCACTGTGATGACCGCCCGACGCGCGAGGTGACGGAAATTCCCCCGTCGGAATATGACTGTGGCCCCCCACCCGTCGGGTGGGGGGCCACGAGACACGCTCTCGGCGTCGCTTACTTCTTGTTGCGACGCTGAACGCGCGTGCGCTTGAGCAGCTTGCGGTGCTTCTTCTTGGCCATCCGCTTGCGCCGCTTCTTGATAACAGAGCCCACGACTACCCTCGCTCACTTCTCATCACTCGGTGCTGGGCGCCATGGGCCCATACGACCTACGAGGGGCTAGCCTACCCCGCACGAGCGTCGAGCTTGTAATCGAGGAGACCGGAGGGACGCTCCGGCGGAAGCCGTCAGGCGGTTTCCACCCCCACATAACTCTCGCGGAGGTACTCGTGTACCGCTTGCTCGGGGACGCGGAAGGACCGCCCCACCCGGATAGCGGGCAGATGACCGCTGTGCACCAGCCGGTACACGGTCATCTTCGACACTCGCATCACCGAGGCGACTTCCGCCACGGTAAGGAACTGAACCTCGTTCAGAGGCCTCTCGCCAGCTGCAGCCATGACACACCTGAACCTTCCGCACTCGACGGCCACCGGCTTCCCCTTCCGGTGACTCTTCGTCGTTGCGTGCTCACTCCCCAATGTAGGGGCCTGTGATGCGAGTGGGGAAGAGGTGCACCCATCGGCGGCCTACTGTGACAGACACGCTCGATTGAGTACGTAGCGGGTAAGCGGACGGTAGTAAGGGGACCGCACGGCGTCATCAAGTGGAACGGCGACCGACACCGACCCCTCGGCCTCCCCCACGAACAGCGCCGGATCGTCCGTGTCGCCCAGCCCGATGGCCTCAAAACCCAGCTGACCTGCTCCGCAGACCCAGCCGTGGTCCCCGATCACCAGCTCCGGAAGCCGCCCGCCGGCCTCGGCCGCCGCCGCCAGCGCGGTCCGAACCGGGAGCGGGGAGTGCGTGTGCGCGCCGGGCTCACCACCGGGGCGTGCGGCCGCCGGGTCTCGTACCAGCGCGACGCCTCGTACGTAATCAAGGTTGTACGTACGTAGGCCGAACCGGGTCGTTATGTCGACACAGCGACCCTGCGCCGGTGTGAGGACCTCACATCCCGCCGTCGACAGGGCGTCCGCCAGAGCGGCGTAGAAACCGAGCAGCCGATGGGGGTGCCCGGTGCCCAGCAGCACCGGCGCCCCACGTCTGGCGACCGCGGCCACCCGCTCCGCGAAGGCGTCCAGCGCGGCCAGCGTCCGCTCCGGGTCGATCACATCATGCCCTGAAGTGTGCGCCGGATCGGCCGAAACCCCACACTTGTCCGCCATCAACGCGATCAGATCCCGTTCTCCCCAAGACCACTCGGGATCGATGCCGATCAGCACCCGGGGGTCACGAGCGGCGAAGAGCCGATACGTGCGCAGACTCACCTCCCTCGACGTCGCCACGACCCCGGCAAGCCGGGCAGCCAGCAGATGCGCGCGCAGTGCTCCCGTGCTCAACACGGGAGCGATGGTGACGGACGGGAGGTACGGGGGTGCCGGAAACGGGGGAAGACCGCACGGTCGGCGTAACGGTTCCCTCCGGGGCGAGGCCGTTCGGGCCTACGCCAGCAGCCCGCGCAGCGGGAACACCGCCCGCCGCGTGGCCAGTACGGCCTGATCCAGGCGGTCCGCCGGGTCGTAACCCTCGTCCCACGAGGCCCACGCCACGGGCCACCGCCCGTCGGTCATCCGCGCCGGCGCCAACTGCCGCGTACGGGCGAAGACTTCCTGCCGCCACCCATCGGGGATCACCGCCTCGGGCGCGATCTCCCGCCCCGCCGCGACACCCACCAGATGCGTCCACGACCGCGGCACCACCTCGACCACCGCGTAGCCGCCCCCACCGAGCGCGACCCACTTCCCCCCGGCGTACTCGTGCGCCAGCTCATGACACGCCACCTGCACGGCCCGCTGCGCGTCCAGCGACACCGCGAGATGGGCCAGCGGATCCTCGAAGTGCGTGTCCGCCCCGTGCTGCGTCACCAGCACCTGGGGCCGGAAGTCGGCGAGCAGCTCCGGCACCACCGCGTGAAACGCCCGCAGCCACCCCGCGTCCCCGGTACCGGCGGGCAGGGCGACATTCACGGCCGACCCCTCCGCCGCCCCCTCCGCGCCGGTCTCCTCCGGCCATCCGGTCTGCGGGAACAAGGTACGGGGATGCTCGTGCAGCGAGATCGTCAGCACCCGCGGATCGTTCCAGAACGCCGCCTGCACACCGTCCCCGTGATGCACGTCGACGTCGATGTACGCGACCCGCTCCGCGCCCAGCTCCAGCAACCGCGCGATCGCGAGCGCCGCGTCGTTGTAGATGCAGAACCCCGACGCGCCCCCGGGCATCGCGTGGTGCAGCCCGCCCGAGAAGTTCACCGCGTGCGCCGCGTCCCCGCGCCACACGGCCTCCGCCGCTCCCACGGACTGCCCGGCGATGAGCGCGGACACCTCGTGCATCCCGGCGAAGGCGGGGTCGTCCATCGTGCCGAGCCCGTACGACCCGTCCGCCGACCTCGGATCCGCCGACGCGGCCCGCACCGCGGCGATGTAGTCCTCCCGGTGGACCAGCCGCAGCGTCGACTCACCGGCGGGTTTCGCCGCGACGACCTCCACCTCCCGGTCGAGCCCGAAGGCACCCACCAGTCGCCGGGTCAGCTCCAGCCGGACCGGATCCATCGGATGGTCCGGGCCGAAGTCATAGCCCGTTACTGCCTCGTCCCACATCAGCTGTGCGCGGCCGCTCATGCTCGCCACCGTATCGGTCCGGTTGAGCCTCGAACGACCTGGCATACACCAACGTCACCAGCACCAACACCATCGGTACGAGCATGGCCCCGCGGTAGCTCCAGGCGTCCCCCAGCGCCCCCACCAAGGGCGAACCGACCAGGAAGCCGACGTAGTTGAAGATGTTCAGCCGGGCGATCGCCGCGTCCGACGCCCCCGGGCCGTGATTTTCAAAAGCGTGACGCCCCGCCGCCGCGAAGGTCTGCGGCACCAACACGCACAGACCCAGCCCCAGCAGAGTGAACCCGAGCATCCCGACCCACGCCCCCGGCGCCACGGCCACCACCGCGAACCCGAGCGCCGCCACCAGCGCCCCCAGCCGCACGACCACCGCGGCCCCGAGCCGCCGTACCCCGAAGTCCCCGATGGTCCGGCCCAGCAGCGTGGTCACCATGTACACGTTGTACGGAACGGTCGCCAGCTGCTCCGAGCTCCCCAGCGTGTCCTGCAAGTACTTCGCGCTCCAGTTGGAGACGGTCGAGTCCCCGATGTACGCGAAGGTCATCACCAGGCAGAGCGGCAGCAGCAGCTTGAAGACGACACCCCCGCCGTCCTTCTGCCCGTCCCGGCCGTCCACGGGCGCCGCGTCGCCGTCGACGTACCACCGGCTGCCCACCAGGACCGCCGGCAGCAGCACCGCCACCACCGGCAGGTACGACACCCACAGCGCCAGGTGCCAGTGCGCCCCCGCCCAGGCCAGCGAGGCCCCGACGATCCCGCCCAGGCTGTACGCCGCGTGGAAGCTGAGCATGATGCTGCGCCCGTAGGTCCGCTGCAGGCTCACCCCGAGCATGTTCATCGAGGCGTCCAGCGCCCCCACCGCCAGCCCGAACGCGGCGAGCACGAGACCCAGCTCGGCCATCCGGCCGCCCGCCCCGACGCCCAGCAGGGCCAGCAGCACCAGGGGCTGGGACCAGCGCAGCAGCCGGCTGGGCCGGATCCGTTTCACCAGTTGCTCGGTCGTCACGCTGCCGACCCCGGCGAGGATCGGCACGGCGGCCAGGAAGACGGGCAGCAGGCCGTCGGAGACGCCGTACCGGTCCTGGATGGCCGGAATACGCGTCACCAGCAGCGCGAAGGTGGCGCCCTGCGCGAAGAAGCTGAACGCCAGCGAGGCCCTACCGCGCCGCAGCACATCTGTCATGGCGGCGAGCGTAGGGCCCCGGGCTACCTGTGGGTAGATCCAGCCAAAGATGAATTTTCCTCAACTTCACCTGGCCTCCCACCGCTTACGCGGCGACGGCGACCTCCGGCCGCACGGCCTCGGCGGCCTTCACCTCGTCGGCGAGCAGGTGCTCCATCGGACCGGCGGCGAAGGCACCGCTGAGGACGAAGGCGACCAGCAGGACGCCGGCCATGATGACCCCACCGAGCCAGACCATGGTGTCGACGGGGATCGTGTAGGCGCCCACGACCCGCGCGGCGCACTCACCGAACAGCGCCACACCCCAGATCAGGGAGAAGAGCCGCTCCTTGCGCCGGAAGACGGCGGAGTGGACCGCGGCGCCCGACGTCAGCCGCTGCCAGGCGGCTTCCTTGGCGGCGTCCCCCTTCACCAGGAAGGGCTTCATACCGGCGGTCATCATCGGGCGGCCCAGCGCCACGGAGACCAGGATCCCGATCGCGACCGTGCTGCTGACCGCGCTGTCCTTGGCGAGCATCAGCCGCGGGTCACCGGAGACGAAGCTGAGCAGCAGCCCGACGACGTTCACGACGAGGATGAGCAGGGCCAGCCCGTTGGTCGTCCGCTCCTTGACCGCGCTCCACACGGTCCGCACGGCCGGCCCCACACTGCTCCAGGCGAGCGCCGCGAAGGTGCTCATCCCGAAGGCCTCCTTGAACAGGTAGTACGAACCGAGAGGCACCGCCACGTCCACGATCAGCGGGGCGAAGGGGTTCTTCTTGCTCGTCTTCGTCGTCATGCCCTCAGCTTCGCGGAGGGGGCCGGTGCCGCGGTAGAAACGATCGTCCGGAGCTCCGCATGACAAATGTCAGCCCAGCAGGCCGGCCAACTGTCCCATGTCGGAGAAGAGTTGGGTCGCGCCCATCAGCTTGGCGGCCGGCGTCATCGCGGTGAACCCGTACACGTCCATCCCGGCCGCCACGGCCGCCTGGACGCCCAGCGGGCTGTCCTCGACAACCGCACACCGCTCCGGCGCGACCCCCATCCGCTCGGCCGCGTACAGGAACAGGTCCGGAGCCGGCTTGCCCTTCCCCACATCCTGCGAACTGAAGATCCGCGACTCCTCGAACCACCGGTCGAGACCGGTCGTCCGGTGCCCCACCCGGATCCGCTCATGGCTCCCGGACGATGCCACGCAGTACGGCACCCCGTCAGCGGCCAGCTTCTCCAGTACTTCACCCGCGCCCGCCACCGGCTTCAACTCCCGCTCGAACGCGGCGAACACCCGACCGTGGAAGACGTCGTCGAACTCGTCCGGCAGCCGCTGCCCCGTGCGCTCCAGGACCAGCTCGTGGATGCGGTGCATCGCGGAGCCCATGTAGTCACGGATCGAGTCCTCGTACGAGGTCGGGTGCCCGAGTTCGGTCAGATAGGCGGCGAGCAACCGGTTGGAAATCGGCTCACTGTCGACGAGGACACCGTCGTTGTCAAAGATGATCAGGTCATAGCGCATAGCTAGACCCTAAACGCAGAAAACCCCCGTATCTTTCGATACGGGGGTTCTCTCAAAAATTGTTCGGCGGCGTCCTACTCTCCCACAGGGTCCCCCCTGCAGTACC
>NZ_JBVKAI010000020.1:0-161192 GCF_055639495.1 Streptomyces sp. NPDC039424
CTGGCGTTGATTTTTGGCACGCTGTTGAGTTCTCAAGGAACGGTCGCTTCCTTTGTACTCACCCTCTCGGGCTTTCCTCCGGGCTTCCCTTCGGTATTTCCGACTCTATCAGACTGTTTCCGGTCCGATTTCCTCGGTGCTTTCCAGGTTCTCGCTCTCGCGTTTCCCTTTCCGGCGGTTCCGACTCTATCAGATCCTTTCGGCGTCTGATTCCCCGTCAGAGGGGGTTGTCTTCCCGGTCCTTTCGGCCGTTCCGACGAGTGAGACTTTAGCGGATTCCTCGCTCCCGAGCTAATCGGGGGCTGCGTCCTATCGAACGCGGATTCCTCATTTCGCAAATGCGCGCGCCGAAACAACACGACGAAGGATCGCCGAGTGATGGCTGGTACCTGCGGAATGGCTGTCCGGGGACCGACCGGAGTCGGCTCTCACGTCGGACAACTCGAAGAACCTTACGGATGGGGTCGGGGTGTGTCAACTCTCGGGCGGACGGCACCCTGGAGGCGTATTCTGGCTCTGTGACTACGACACGTACGTGCGACCAGTACTGGTGGGCCGCCTGACGGCGGCCGTTCGTACGTGTGCACTCAACGGCCGCCGCCTCGGCGGCCGTTCTCGTTTCCCCCTCCAGGGCTCCTGAGGGTCGGCCGCCGGGACGGCGGCCCCGACCAGGAGGTGGAGTGGGGATGACGCGGGTCTTCAGTGGGATCAAGCCGACCGGGCATCTGACGCTGGGGAACTATCTGGGAGCCATGCGCCGGTGGGCCGACGTGGACCAGCACCGGTCGGACGCGGTGTTCTGCATCGTCGATCTGCACGCGCTGACCGTGGACCACGATCCGGCGCGGGTGCGCAGGCTCAGTCGGCAAGGGGCGACGCTGCTGCTGGCGGCGGGACTGGATCCGGAGCTGTGCACCGTGTTCGTACAGAGTCATGTGGATGAGCACGCGCGGCTGTCGTACGTGCTCGAGTGCGTGGCGACCGACGGTGAGATGCGGCGGATGATCCAGTACAAGGAGAAGGCCGCACGGGAGCGGGCGCGGGGCGGGAGTGTGCGGCTGTCGCTGCTGACGTATCCGGTGCTGATGGCGGCGGACATCCTGGCGTACGGGACGGACGAGGTGCCGGTGGGTGATGACCAGGTGCAGCACGTGGAGCTGACCCGGGATCTGGCGGTGCGGTTCAACCAGCGGTACGGGCACACGTTCGTGGTGCCGAGGGCGACGCGTCCGCAGGTGGCGGCGCGGGTGATGAACCTTCAGGAGCCGACGTCGAAGATGGGGAAGTCGGACGACTCGGGGCCGGGGATCGTGTACCTGCTCGACGAGCCGGATGCGGTGCGCAAGAAGGTGATGCGGGCCGTGACCGACAGCGGGCGGGAGGTCGTGTACGACCGGGAGGAGCAGCCGGGGGTCGCGAACCTGCTGGAGATCCTCGCGGCGTGTACGGGTGGGAACCCGGAGGAACTGGGCGGCGTTTACGAGTCGTACGGCGCTTTGAAGAAGGACACGGCGGAGGCCGTGGTCGAGGTTCTCCGGCCTGTTCAGGCCAGGCACAAGGAGTTGTGCGCGGATCCGGCGTATGTGGAGGGGGTGCTGCGTGATGGTGCGGAGCGGGCACGGGCCATGGCGCGGCCGGTCGTCGACGCGGCTTACCGGGCGATCGGGCTGCTGCCGGCGGCTTCTGATACGGGTGCTGTGGTGAACGCGGCCCGGTAGGCGCGTGGGCTGGTGGCGAGGCGCGAGGCGAAGTGCTGGCGCATCGTGACCTCGCTGCCGAAGCCGGCGCGGCGGGCGACCTCCGGGATGGGGAGGTCGGTGCGTTCGAGGAGTTTCTGGGCCGCGGCGATGCGCTGGTCGAGGAGCCAGCGGAGCGGGGTGGCGCCGGTGGCTGCCGTGAAGTGGCGGGCGAAGCTGCGGGGGGACATGCCCGCCAGAGCCGCCAGGTCGGCGACCGTGAGCGGTTCGTGGAGGTGGCGCAGGGCGTGTTCGCGTACGGCGGCGAGGGTGTCGGCGTCGCGGTCCGCGCGGGGGGTGGGGTGCTCGATGAACTGTGCCTGGGTGCCGGTGCGGAAGGGCGCGGTGACCATGGAGCGGGCGATGGTCGCGGCTGTCTCGGCGCCGTGGGCGAGCCGGACGAGGTGGAGGCAGAGGTCGATGCCGGCGGCCGTGCCGGCGGCGGTCCAGATGTTGTGGTCCTCGATGAAGAGGGCGTCGGGGACGACGGTGACCTGGGGGTGCTGGGCGCGCAGGAGGTCGACGAGGTTCCAGTGGGTGATGGCGCGGCGGCCGTCGAGGAGGCCTGCCTGGGCGAGGGTGAAGGCGCCGCCGCAGAGGGCGGCGAGGGTGGTGCCGCGGGTGTGGGCGCGGCGGAGCGCGTCGAGGACGGGGGTGGGTGCGGGGGTCAGATGGTCGTCCAGGCCGGGGATCACGATCAGGTCGGCGCGGTCCAGCCAGGTGAGGGCGCGGTCGGGGAGGAGGGAGAGGCCGCCGCGCATGGAGATGGGGGTGGTGTCGGTGGCCACGCGGCGCAGGTCGAAGGCGGGGGTGCCGCGGTCGGTGCGGTCGGTGCCCCAGACCTCGGTGATGACGGAGACGTCGAAGGCGCGGATGCCGGGGAAGGCGACCAGGGCGACACGGTAAGCGTTGGCCATGGGTGGCAGTAAACCATCGATCGCTGACTTTTGTAGGTCTGGGACGGGGGTGTCCCCGGCGGCAGGATCGTGGGCATGGAGATCAGGGAGAACGCAGCGCTGGTGGTCGTGGACGTGCAGAAGGGCTTCGAGGAGCTCGACTTCTGGGGCCCGCGGAACAACCCGGAGGCGGATGACAACATCGCTTCGCTCATCGACGCGTGGCAGGCGACGGGTCGGCCCGTCGTCTTCGTACGGCACGACTCGCCGAAGCCGCACTCGCCGTTGCGGCTCGGGTACGAGGGCAACTCCTTCAAGGAGTACGTGGAGCGGCGGCGCGGAAAGGGGTCCGGGCCCGAGCTTCTCGTCACCAAGACCGTGAACTCGGCCTTCCTCGGGACCCCGGATCTGGGCGCCTGGCTGACGGAGGCGGGGATCTCGCAGGTGGTGGTGGCCGGGATCCAGACCAACATGTGCGCGGAGACGACGGCCCGTATGGGCGGGAACCTCGGGTACGACGTGCTGTTCGCGTACGACGCGACGTACACCTTCGACCTGGAGGGGCCGTTCGGCTGGCGGCGCAGTGCGGAGGAGATCGCGCAGGCGTCGGCCGTCTCCCTGCACGGGGGCGGGTTCGCGCGCGTGGTGACCACGAAGGAGATCGTGGACGCGGCGGGGTGACCGCCCCCCAGGGCGTCAGTCCTTCTTGCCGGAGGCCAGTTCGCGGCTGCGGTCGCGGGCGGCTTCGAGGGCGGCGATGAGCGCGGCTCGTACGCCGTGGTTCTCGAGTTCGCGGATGGCGTTGATCGTCGTGCCTGCGGGGGACGTGACGTTCTCGCGGAGCTTGACCGGGTGTTCGCCGCTGTCGCGGAGCATGGTGGCGGCGCCGATCGCGGACTGGACGATCAGGTCGTGGGCCTTGTCGCGGGGCAGGCCGAGCAGGATGCCGGCGTCGGTCATGGCTTCGACCAGGTAGAAGAAGTACGCCGGGCCGGAGCCGGAGAGGGCGGTGCAGGCGTCCTGCTGGGACTCGGGGACGCGGAGGGTCTTGCCGACGGCGCCGAAGATCTCCTCCGTGTGGGCGAGGTGGTCGGCGGTGGCGTGGGTGCCGGCGGAGATGACGGACATGGCCTCGTCGACGAGGGCGGGGGTGTTCGTCATGACGCGGACGACCGGGGTGCCGGTGGCCAGGCGGTCCTCGATGGAGGCGGTGGTGATGCCGGCGGCTCCGCTGATGACCAGGCGGTCGGCGGGGACGTGGGGGGCGAGTTCGTCGAGCAGGGTGCCCATGTCCTGCGGCTTGACCGTGAGGATCAGGGTGTCGGCGGTCTTGGCGGCCTCGGCGTTGGTGACCGGGACGACTCCGTAGCGGGTGCGGAGTTCTTCGGCGCGTTCGGGGCGGCGGGCGGTGACCAGGAGGTCGGCGGGGGCCCAGCCGCCGCGGATCATTCCGCTGAGCAGGGCTTCGCCGATCTTGCCGGTGCCGAGGACTGCGACTTTCTGGGTCATGTTGCGGTGCCCTCCGGGGGGTTTGTCGTCCGGGGTCATCCTCGCATCGGGGGTGGGTGTGCGGGGTCGGTTGTCCGGTGGGCGGACGGGGGTTTGGCTGCCGCGGTGCCTGGGGGCCGGGTTGCCGGGGTGCCGGGGTGCGGTTCGGCGTCTAGGGTTTCGCCCCCGCCGCCCCTACCCGTTCCCATCCCCAGGGGCTCTGCCCCTTCGACCCCGCCAGGGGGCTCCGCCCCCTGGACGCCCGTTCGGCCTGGACGGCCTCGTCCTCAAGCGCCGGACGGGCTGGAGATGCGGACCGGCATCGGCCGGTCACGGTGTCCGGCGGCGGAGGGTGGCCGCTCCCAGGCCCAGTACCAGCAGCGCGCAGCCGGCCACGATCAGTACGTCCCTCACGAAGGTCGCTGTCATGTCGGTGTGGTGGAGGACCTCGTTCATGCCGTCGACGGCGTAGGACATGGGGAGGGCGTCGGAGATGGTCTCCAGGGCGGGGTGCATGGCGGGGCGGGGGGTGAAGAGGCCGCAGAGGAGGAGCTGGGGGAAGATCACCGCGGGCATGAACTGGACCGCCTGGAATTCGGAGGCCGCGAAGGCCGAGACGAAGAGGCCCAGGGCGGTGCCGAGCAGGGCGTCGAGCAGGGCCACCAGGAGCAGGAGCCAGGGGGAGCCGGTGACGTCCAGGCCGAGGAACCAGACCGCGAGCGCTGTTGCCAGGGCCGACTGGATGATCGCCAGGACACCGAAGGCGAGGGCGTAGCCGGCGATGAGGTCGCCCTTGCCGAGGGGCATGGCGAGGAGGCGTTCGAGGGTGCCGGAGGTGCGTTCGCGCAGGGTGGCGATGGAGGTCACCAGGAACATGGTGATCAGGGGGAAGATGCCGAGGAGTGAGGCGCCGATGTCGTCGAAGGTGCGCGGGCTGCCGTCGAAGACGTAGCGCAGCAGGAGCAGCATCAGGCAGGGGATCAGGATCATCAGCGCGATGGTGCGCGGGTCGTGGCGGAGCTGGCGCAGGACGCGGGTGGCGGTGGCGGTGGTGCGGGAGACGTTGAGCGCGCCCGTGGGGGTCGTAGTGGTCATCGGATCGTCTCCTTGGTGCGGTCGGCGGCGACCGCTTCGTCCACCAGGTGCAGGAAGGCCGCTTCGACGGTGTCGGCGCCGGTGCGGGTGCGCAGGGCGTCCGGGGTGTCCTCGGCGAGGATCTCGCCCTCGCGCATGAGGAGGAGGCGGTGGCAGCGCTCGGCCTCGTCCATGACGTGGGAGGAGACGAGGAGGGTGACGCCGCGGGTGGCGGCGATGTCGTGGAAGAGGTTCCACAGGTCGCGGCGGAGGACCGGGTCGAGGCCGACGGTGGGTTCGTCGAGGACCAGGAGTTCGGGGGTGCCGAGGAGGGCCACGGCCAGGGAGACGCGGTTGCGTTGGCCGCCGGAGAGGTTGCCCGCGAGGGCGTCGGCGTGGGTGGTGAGGTCGACGTCGGCGATGGCCCGGGTGACGGCGTCGTGGCGGCGGTCGGCTGCCGCGCGGCCGGGGTCGAGGATCGCGGCGAAGTAGTCGAGGTTCTGGCGGACGGTCAGGTCGTCGTAGACGGAGGGGGCCTGGGTGACGTAGCCGATGCGGGTGCGGAGGGTGGGGTGGCCGGCGGGGTGGCCGAGGACCTGGAGGGTGCCGGTGACCTTGGCCTGGGTGCCGACGATGGCCCGCATGAGGGTCGACTTGCCGCAGCCGGAGGGGCCGAGCAGGCCGGTGATCCGGCCGCGCGGGACGGTGAAGTCGAGGCCGCGCAGGACGGTGCGGGGGCCTCGGACGGCGGTGAGGGCGGTGGCCTGTACGGCGGGGGGCGGGGGCTGCTCGGCGGGGGCCCCGGGAGGGCCGGCGGCACAATTCATCATGCGATGAATAATCCTCCCGGGGCACGGCGCCGTCAAGCGATGGCCACCAGCAGCTCCACGTCGTAGACCTCCTCCACCACACCGTCGGGGAAGGCGGCCAGCAGATGGGTGCGCTCCTCGGCGAGGAAGGCCCGGGTGCTGGTTTCGTCGTGGACCAGGAAGATCGAGTGGCTGCCGATGTTGGCGAGATGGGTGTCGACGGGGACGCGGCGGCTCCAGCGGACGGTGCGGTGGGCGAAGTGGAGGCGGCCACTGGGGTCGGCCTGTGCGAAGCGGTCGATGTCGCCCTTCGTGGCATCGGCGCGCACGCCGAGGTGGCGCTGGACGCGGTCCGTCTGGGCGGCGACCCACGGGACGTCGAGCGGGCGGATGTTCCACCACAGCGCGAGGGCTCCGCCGGGGCGCAGGACGCGCAGCGCCTCCGGGACCGAGTGGGCCGGGTCGGTCCAGTGCCAGGCCTGGGCGTAGGTGAGGAAGTCGGCGCAGGCGTCGGCCAGGGGCAGGGCGTTGCCGTTGCCGCGGACGAGCGGGACGTCGGGGAGGGCGCGGTGGAACTGGGCCGCCATGCCGTCACCGGGCTCCACCGCGAGCACGTCGGCGCCGCGGGCGTGGAGCAGCACGGTGGCGATGCCGGTGCCGGCGCCGACGTCGACGACCCGGGCGCCGGTGAGGGGGCGGGCGGCGAGTTCTTCGAGGGTGTCGAAGAGGGCGGGCGGGTAGGAGGGGCGGTTCGCGGCGTACTGGGCCGCGGCGGTGTTGAAGGAGTGGGCACGGGAGGGGGAGGGCGAGGGAGTCGTGGTCATACGCTCATGCTGGCCGCTGCGGCCCCGGGCCTGCCGTCAATTACGGTGAACGCCTTTCCTTGATCCTTGCTTTGAGGGTGGGCAGGCATGGCTGAGCAGAGCACGGAACCGGTGGTCGTCCGTCCGGTGGGCCGCGTGGTCGGCGGGCGGGCGGAGGTCCGGGACGACGACTGGGGTGCGGTGCGGGCGGTCATCCGGGTCGACGGGGAGCGGTACGCCCCGGAGGCGCTGGCCGGGCTGGACGGCTTCTCCCATCTGGAGGTCGTCTACCACTTCGACCGGGTGCCCGAGGAGCGGATCGAGACCGGCGCCCGGCATCCGCGCGGCAACACCGACTGGCCGAAGGTGGGCATCTTCGCCCAGCGCGGCAAGAACCGGCCCAACCGGATCGGGGTCTCGCGGTGCCGCGTGCTGCGGGTGGAGGGGCTGGACGTGCACGTCGAGGGGCTGGACGCGGTGGACGGGACGCCCGTGCTGGACATCAAGCCGTACATGGCGGAGTTCGGCCCGCAGGGTGTGGTGAGCCAGCCGGAGTGGGCGACCGCGATCATGCGCCGGTACTACTGACGGCGGCGCTTCTTCGAGGGGTTCCCGGTGCGGCGGGTGGAGCGGCGGACGTGCTGCTCGCGGGCCTGTTCGTATTCGGCGCGGTGCAGTTTCTCGCCGGGGGCCTCGGTGAGGGAGCGGAGGAAGTACGCGGCGAGGGAGCCGACGAAGCCGATGGCCAGCAGTCCGCGCAGGGAGGCCTGGCGTTCGGGGTCGGGGCGCTTGCCGAAGCCCTCCCAGGTGTTGCGGAAGGCGAGCGCGCTGCAGACCGCGAACATCGCGACGACCAGTACGGTCACGAAGCCTCCGCTGCCCGCGATCTGCACGCCCTGGTAGGCGAAGCGCAGGACGAGACAGGAGGCGACGGCCGCCGCCAGTGAGCCGACGGCGACGGCCGCGCGGCGGGCCGCGTAGCCGTTGTCGTGGTTCACCCAGGTCGTTCCGAAGAAACGCAGGGGTTCGGGGCGGGGGCCGTCACCGGGGGTGGCGCCCGTGGAGCCCGCCGGGGTGGCCGCGGTGCCGGTTTCGTCGCTCACGGGACGATTATGGCTGGCGGGCGGGGCGGGCTCCGTACGGGGTCAGCCGCAGCGGGAGGCCACGTAGCCGTCGGTGCCCGTGTGGATGTACGCGTCGGACACGTACTGGCCGTCGTCGATGTTGTCCCAGAGCTTGCTGGTGCCGTACGGCCCCGTGACCGTCTGGCCCGGCGTCTGGCAGAAGATCGGCACCTTGGCGCCCTCGGCCAGGGTGCGGACGAGGCTGTAGGTGGTGCCAGGGCCGCTGCGGACGTTGAGCCGGACGCCCGGGGCGACCGAGTAGTAGCGCACGGCCGCATCCACGGCGGTGACGACCGCCTGCCCCTCTCCGCTCTCGACGCCCTCGACGCCGTCGACCGCTCCGGTGTCGGTAACAGACATGTGAACTCCCCCCGTTCGACCCCATGACTGCCATGGGGTCCCGTTGATTCCCCTGAACCGCGCCTCGAAACACGCGAGTGCGACTCGCTCACGAACGCTAGCAAGCCGCCTCTGTCTCGTACGAGTCATCGACTAGGCTCCGTGCGTCGCGCGCGCGGTCGAACAGCACGGGGGTGTGTCCCATGGCGCCACAGCGAGACGCCGGAGCGGGCGCGGAAGCGGAACTTCCCGAGTACGCCGGTCACTACCGCCTTCAGTCGCGCCTGGGCTCCGGCGGCATGGGCGTCGTGCACCTGGCCCGCAGCACCTCCGGGATGAAGGTCGCGGTGAAGGTGGTGCACGCCGAGTTCGCCCGGGATCCCGAGTTCCGGGGCCGGTTCCGGCAGGAGGTGGCCGCCGCCCGGCGGGTGAGCGGCGCTTTCACCGCGCCCGTCGTGGACGCCGATCCGGAGGCCGAACGGCCCTGGATGGCGACGCTGTTCATCCCGGGACCGACGCTGGCCGAGCAAGTGAAGGAGCACGGGGCCATGGCCCCGGACCGGTTGCGCCGGCTGATGGCCGGGCTGGCCGAGGCACTGCGCGACATCCACCGGGTGGGGGTCGTGCACCGCGACCTCAAGCCGAGCAACGTGCTGCTCGCGGAGGACGGGCCCAAGGTCATCGACTTCGGGATCTCCCGCCCCAAGGACAGCGAACTGCGCACCGAGACCGGGAAGTTGATCGGAACGCCGCCGTTCATGGCGCCCGAGCAGTTCCGGCGCCCCCGCGAGGTGGGCCCGGCCGCCGACATCTTCGCCCTCGGGTCGGTCATGGTGCACGCGGCGACGGGGCGCGGGCCGTTCGACTCCGACAGCCCCTATGTCGTCGCCTACCAGGTCGTGCACGACGAGCCCGACCTGACCGACGTACCGGAGAACCTCGCACCGCTGGTGCTGCGCTGCCTCGCCAAGGAGCCGGAGCAGCGGCCCACGCCCGACGAACTGATGCGGGAACTGCGGTCGGTGGCGGCCTCGTACGACACGCAGGCGTTCATACCGGCGCAGCGGACGGGCGGGACACGGACCGGCCCGGACGAAGGGGTGCAAGAGAAAGAGGGAGCGGTAGCGGAACCGGTCGCGGAGCCTTCGGTCGCTGAGGCCGCAGGGCGGTCCGGGAGGCGCCGAGTCGTCCGGTGGGCGGCCGTGGCGGCCGGGGTGCTCGCTCTCGTGGTCGGCGGTGCGGTCGCCACGGTGCGGTTGCTGGACGACCCCTCCCCCGCGCCGACGGCGGGCGGCTCGCACTCGGAAGCCGTGTCGGCCGGGGCGTTCACGCCGTGGACGGCCAGGCCCGGGTCCGCTGCCGCCGGTGCGCCTCAGTGCTCGTCCACCGCCGATGCGCTGGTCTGCTCACAGCCGGGACGGCTCTACGCCCTCTCCCCCGCCGACGGCACTCTGCTCTGGCGGCACTCCGCCGACACGGCGGTCGGCAGCGGACCGCCCGTGCTGTCGGGTGGGCTGGTGCAGGTCGTGACGGACCAGGGGCAGCGGGTGGAGGCGCTCGATCCGGCGTCCGGCAAGCCCGGTCGACGGCAGGACATCGCCACGCACGGCGGGCTGCGGTTCGCCGGCGGCACCCTCCTGCTCACCGGGACCGACGGGACGGTCACGGGTGTGGACAGCGCCTCGGGCAAAACGAGGTGGCACCGGCGGATCCCGGGGCAGACGACGCCGTCGTTCGCGTGGTTCACCGGGGACCGGCCGGCGTACGCGACGAGTACGTCCGCCGACGGGTCGAGCACGCGGGTCACGGCGGTGGACCCGGACACCGGTGACGTGCTGTGGGAGGCCCGGCTCGACGGATCCCTGCAGCCCGTCGGGACCAGCGGCGGATCCGTCTACTTCCTCTCGGTCGACCGGGTCTACGGGGCCACGCGGGCGGTGGTCCGCTACACCCCGAAGTCCAAGGCGGTACGACGGGTGGCGCTGCCCGCGCCCCGGGAGGGCGTCCATGCCGCGGTGCGTGGAGGCGTGGTCTACCTGCTGGCCACCGGGGGCTCGCTGGAGGCCGTGGACACGAACGCGCGCCGGCAGCTGTGGGGGCTGGAGACCGCCGTGATCCGCGGCTCGACGCCGGTCGTGGACGGCGGGCATGTGTACGTCACGGCTCCCGACGGGCGGCTGCTCGCCGTCGACGCGCGGCACGGCAGGCTCCTGGGGCAGACCCGGGCACGGCTCGGCACGCACGCCGACCGGGTCGCGGCCACCCTGCCCGAGCCGGTGGTCATCGGCGGCCGTGTCTACGCCGGCGCCCCCGACGGCACCGTCTTCGCCGTCGACGGACGCACCCCCGCCGCCTGGTGACACACGAAGGGGCCGCCCCCGGTGGAGGCGGCCCCGAGGCGAGGCAGGGGACTCAGCCCAGCTTGGTCACGTCCCGCACGGCGCCCTTGTCCGCGCTGGTCGCCATCGCGGCGTAGGCGCGCAGGGCCGCCGAGACCTTGCGCTCGCGGTTCTTCGGGGCGTAGGCACCGCCCAGGGCCTGCTCGCGGCGGGACAGTTCCGCCTCGTCGACCAGGAGGTCGATGGTGCGGCCCGGGATGTCGATGCGGATGCGGTCGCCGTCCTCGACGAGGGCGATGGTGCCGCCGGAGGCCGCCTCCGGGGAGGCGTGGCCGATGGAGAGGCCCGAGGTGCCGCCGGAGAAGCGGCCGTCGGTGATCAGGGCGCAGGTCTTGCCCAGGCCCCGGCCCTTGAGGAAGGAGGTCGGGTAGAGCATCTCCTGCATACCGGGGCCGCCCTTGGGGCCCTCGTAGCGGATGACGACCACGTCGCCGTCGGTGACCTGCTTGTTGAGGATCTTCTCGACGGCCTCCTCCTGGGACTCGCAGACCACCGCCGGGCCCTCGAACGTCCAGATCGACTCGTCGACGCCGGCCGTCTTCACCACGCAGCCGTCGACGGCGAGGTTGCCCCTGAGGACCGCCAGGCCGCCGTCCTTCGAGTAGGCGTGCTCGACGGAGCGGATGCAGCCGCCCTCGGCATCGTCGTCCAGGGCCTCCCAGCGCTCGGACTGGGAGAAGGCCTCGGCCGAGCGGACGCAGCCGGGCGCCGCGTGCCACATTTCCACGGCCTCGGCGGAGGGCGAGCCGCCCCGCACGTCCCAGGTCTTCAGCCAGTCCGCCAGGGACGGGCTGTGGACCGCGTGCACGTCCTCGTTGAGCAGGCCCCCGCGGTGCAGTTCGCCGAGCAGGGCGGGGATGCCGCCGGCGCGGTGCACGTCCTCCATGTAGTACGTGCGGCTCTTCGCGACGTTCGGGGCCACCTTCGCCAGGCAGGGCACACGGCGCGAGACCGCGTCGATCTGCTCCAGGCCGAAGGGGACGCCCGCCTCCTGGGCGGCGGCCAGCAGGTGCAGGATCGTGTTGGTCGAGCCGCCCATCGCGATGTCCAGGGCCATGGCGTTCTCGAAGGCCGCGAAGGTGGCGATGTTGAGCGGCAGGACCGTGTCGTCGTCCTGCTCGTAGTAGCGGCGGGTGATGTCCATGACCGTGCGGGCCGCGTCCTCGTAGAGCCGGCGGCGGGCCGTGTGGGTGGCCAGGACCGAGCCGTTGCCGGGGAGGGAAAGGCCGATCGCCTCGGTCAGGCAGTTCATCGAGTTGGCGGTGAACATGCCGGAACAGGAGCCGCAGGTCGGACAGGCGTTCTCCTCGATACGGAGGATGTCCTCGTCCGAGATCTTGTCGTTCACGGCGTCGGAGATCGCGTCGACCAGGTCGAGGGTGCGGACCGTGCCGTCGACCAGGGTGGCGCGGCCGGCCTCCATCGGGCCGCCGGAGACGAAGACCGTCGGGATGTTCAGGCGCAGCGCGGCCATCAGCATGCCGGGGGTGATCTTGTCGCAGTTGGAGATGCAGACCAGGGCGTCGGCGCAGTGCGCCTCGACCATGTACTCCACGCTGTCCGCGATCAGGTCGCGGGAGGGCAGGGAGTAGAGCATGCCGCCGTGGCCCATCGCGATGCCGTCGTCGACGGCGATCGTGTTGAACTCGCGGGGGATGCCGCCCGCCTCCCGGATCGCCTCGCTGACGATCCGGCCGACCGGCTGGAGGTGGGTGTGGCCGGGCACGAACTCGGTGAAGCTGTTGGCGACCGCGATGATCGGCTTCCGGCCGATGTCCGCACCGGGTACACCGGAGGCGCGCATAAGGGCGCGGGCGCCCGCCATGTTGCGGCCGTGGGTGACTGTGCGGGACCTCAGCTCGGGCATCGTCACTCGCTCCTTCGAAGACCAACTGCGAGAGGGTTCTGACTCCCTACGAGCGTACGCCGCCGCTCCAAGGGATGGACACGCATGTCCGGAATGCGGGACGCGTGTTCCACGAACGCGGGGTGTCAGGGATTCGTCAGGTGCCCCTGGACCACCGGCGCCACCCGCGCCACGATCTGCTCCAGGTCCGCCGACGCCAGCGGCTCCACCTTGATCACGTACCGCAGCATCGCGCACCCCACCAGCTGCGCGGCCGCGAGCTCGGCGCGCAGCTCGGCGTCGGGGAGGTCGAGCTGGACGGCGATGCGGCGCAGCAGCTGGCTGGCGACCAGGCGGCGGAAGACGGCCGCCGCGGTCTCGTTGTTGACGGCCGAGCGCAGGATCGCCAGCAGGGGCGTACGGGTGGTGGGGTTCTCCCAGATGCCGAAGATGAAGCGGGTCAGCCGCTCCCCCACCCCGTCCAGGGGGCCGGCGGCCACCGCGTCGGGGGCGTTCAGGGCGGGCGCGAAGGCGACCTCGATGGCCGCCTCGAAGACCTGCTCCTTGGTGCCGAAGTAGTGGTGGACGAGCGCGGAGTCCACACCGGCTGCCTTGGCGATGCCGCGTACGGAGGTCTTCTCGTAGCCGCGCTCGGAGAACTCCTCGCGGGCGGCGGCCAGGATCCGGTCGCGGGTGTCGGCCGACTCCGTACGCGGGGGCCGGCCGCGGCGGCGCGCGCCGGCCTCGCCGGTGGCCCCGGTCACCGCCGGGGCACCTTCACGGCGGACGCCAGGTGCAGGCGTGTGAAGGCCAGGGCCTCGGCGAGGTCGGCCTCGCGCTCGGCGCTGGACATCGCGCGCCGGGTGTTGACCTCGATGACGACATGGCCGTCGAAGCCGGTCAGCGCGAGCCGCTCCAGCACCTCGGCGCAGGGCTGGGTGCCGCGGCCGGGGACCAGGTGCTCGTCCTTCGCCGACCCCCGGCCGTCGGCGAGGTGGACGTGGCCGAGGCGGTCGCCCATCCGGTCGAGCATGTCGAGGGCGTCCGTGCGGGCCGTCGCCGCGTGGCTGAGGTCGATCGTGAAGTGCCGGTAGTCGTCCTGGGTGACGTCCCAGTCGGGGGCGTACGCGAGCATCTCGCGGTCGCGGTAGCGCCAGGGGTACATGTTCTCCACCGCGAACCGGACGTCCGTCTCGTTCGCCATCCGCCAGATCCCGGTGACGAAGTCACGGGCGTACTGCCGCTGCCAGCGGAACGGCGGGTGCACGACGACCGTGCCGGCGCCGAGCTTCTCGGCGGCGGCCCGGGCGCGCTGCAGCTTGACCCAGGGGTCGGTGGACCACACGCGCTGGGTGATCAGCAGGCAGGGGGCGTGCACGGCCAGGATCGGGACCCCGTGGTAGTCGGACAGGCGCCGCAGCGCCTCGATGTCCTGGCTGACCGGGTCGGTCCACACCATGACCTCGACGCCGTCGTAGCCGAGGCGCGCGGCGATCTCGAAGGCCGTCGCCGTGGACTCCGGGTACACCGAGGCCGTGGAGAGGGCGACCTTCGCATCTGGGATGCGGACGGGATCTGCCATGGGGGACAGGTTACGGGGTGCGGTTCCTGGATTGCGGGGTTCCTGTTCGCCGTTGTGGTGTTTGCCACGGGGCGGACGCGGGATGGGCGCGGCCTCCTCCGTGGCTTGTCGCGTCCCTCGCGGGCGGCTACGCCGACCCCATGTGGTCCAGTCGCCGCAGGATCACGCCCTCCCTCAGCGCCCACGGGCAGATCTCCACGTTCTCCACGCCGAAGAGGTCCATCGTGGCCTCGGCCACCAGGGCGCCGGCGAGGAGCTGGCCGGCGCGGCCGTCGGAGACGCCGGGGAGTTCGCAGCGCTGGGCGGCGGTCATGCCGGCCAGGCGGGGCACCCAGGCCTCCAGGGACTCGCGCTTGAGCTCGCGCTGGACGTACGGGCCGTCGGCGGAGCGGGCCGCGCCGGCGATGCGGGCCAGCTGCCGGAAGGTCTTGGAGGTGGCGACCACGTGGTCGGGGGCGCCGAGGCGGGTGAATTCGCCGACCGTGCGGGCGATCTCGGTGCGCACATGGCGGCGCAGCGCCCTTATCGCCTCGGGGTCGGGCGGGTCACCGGGCAGCCATCCGGCGGTGAGCCGGCCCGCGCCGAGCGGCAGGGAGACGGCCGCGTCGGGCTCCTCGTCGATGCCGTAGGCGATCTCCAGGGAGCCGCCGCCGATGTCCAGGACCAGCAGTTTCCCGGCCGACCAGCCGAACCAGCGGCGGGCGGCGAGGAAGGTGAGGCGGGCCTCCTCCTCACCGGTGAGGACCTGGAGCTCGACGCCGGTGGTGTCCTTGACGCGGGCCAGCACCTCGTCGGCGTTGCTCGCCTCGCGCACCGCGGACGTGGCGAAGGGCAGCAGGTCCTCGACGCCCTTGTCCTCGGCGGCGCGGAGCGCGTCCTGGACGACGCCGAGCAGTTTGTCGACGCCCTCGGTGCCGATGGCACCACTGTCGTCGAGCAGTTGGGCGAGCCGCAGTTCGGCCTTGTGCGAATGCGCGGGCAGGGGGCACGCGCCGGGGTGTGCGTCCACCACCAGCAGGTGCACCGTGTTCGAACCCACGTCCAGGACACCGAGTCTCATGTACGGAACGCTACTGCCAGCGCGGCCGTCCGCAGGCCCCGGTGCGGTCTCCGGCCACTTACCCTGGATGCGTGCCAAAGACGAAAAAGGCGAAGCCCGACAAATCCTCCACGGGATCGAAGGATTCTTCGCAGGCGAAGGCGTCCAAGTCCAAGAAGGCCCCCAAGGTGAACGCGAAGGCGAGCGACGAGAAGGGGCTCGACTTCGCGCGCGCGTGGGTGGAGTTCCCCGATCCGGCGGACGACGAGCAGGTCTTCCGGTGTGATCTGACATGGCTGACCTCCCGGTGGAACTGCATCTTCGGCAGTGGCTGCCAGGGCATCCAGGCGGGCCGCGCGGACGACGGGTGCTGCTCGCTGGGCGCCCACTTCTCCGACGAGGACGACGAGAAGCGGGTCGCCGAGCATGTGGCGAGGCTCACGCCGGACATCTGGCAGAACCACGACGAGGGGCTGGCGCACGGCTGGGTCTCGGAGGACGAGGACGGCTCCCGCCAGACCCGTCCCTTCCAGGGCTCGTGCGTCTTCCAGAACCGGCCGGGCTTCGCGGGCGGCGCGGGCTGCTCGCTGCACATCCTGGCGCTGCGCGAGGGCCGCGAGCCGCTGGAGACCAAGCCGGACGTGTGCTGGCAGCTGCCGATCCGGCGGACGTACGACTGGATCGACCGGCCCGACGACACGCGCGTCCTGCAAGTGTCGATCGGTGAGTACGACCGCCGGGGCTGGGGTCCGGGCGGCCACGACCTGCACTGGTGGTGCACGTCGGCGACCTCCGCCCATGGCGCGGGCGATCCGGTCTACGTCTCCTACCGGGCCGAGCTGACCGAGCTGATGGGCAAGGCCGGTTACGACCGCCTGGTCGAGCTGTGCGAGCAGCGGCTGGCGTCCCGGCTGCCGCTGGTGGCTCCGCATCCGGCGGATCCGGCGACGGTGGAACCGGTTACGGCGGTGGATCCGGCGGACACGGTGACCGGCTGAGGACCGGTGACGCTGTGGGCCCGGGGACCGCTGCGGGCCCTGGGACCACTGCGAGCCTGGGGACCACTGTGTACCTGGTGACCGCTGTGGACCTGGTGACCGCTGTGGACCGAGGCGGCCCGGCACCGCTCTAGCCGCCCGATGGGCCCGGGGCGCCGTCGTCGGCCGGTGGGGGCGTGGGGTTTCCGGGGTCGCCGGTCGGGGTCGGCGGGTCGGTCGGTGTGGGGGTCGGGTCGCTCGACGGAGGCGTGGCGGTGGGCGTGGGCTCGGCGGGGGACGAGGGCGTGGGGGTCGGGTCCGGGGTGGCGGTCGGGGGCGGGTCGGCCGGTGCCGTGGGGCCGGTGGGGGCGGTGCCGTACCCGTCGATCGAGACGACGGCGCCGGCCGGGGAGATCGACAGCCGTGCGGCCCAGTGGCCGGAGGGCTCGCGCAGCTGGTCGACGTACACCTTGATCGTGAACGACTCGCCGGGCCGGAGGGTTCCCGAGGACCGGCTGAGGTAGAGCCAGTCGGCCGCGGTGACCGCCGACCAGCGGACCGGGGAGGGCCCGGAGGCCGTGAGCGTGACGAGCGTGGTGTCGCCGCGGGTGTGGGCCGTCACGGCGAGGCGTCCCGCCCCCTTCCGCCCGGCGCCGGGGACGCTGACGACCTCCACGGAGACGTCGGACAGGCCGTCCTGCGTGAGCCGGCCGCCGGGGGTGCTGGCGTTCCCGGCGTTCTGGTAGCCGCCGGCCGGGTCGCCGTCGAGGCTGTGCGCCCCGTGCGCGGTGGCGGCGCGGCCGTCCTGCTCGCCGATCGGGGTGCCCCGGTAGGCCGCCCACAGGGCCAGCACGGGGGCGGCGACGACGGTGGCGACGACGGTCGTGGTGACGGCACGCGCGCGGATGCGGTCCCGGCGGGCGGCGCGGTCCTTGGGGTCCATGGGAAAGCCGCGCCGGTCGAAGCGGGGCGCGGCACTGCCCCGCGCGCGCGGGTGGTACGTCAGGGCGACGTGCAGAGCCGCGCGGGGTGCCTCCAGGACGGGCAGTTCGGCGGGGGTGACCGTGGCGCCGGGCCAGTGGCCGGGGACCGCGCGCTCGGCCGTACGGCGGCAGCACGGGCAGTCGTCGACGTGCCGCACCAGCTCGCGCCGCAGCGCGCTGCTGAGCATCAGCTGGTGGTCGCCGGTGAGCCGGGCCACGCCGGGACAGCCGCTGGTCTCGACGACGGCGAGGGCCGCGCGGGTGCGTTCGACCTCGCAGGCGGCGGAGGCCAGCAGCTCGCGGGCGGCGGCGGGGGCCAGGCCGAGGACGGCGGCGACCTCCTGGGTGGAGAGGTGGTGGCGCACGGCGAGTTCGAGCGCCTCACGCTGCTCGGGGCTGGTCCCGGCGGCCTCCGGCCAGGCCAGCAGGGCGAGTTCGCTCCGCCGCTGCTCCTGGACCTCCTCGGAGACCGGCGGAGCGGCGGTCTGCTGCTGGTCGGCGCCGGGGCGGCCGGCCGCGTGTGTGGCCTGACGTTTCTGCTTGGCCTCGGCCAGCTTGCGCAGGCACGCCCAGCGGGCCAGCGCGTACAGCCAGGCCCTGCGGTCGTCCGCCGCCTGCGGCCCCCGCTGCCCGCGCCGCTCGGCGAGCGCGAGGACGTCGCCCAGCGCGGCGGTCGCGGCGTCGTGGTCGCACAGCACGGACAGGCAGTAGGTGAACAGGCCGTCCAGATAGGGCTCGTAGCGCGCGGGCGTGCGCTGCGCCAGCGTGCGCGCCGCGGCGCGGTCACGCGCCTCCCGGTGCGCTCGGTGTGCGCCGGTGGTGCGGGTCGAGGTCTCCGGAATGCTGCTCGTCACCTGTGCGACCGTAGGCGGCCGCGGATGGCACCTTCTAACGCCTTGAGCACATTTAATCCATACGGGTGAAACGATCCCTCATAAGGGGACAGGAACCCCGGATTCCGCGACTCGGCGGTGGCCGGGACGGCGGGACGGACCCGCGTCGGGCCGGTCCGGTGGTGCTCAGGGGCCCGCGTTGTCAGTGGCGGCGGTTACGGTTCGTCCATGGCTGCCCGTACCAAGACCACCAAGGACCGCCCGTCCTACCGCTGCACCGAATGCGGCTGGCAGACGGCCAAGTGGCTCGGCCGTTGCCCCGAGTGCCAGGCGTGGGGGACGGTCGAGGAGTACGGCGCGCCCGCGGTGCGTACGACGGCGCCCGGGCGGGTCACCAGCTCCGCGCTGCCCATCGGGCAGATCGACGGGCGGCAGGCGACCGCCCGTCCGACCGGTGTGCCGGAGCTGGACCGGGTGCTCGGGGGCGGGCTGGTGCCGGGCGCGGTGGTGCTGCTCGCGGGTGAGCCGGGGGTCGGCAAGTCCACGCTGCTGCTGGACGTGGCGGCCAAGTCGGCGAGCGAGGAGCACCGCACCCTGTATGTGACGGGTGAGGAGTCGGCGAGCCAGGTGCGGCTGCGCGCCGACCGGATCAACGCCATCGACGACCATCTGTATCTGGCCGCCGAGACCGATCTGGCCGCCGTGCTCGGGCACTTGGACGCGGTGAAGCCGTCCCTGCTGATCCTCGACTCCGTGCAGACGGTCGCCTCCCCCGAGATCGACGGCGCGCCGGGCGGCATGGCCCAGGTCCGGGAGGTGGCCGGCGCCCTCATCCGCGCCTCCAAGGAACGCGGCATGTCCACGCTGCTGGTGGGCCATGTCACCAAGGACGGGGCCATCGCCGGACCCCGGCTGCTGGAGCACCTCGTGGACGTGGTGCTCCACTTCGAGGGCGACCGGCATGCCCGGCTCCGCCTGGTACGGGGAGTCAAGAACCGGTACGGGGCCACGGACGAGGTCGGCTGCTTCGAGCTGCACGACGAGGGCATCACCGGACTTGCCGACCCAAGTGGACTTTTCCTTACCCGTCGTGCCGAACCGGTCCCGGGGACCTGCCTGACGGTGACCCTGGAGGGCCGCCGTCCGCTGGTGGCGGAGGTCCAGGCGCTGACCGTCGACTCGCAGATCCCCTCCCCCCGGCGGACCACCTCCGGCCTGGAGACCTCCCGCGTCTCGATGATGCTCGCGGTGCTGGAGCAGCGGGGCCGGATCAGCGCCCTCGGCAAGCGGGACATCTACTCCGCGACGGTCGGCGGTGTGAAGCTGTCCGAGCCGGCCGCCGACCTCGCCGTGGCCCTGGCCCTGGCGTCCGCGGCCAGTGACACCCCGCTGCCGAAGAACCTCGTCGCCATCGGCGAGGTCGGCCTCGCGGGCGAGGTCAGACGGGTCACGGGGGTGCAGCGCAGGCTGGCCGAGGCGCACCGGCTGGGCTTCACCCACGCGCTCGTACCGGGTGATCCCGGCAAGGTCCCGCCGGGGATGAAGGTGCTGGAAGTCGCCGACATAGGGGACGCGCTGCGGGTCCTTCCCCGGTCCCGTCGTCGAGAGGCCCCACGGGACGCGGAGGAGCGCCGGTAGACTTTGCCCTGGTCTCGCCCGTCCGTACGAACCGAGTGCGCGAAACGGGAGCGCCCCAGAACCTGCGACCGGAGGAGTGCAGTGGCAGCCAACGACCGGGCGGCAGCTCCCGGAAAGTCCGGTGGGAGCTCCGGTGCCGATGGCCTGATGCGCGCCTCGCTGAGCGCCGTGGCGCCCGGCACGGCCCTGCGCGACGGCCTCGAGCGGGTCCTGCGCGGCAACACCGGCGGACTCATCGTGCTCGGCTCCGACAAGACGGTCGAGGCCATGTGCACGGGCGGTTTCGTCCTGAACGTCGAGTTCGCCGCCACCCGCCTGCGCGAGCTGTGCAAGCTCGACGGCGGCATCGTGCTCTCCTCCGACCTGTCCAAGATCCTGCGCGCGGG
Source organism: Streptomyces sp. NPDC039424 (assembly GCF_055639495.1). NCBI lineage: Bacteria > Bacillati > Actinomycetota > Actinomycetes > Kitasatosporales > Streptomycetaceae > Streptomyces > Streptomyces sp. NPDC039424. Next base: position 19,953 of record NZ_JBVKAI010000020.1, read on the forward strand.
CGTGCAGCTGGTGCCGGACCCGACGATCCCCACGGAGGAGACGGGCACCCGGCACCGTACGGCGGACCGGGTCAGCAAGCAGGTCGGCTTCCCCGTGGTCTCCGTCTCCCAGTCGATGCGGCTGATCGCCCTGTACGTCGACGGTCACCGCCGTGTCCTGGAGGACTCCGCGGCGATCCTGTCCCGCGCCAACCAGGCCCTGGCCACGCTGGAGCGGTACAAGCTCCGTCTGGACGAGGTCGCGGGGACGCTGTCGGCGCTGGAGATCGAGGACCTGGTGACGGTCCGGGACGTCTCGGCCGTCGCGCAGCGCCTGGAGATGGTGCGCCGCATCGCCACCGAAATCGCCGAATACGTGGTCGAACTGGGCACCGACGGGCGTCTCCTCGCCCTCCAGCTCGACGAGTTGATCGCGGGCGTGGAGCCGGAGCGCGAGCTGGTCGTCCGGGACTACGTGCCGGAACCCACCGCCAAGCGCTCCCGCACGGTCGACGAGGCGCTCTCCGAACTCGACGCCCTCAGTCACGCCGAGCTCCTCGAAATGCCCACGGTCGCCCGCGCCCTCGGCTACACCGGTTCCCCCGAGAACCTGGACACCGCGGTGTCCCCGCGCGGCTTCCGTCTGCTGGCCAAGGTGCCCCGTCTGCCCGGGGCGATCATCGACCGTCTGGTGGAGCACTTCGGCGGTCTGCAGAAGCTCCTCGCCGCCAGCGTCGACGACCTCCAGACGGTGGACGGTGTGGGCGAGGCACGGGCGCGGAGCGTGCGGGAGGGCCTGTCGCGGCTGGCCGAGTCGTCGATCCTGGAGCGCTACGTCTGAGGCGTGCGGGTACCGGCGGGCCCGCCGTGTCTAGGGCCTGTCCGGCGGATCATGCCGCAGACGCGGGGCTTGGCACGCCCACCTGCGGCGTTGTCGTCAGTCGCCGACTCCCCCACGCTCGAATGCGCTCGCGCGGGGGGACCCCCATCGCCCCGCTCACCAGCGCCGATGAGGCGCCGCCCGTTTCCTGCGACCTGATCCGCCGGACAGGCCCTAGTCCGCCGACAGCACGAACGACGTCTTCGCCGTGGCGAAGCCCTTCGTCTTGGCCTCCACCAGATAGGTCCCGGCCTTGGCCGACCCCGCCGGAGGCGTCGCGCACTCCGGTGCGCTCGGCTTGCGGTCCCACTTCACGGTGTAGGTGATGGCGCTCCCGGCCGGCACCCGGAAGATCAGGCTCGCCGCGCCCTTGGGGCAGTCGGCCGAGGACCAGTAGTCGTCGTCGCCGTCGGCCCGCGTGATCGTCAACACCGCGTTCTTCGGCCCGAGATCGATCTTGCAGTCGCCCCCGGACGAGTTCTTCGCGGTGAGTTCGAAGGCCGGCGTCTGGTCCGGCGAGTACGAGTTGTGCACACTGCGCAGGCCCAAGGTGAGCGCGCCGGAGGTGCAGTTGGGCAGCGTGGAGGATGCCGGAAGCGCGTCGCCCGAACCGACGCTGCCGCCGCCGGAGCCGGATCCCGAGCCCGCGGAACCGCCGCCGCCCGCCCCGTCGGATCCCCCGGACCCCGCACCGTCCCCCGAGCCGGACGACCCGGACGACCCGCCCGATCCGGACGATCCGCTGCCGGAGTCCCCGCTCCCCGACTCGTCCCGGCCGCCCGGGTGTTGGCTTATCGCGGGCCCGGAGTCGGACGGGCCGGGTGTGATGGAGGGCGCGGGATTCTTGCCGTCGGATCCGTCGGCACCGTTCTTGCCGCCCCCGCCCCCCGAGGTGGCTATCCAGGCGATCAGCAGCGCCAACACGGCGACCACCGACAGCAGTACGACCCTCCGTCGCCAGTAGATGGAGGAGGGAAGCGGCCCGACCGGATTGCGCAGAGATCCCACGGCGCAAACTGTACGAGAGATCGCGGCGCTTGCTCGCGTCACCCGCCGCCCGGAACAGAACTTTTCCGGATCATCATTCCGGTAACCGCCTCCACTCGGGCCGCCGTTACGCCCGCGGCGGGCCACGCCGCAAACCGGACCCGCCCCACCCGTGGCAGGATCGGAGGTGCCATGACTGAGAAGCTTCACGCCCCCGTGATCGCCTGGTTCGACACCCACGCCCGCGACCTCCCCTGGCGCCGCCCGGAGGCGGGCCCCTGGGGCGTGATGGTCAGCGAGTTCATGCTCCAGCAGACACCGGTCAGCCGTGTGCTGCCGGTGTACGAGGAGTGGCTGTCCCGCTGGCCCCGCCCCGCCGACCTCGCCGAGGAGGCCCCGGGTGAGGCCGTGCGCGCCTGGGGCCGGCTCGGCTACCCGCGCCGCGCCCTGCGCCTGCACGGCGCCGCGGTCGCCATAACGGAACGGCACGGCGGGGACGTACCGACGGACCACGCGCAGCTGCTCGCACTGCCCGGCATCGGCGAGTACACGGCGGCGGCGGTGGCCTCCTTCGCGTACGGGCAGCGGCACGCGGTGCTGGACACCAATGTCCGCCGGGTGTTCGCCCGGGCGGTCACGGGTGTGCGGTACCCGCCGAACGCCACGACGGCGGCCGAGCGCAAGCTCGCCCGCTCCCTGCTGCCCGAGGACGAGGGGACCGCCGCCCGCTGGGCCGCGGCTTCCATGGAGCTGGGCGCGCTGGTGTGCACGGCGAAGAACGAGGGCTGCCACCGCTGCCCGATCACCGACCGGTGCGCCTGGCGGCTGGCGGGCAAGCCGGAGCACGAGGGGCCGCCGCGCCGCGGCCAGACCTACGCCGGCACCGACCGCCAGGTGCGCGGCAAGCTGCTGGCCGTACTGCGCGAGGCGCACGCCGCCGTGCCGCAGGCGGCCCTGGACCGGGTGTGGCACGAGCCGGTGCAGCGGGCCCGCGCCCTGGACGGGCTCGTCGCGGACGGTCTGGTGGAGCCGCTGCCGGGCGGGCTCTACCGACTGCCGTTGGGCTGACACACAGACACATCACAGCGGTGGAGGGCCGGTAACGGCCCCCTCCACTCGCCAAATCGCCTCATACGCGGGTGATTTACCGCACCCCTTTACCCCGGTCCTACGTCCGTTACACAACCGACGGACAGCCGAGTGCTACCCGCAGGCTGCTTCGGACAGCGCCGTGACAACAGCTCCGTAGCTTCATTGCTGTGCCCGAGACGACCGACGGGCGCACGGAACGACAGGCACGAGCCGGAGAAAAAACGGGGAACGGGAGGCGGTTGATCATGGCGCAGGGCGAGGTGCTCGAGTTCGAGGAGTACGTCCGCACCCGGCAGGACGCGCTGCTGCGCAGCGCCCGCCGGCTGGTGCCGGACCCGGTCGACGCCCAGGACCTGCTCCAGACGGCGCTGGTGCGGACGTACGGCCGCTGGGAGGGCATCGCGGACAAGCGGCTCGCGGACGCCTATCTGCGCCGGGTGATGATCAACACGCGGACCGAGTGGTGGCGGGCCCGCAAGCTGGAGGAGGTCCCCACCGAGCAGCTGCCGGACGCCTGCGTCGACGACTCCACCGAGCAGCACGCGGACCGGGCGCTGCTGATGGACATCATGAAGGTGCTCGCTCCGAAACAGCGCAGCGTCGTCGTGCTGCGACACTGGGAGCAGATGTCCACGGAGGAGACGGCCGCGGCCCTGGGCATGTCGGCCGGAACGGTCAAGAGCACGCTGCACCGGGCGCTCGCCCGGCTCCGCGAGGAGCTGGAGGCCCGCGATCTGGACGCACGCGCGCTGGAGCGTGAGGAGCGGGAGCGTTGCGCGGCCTGACCGGGGCCGGGCCCAGCCGGGCCCGACTGAGCTTGCAGGCGGTGATCACGGCGTCGGCCGTGCTCGCCGCCCTCGGCCTTTTCGCCGCCGCCTGCGCCACGGGCGGCACCGGCGCCCGGGACGAGGGCCCGGCGCACACCGACTCGGTGGCGGGTGTCGGGGCCTCCCCCGCGCCGAGCCCCTCGGACACCTTCCGTCGGGTGGACGCGGTCAATCTCGTCAAGGACGACCCGAAGGTCTCCACCGCGGTCAAGCGGGACCTCAAGCCGTGCTCCGGTGACAAGTACCCGATCGACGTGACCTACGGCGACCTGACCGGCGACAACGTCGACGACATCGTCGTGAACGTGCTGACGTGCGAGGACGCGGTGGGTGTGGGGTCGTATGTGTACCGCGCGCAGAGCGGCAGGTACCAGAATGTGTTCAAGGCCGAGGAGTCCCCGGTCTACGCGGAGATCGACCGGGGCGACCTGATGGTGACCCAGCAGGTGTACGAAAAGGGCGACCCGGTGTCGAACCCGTCCGGCGAGAGCGTGATCACGTACAGCTGGAGCGCGGGACGCTTCGTCCAGGAGGACTACCACCACACCGACTTCGGCAATGCGGTCGGGGGCGACGCGGCTCCGGTTCCGGGCACCTGAGTGAACCGGTCCGCCCTGCCATGCGTCACCTGTTCGAGAGCACGACACGCACACGAGGACTGAGAGCACCCGGATGGCAGACCACACCCACGTCCTGTTCGTCGAGGACGACGACGTCATCCGCGAGGCCACGCAGCTCGCCCTGGAGCGGGACGGCTTCGCGGTGACCGCCATGCCCGACGGGCTGTCGGGCCTGGAGGCGTTCCGGGCGAACCGGCCCGACATCGCGCTGCTGGACGTCATGGTGCCGGGCCTGGACGGGGTCAGCCTGTGCCGCCGTATCCGCGACGAGTCGACCGTGCCGGTGATCATGCTGTCGGCGCGCGCCGACTCCATCGACGTCGTCCTGGGCCTGGAGGCGGGCGCCGACGACTATGTGACCAAGCCGTTCGACGGCGCCGTGCTGGTCGCCCGGATCCGCGCGGTGCTGCGCCGCTTCGGGCATGCGAGCGGCGGGGACCGGGCGGAGGACTCCGGCTCCTCGGTGGACGGCGGCCTGCTGACCTTCGGTGAGCTGGAGGTCGACACCGGGGGCATGGAGGTGCGCCGGGCCGGGCAGCCGGTGGCGCTCACCCCGACCGAGATGCGGCTGCTCCTCGAGTTCTCCTCCGCGCCGGGCACCGTGCTCTCGCGCGACAAGCTGCTCGAACGCGTCTGGGACTACGGCTGGGGCGGGGACACCCGGGTCGTCGACGTCCATGTGCAGCGGCTGCGCACGAAGATCGGCCAGGACCGGATCGAGACGGTCCGCGGCTTCGGCTACAAGCTGAAGGCCTGAGCGGAGCAGGGGCATGCGGGGGTTCATTCAGCGCCGGATCAGGGGGCGCGTAGGACGTGCGGGTCTGCGTACGGGGCTCAGATGGAAGCTCAGTGCGGCGATCGCGCTGGTCGGCGCGCTGGTGGCGATCGCGCTCAGCCTGGTCGTGCACAACGCGGCGCGGGTGTCGATGCTGGACAACGCGCGTGATCTCGCCCTCGAGCGCCTGCAGATCCCCGAGCGGAACTACGTCCTGAACCGGCACACCAACTTCCCCGGCTCCGAGATCGACGACCCGAAGCTGCCGTCGGCGCTGCGGGAGAAGGTCGAGGACGGCCGCCGGGCCACCTTCGTGACGGACCACGGCCGCGACGCGCCGGACATCTGGGCGGCCGTGCCGATGAAGGACGGGCACGTGCTCTCCCTGCACACCCGCTTCACCGGCCGCAGCACCGACGTGATGAAGGACCTCGACCAGGCCCTGGTCATCGGCTCCATCGCGGTCGTCCTCGGCGGCAGCGCGCTCGGCGTGCTGATCGGCGGGCAGCTGTCGGGCCGGCTGCGCAAGGCGGCGGCCGCGGCGAACCGGGTCGCGCAGGGCGAGCCGGACGTACGGGTGCGGGACGCCATCGGCGGGGTCGTACGCGACGAGACCGACGACCTGGCGCGCGCGGTGGACGCCATGGCGGACGCCCTCCAGCAGCGGCTGGACGCCGAGCGCCGGGTCACCGCCGACATCGCGCACGAGCTGCGCACCCCGGTGACCGGGCTGCTGACGGCGGCCGAGCTGCTGCCGCCGGGCCGGCCGACCGAGCTGGTACTGGACCGGGCCAAGGCCATGCGGACCCTGGTCGAGGACGTCCTGGAGGTCGCCCGGCTGGACGGCGCCTCCGAGCGGGCCGAGCTGCAGGACATCATGCTGGGCGAGTTCGTCGCCCGGCGGGTGGCCGCCAAGGACCCGAGCGTCACCGTGCACGTGGTGCACGAGTCGGAGGTGACGACCGACCCGCGGCGCCTGGAGCGGGTGCTGTTCAACCTGCTCGCCAACGCCGCACGGCACGGCAGACCGCCGATCGAGGTCAGCGTCGAGGGCCGGGTCATCCGGGTCCGCGACCACGGGCCGGGCTTCCCCGAGGAGCTGCTCGCCGAAGGCCCCAGCCGCTTCCGCACCGGCAGCAAGGACCGCGCCGGTCAGGGCCACGGACTGGGCCTGACCATCGCGGCCGGGCAGGCCCGGGTCCTCGGCGCCCGGCTGACCTTCCGCAACGTCCGCCCCGCGGGCGCCGCGGAACACGTCCCGGCGGAGGGGGCGGTGGCGGTGCTGTGGCTCCCGGAGCACGCACCGACCGCCACCGGAAGCTACCCGATGCTGCCGTAACCCTCCGGCACGTGTCAGGGGCCCGCACTGCGACCACGCCGGTGTTGTTCCGGCGGTCCCGCCCGGCGTCGTCGACACGCCCTGGGGGACGCCGTACCGGCCGAGCAGCGCCAGGCGCTCTTCGACGGGTTCGCCGCCGTGACCCCCGTGGGCCGGGGCGGCCGCCCCGAGGACGTCGCCCGGGGCATCCACATGCCGGCCGCGAACACCTTCGTGACCGGTGTGGTCCTGGACGTCACGGGGGGCGAACCTGGCGAGGGGGCGCCGAGCCCCCGGACCGGGCTCAGCCCGCCCATTCCTTGGACAGGTCGAGGTCGCCCTCGTGGGGCTGGGTGAACGAGAACCAGTTCCCGGAGTCGTCGCGCAGCAGCGCCTCCGTGCCGTACGGACGCTCCTGCGGCTCCTGAAGGAACTCCACACCGCGCTCCTTGAGCGTCTTGTAGTCGCCGTGGATGTCGTCGGTGGTCAGCACACCGGCGCCGAGCACCCCCTTGGCCACCAGCTTCTTCACCATCTCGGCGGACTCCGGGTCCATCGCGGGCGGCCCCGGCACCATCAGGGTGAGCTCGACTTCGGGCTGGCTCCGCGCGCCCACGGTCAGCCAGCGCATGCCGCCCCCGCCCATCGTCATGTCGGTGCGGACCTCCAGGCCCAGCTTCTCGGTGTAGAACTCCTTGGCCCGGTCCTGGTCCAGTACCCAGACGGTCGAGATCTTGAGTCCCTTGATCATGGCGCGCTCCTGTCACGGCGATCGGCTCCTGCCCGGCCACCGTAGGCAGCCGCGGGCTCAGTCCGCTTCTCCGGAATTGCGCTCCGCGCCGCCGGGGCCCTTCGGAACCCTCCCGCCCACAGCATGGCGTAGCAGCCGGGTATGAGAGCGGCTCCGCGCCCCACGTGCTTCAGCCGGTACTCGCTGGGTGTCAGCCCGGTCCACGCCTTGAACCGGGCCGAGAAGGTGCCCAGGCTGCTGAAGCCCACCAGGTGGCAGATCTCGGTCACCGACAGGTCGGCGGTGCGCAGCAGGTCCTCCGCCCGCTCGATGCGGCGGTGCGTGAGGTACTGGCCGGGCGTCTCGCCGTACGCCTCCTTGAAGGCCCGTATGAAGTGGTAGCGCGAGTACCCGGCGTGCGCGGCCACCGCGTCCAGGGCGAGCCCGGGGTCGGCCCAGTCGCGGTCCATGGCGTCCTTGGCCAGGCGCAACTGGCGCAGCTTGTCCATACGGCGATGGTGGCACGGGGCACTGACAACGGCCCCGAGACCGCCGGGCGGCAAGGCGCAGGCCCCCGGGGCGGACACTCCGGGGGCCTGCGTCTTGCTTGCGCTTTACGGCTTACGGCTGGGTCAGACGGCCTCGATGACCTGGGCCGGCGCCGCGTCGGTGCTGTCCGCCGAGCCGTCCTCCGGCTTCTGCGGACCGCCCTTGAGCGGAACCTCCTTGACGAACACGGACGCCACCAGCACGACCAGCGCGACGACCGCGCCGAGCAGGAACGCCGAGTGCGTACCGGCGGACACCGCGTGCTGGTACGCCTCCCGGGCCGCCACCGGCAGCCGCTTCAGGCTGGCCGCGTCCAGCTGGGCGGACTGCTCGGTGACCTTGGAGCCCAGCGTGCCGGCCCGCTCGGACATGACGTCCTGGACCCGGTTGTTGAACAGCGCGCCCATGATGGCGACACCGAAGGAAGAGCCGAGCGTACGGAAGAGGGTGGTGGACGAGGACGCCACGCCCATGTCCTTCATCTGCACGCTGTTCTGCGCCACCAGCATGGTGATCTGCATCAGGCAGCCCATGCCGAGGCCTACGACGGCCATGTAGACGCCGGAGGTGAGCCGGGTGGTTTCCGTGTCCATCGTCGACAGCAGGTACAGGCCGACGACCATCAGGACGCCGCCGACGACGGGGAAGACCTTGTAGCGCCCGCTGTTGGTGGTGACCCGTCCGGCGACCATCGAGGTCACCAGCATCGCGCCGAGCATCGGCAGGAGCAGCAGCCCGGAGTTGGTGGCGGACGCGCCCTGCACGGACTGCTGGTACAGCGGCAGGAAGAGGGTGGCGCCGAACATCACGAAGCCGGTGATGAAGCCGATGATGGACATCAGCGTGAAGTTGCGGCTGCGGAAGATGTGCAGCGGCACGACCGGTTCGGCGGCCCGGGTCTGCCAGAACACGAACCCGACCAGCGCGACGACACCGATGGCGATCAGTTCCATGATCCGCGCGGACGTCCAGGCGTACTCCGTGCCGCCCCAGGTGGTGACCAGCACGATCGAGGTGATGCCGATGGTCAGCAGCGCGGCGCCCAGGTAGTCGATCCGGGCCTTGGAGCGCTTCTTCGGCAGGTGCAGCACGGCGGTGACGAGGGCGAGCGCGACGGCGCCGAGCGGCAGGTTGATGTAGAAGGCCCAGCGCCAGCCCCAGTTGTCGGTGATGGTGCCGCCGACCAGCGGGCCGCCGATCATCGCGAGCGCCATGACGCCGGCCATCATGCCCTGGTACTTGCCGCGCTCGCGCGGCGGAATGAGGTCACCGATGATCGCCATCACACCGACCATCAGACCGCCGGCACCGAGACCCTGCACGGCCCGGAAGCCGATCAGCTGGCCCATGTTCTGGGCCATGCCGCTCAGCGCGGACCCGACCAGGAAGATCACGATCGAGGTGAGGAAGGCGCCCTTGCGCCCGTACATGTCGCCGAGCTTGCCCCAGATCGGGGTGGAGGCGGCGGTCGCGAGGGTGTAGCCGGTGACCACCCAGGACAGGTGCTTCAGGCCGCCCAGCTCGCCCACGATCGTCGGCATCGCCGTACCCACGATCATGTTGTCGAGCATCGCGAGCATCATCGCGATCATCAGAGCGAGCAGGACGACCCGCACACTTCTGGGCGGTTTGCCCTCTACGTCGTTATTCACTGTCTTGTTTTCGCTCTGCGTGTCCGCCATCGTTCCCACTCCCCCAGGCCCACTACTTACTTGCCGCCCGGCTAGTTCACTACACTGGGAAGGTAGCGATGTCACTAGCCGGGCGTCAAGTAAGTTTCCGTGGGAGCGCGAGGAGTACGAGGATGGGCGACACCATGGACGGCACCAAGCAACAGCGCCGCGGCAAAACCCGCCAGCGCATCCAGGACGTGGCCCTCGAACTCTTCGCCGAGCAGGGCTACGAGAAGACGTCACTGCGCGAGATCGCCGAGCGCCTCGACGTCACGAAGGCGGCGCTCTACTACCACTTCAAGACGAAGGAAGAGATCCTCGTCAGCCTCTTCGAGGACCTGACGCGGCCGATCCGGGACCTGATCGACTGGGGCGCGCTGCAACCGCACACGCTGGAGACCAAGCAGGAGATCGTGCGGCGCTACAGCCAGGCCCTGGCCGACGCCGAGCCGCTCTTCCGCTTCATGCAGGAGAACCAGGCGACGGTACGGGATCTGCGCATCGGCGACACCTTCAAGGACCGCATGCGCAACCTGCGCGACATCATCATCGACCCCGACGCCGCCCTCGTCGACCAGGTCCGCTGCGTCAGCGCCCTGTTCACGCTGCACGCCGGCATGTTCGTCATGCAGGACGTCCAGGGCGACCCCGAGAAGAAGCGCGAGGCCGTTCTCGAGGTCGCCGTGGATCTGGTCACGCAGGCCCACCGGGCCGCCCGCGAGTCCTGAGGGGACTCAGACGGTGACGCCCTTGGCGCGCAGGAAGGCGACGGGGTCGATCGCCGAGCCGTAGTTCGGGGTCGTGCGGATCTCGAAGTGCAGGTGCGGGCCGGTGGAGTTACCGGTGTTGCCGGACTTGGCTATGTGCTGACCGGTGGCGACGATCTGGCCGACCCTGACGTCGACCCGCGAGAGGTGGGCGTACTGCGAGTACTGCCCGCCCGCGTGCTTGATGACGATGGCGTTGCCGTAGGCGGGCCCGTCACCGGCGCCGTTGCCGCCGGCCTTGACCACGGTGCCGCCGTGCGCGGCGACCACGTCGGTGCCGATCGGCACGGCGAAGTCCTGCCCGCTGTGCTTGGCCTTCCAGTGGGACCCGGCCTGGTTGAAGCCCGCGGACAGCGTGTACTTCTTCACCGGGTCGACCCAGGCGGCGGACTTGGCGGTGACGGTCGTCGAGGCGGTGGTGGCGGCGGCCTGCGGAGCGGCGGCGCTCGCGACCCCGGCCCCCAGTACGGCCGTCGCGCCCACACCGGCGGCCAGGGCGGCGACGCGGGTGCGGAGAAGGGACGTACGGCGGGGCATGCGGGACGTGACGCGCTGGGACATCGAAACCTCGGGGGGTCGGGGACAGATGAGCCACCCGACGCGATCGACGTCCGCCGGATGGGCCACACCTTGGTACCCCTTGGGTGCATTCGCGCCAAAACCGGACATCTACGGCCTTTGCTCGTACTCGGCCGACAAATGTCCGACCCCTTGACAGGGCATTTACCGGAAGGGTGCGTCGCTTTCCGCAAAGAACAGGTCCGACTATCTCCGCTAGTAACGGACATTTCGCCTGTGCGGCATATCACCGAATTGCAAGATCGACGATGCCGGAATGTGACCGGCGCTACGTCGATGGGCGCTCCCCAAGCCCCCTCGAAAGTCGCCCTGTTGATGTGACGCACACCTCTGTACGCCTACCCATCGGTAACCCTACGGTTCCCCTCGCGCCACCCTCACCGACGATCATGCCCCTGACACAGGCACCGTACGGCCGCGTACGGACGTGAGAGGACCCCACCGATGACCAGACGCCCCTGGGCGCGCCGCATATCCGTCACCGCCGTCTCCGTCGCCGCCCTCGCGGCGATGGCCACGCCGGCCGACGCCGCGACCACGAGCGGCACCGCCGCCAAGGTCGACTACGCCACCTGGCAGAAGGACTGCCAGACGGTCATGGACCAGGCCCTGCCCTATCTGAAGCAGCGCATCGCCGCCGCCAAGCCGGGCGAGAAGCAGGCCATCGTCTTCGACATCGACAACACCACGTTGGAGACCGACTTCGGCTTCAGCTACCCGCAGCCGGCCAACCAGCCCGTCCTGGACGTCGCCGAGTACGCCCAGGGGCACGGCGTCTCCCTCTTCTTCGTCACCGCCCGCCCGGGCATCATCGCCGCGCCCACCGAGTGGAACCTCGAACACGACGGCTACGAAGTCTCCGGCCTCTACGTCCGCGGCCTGCTCGACCTGTTCAAGGACGTCGCCACCTACAAGACCGCCCAGCGCGTCGGCATCGAGAACAACGGCTACACGATCATCGCGAACATCGGCAACAGCGCCACCGACCTGTCGGGCGGCCACGCCGAGAAGACGTTCAAGCTGCCGGACTACGACGGGCAGCTCTCCTGACCCCTCGCTCCGGTCAACTACGGGTAGTCTCACCTCCGTTCGCACGCGTTCGGGGGTGAGGCGGATGGATCCGGCGGTCATCGGCGGCAAACTGGCAGGGGCCTTGGTCGGTCCGCTGGCGAAGAAAGTGGTCCCGTCCCAGCAGCCGGGCGCCGGGCTGGTCGACAAACCCGTACGGCTCGCGGAGCTCGTCTCCCTCCGGGGCGAGAAGCGCGTCCTGCGGGAGAAGGAGATGCGCCGGCTCGCCGAGCACCTGGTCGGGGAGGCGGTGGAACGGCTCGGAGGGCCGCCCTTCCCCCCCGACGAACAGACCGCCGTCGCCGACGCCCTGGCCCGTCGCCTCCTCGCCCTCGGGGACCTGGACATGGACGCCGTCCACGCCGTCCGCCTGGGCGAGCGCGAGCTGGCCGTACGGCTGCGGCGCGCAGCCCCCGCGGCCGACGGGCTGTCCACGGACTCCCGCTTCTTCCTCGACTCCGCGACGGAGTCGGCGTGCCTGCACATCCTGGAGTTCTTCACCCGGCGCTCCACCTTCGTACCCCGCGCCCTCGTCGAACAGAGCCGGGGCCAGGCCGAAGTGCACCGCAAGGTCGACGAACTCATCGCCCGGACCCCGCGCCCCTCCGACCGGGACACCGCCTTCGAGCACCGCTACCTGCCGTATGTAGCCGAACACCACAACCACATCACCATCTACGGCATCGACCTGCGCGACTCCCCCGACCGCTGGCCGCTCCAGGTCGCCTACCTCAGCCTGGAGGCGACCACCGCGGAGGAGGTCCCGCGCGACACGGCCCCGGACGAGCGGCCACCCACCGCCGCGGGCCGGCTGCCCGCCGAGGAGGCGCTGCTCACCGACTCCCGGGTCCTGCTGCGCGGTGACGCCGGCTCCGGCAAGACGACCCTCGTGCAGTGGCTGGCGGTCACCGCGGCCCGGACCGGCGACCGCATCCCCTACGTCCTCCCCCTGCGCACCCTGATCCGCACGGGCCCGCTCCCGTCCCCGGCCGACTTCCTCAAGGTGGTGAGCTGCCCGCTCACCCCGCCGGAGGGCTGGGCGGAACGCGTCCTGACGGCGGGCCGCGCCCTGGTCCTGGTGGACGGCCTGGACGAGATCCCGGCCGCCGACCGCCACCGCACCCGCGACTGGCTCCGCTCCCTGCTCCAGGCCTACCCCGGCAACCACTGGCTCCTGACCTCCCGCCCGTCGGCCGTACGCCCCGACTGGCTGGCCCAGGAGGGCTTCCGGGAGCTGGCACTGGCCCCGATGCGCCGCTTGGAGGTCACCACGTTCGTCCGCCGCTGGCACGAGGCGGCCCAGGCGCCGGAGTACGAGGGGCCGCTCCTGGACGCCCTGCGCACGAAGCGGGACTTGGCCCGGCTGGCCACCAACCCGCTGATGTGCGGCCTGATCTGCGCGCTGCACCGGGAACGGCGGGGCTATCTCCCCACCGGCCGCAAGGAGTTGTACGACGCCGCCCTCGCGATGCTCCTCGCCCGCCGCGACCGGGAGCGGGGCATGGGCGCGGTGGACGGCGTGGAACTGGGCGAGGAGGCCCAGCTGGAGCTGTTGCAGCGCCTGGCCTACGCGCTGGTGCTGAGCGGCCGCCCGGAGATGGACCTCGACACGGCCGAGGGGATCGTGGAACGCTGCCTGCCGACGGTGGCCTCCGCGGCGGGCCAGGGCGACGCGGCGACGGTACTGCGCACCCTCCTGCTGCGCAGCGGGCTGCTGCGCCAGCCTGCCGAGGGGGTCGTGGACTTCGTCCACCGCACCTTCCAGGACTACCTGGGAGCGCGTTACGCCGTGGAGGAGGGCCACCTCGACGTCCTCACCAGCCACGCCGACGACACCCAGTGGGAGGACGTCATCCGCATGGCGGTGGCCCACGCCCGCCCCCGCGAACGCGCCTCGGTCCTACGCCGGCTGCTGGCCCGGGACACTCCCCGGCTCACCTTGCTGGCACTGGCCTGCCTGGAGCATGCGGCGGCCCTGGATCCGGGGGTGCGGGCGGAGGTGGAGACGCGGGCGGCCGCGCTGATTCCGCCCTGGACGCCGGAGGGCGCGAAGGCACTGGCGGAGGCCGGGCCCTTGGTGCTGGAACTGCTGCCGGGGCCGGAGAAGCTGACGCGGGAGGAGGCACGCGGTGTGACGGTCGCCGCCTCGCTCCTCGGAGCGGAGGAACCGGAGGGAGCGCTGGCCGTGCTGCGGCGGTTCCGGGAACACCGGGATCTCGATGTGCGGCGCCAGCTGGTGGGGACCTGGGGCCGGTTCGACGCCGATGTCTACGCGGCCGAGGTCCTGGACCACCTGCACCGGACGGACCTCCTCCTGACCTGCGAGTCGGACGAACAGCGTGCAGCCGTGGCCCGGATGCGCCCCTGGCACCGCCTCTCCTTCGAGGGCCCGCACAGGGTCGAAGACATCCTGGCCGCAGTACAGGCACCCGAAGTGGTGACAACGCTCGACCTGTGGGACAACCCGCTCGTGGGCGATCTGGCGATCCTCCTGCCGTTCACCTCGCTCGAGGAGCTCTGGCTCGATGTCTGTCTGGCAGCCACGGGACTCGAATGCCTGTCCAGCTTGCCACTCCTCGATCTCAACCTCGCCCGCATCGCCGACGTGAGGGGGCTGCGGTCCTTGTGCTCCCTTACCCGCCTCACCTTGAGTCAGGAACTGCCGGGCTCCGACCTCACCCACACCCTGCCGGTCGACGCACCGCTGGATTACCTCTCTCTGGGTGAGAACAGCACGGACAGCACGGGGCTGCGTGGCCTGCAGCACTGGACCGGCCTGCGGTCGCTCAGCCTCGGGCGGCTGAGCACGGAACTCACGGCCGCCGACTGGCAGGCGGTCACCGCACTGCCCGAACTGTCTCAGCTGTCCATACACGCGACGATCATTCGAGACTTTCCGGACTCCATCGGCCTCATGCCGGAACTTCCGGGCGTCGAGGAACTGCGGGTCGGTGCGCTGGACGGCTCCGAGGATCTCTCCGCTCTGGTGCCGCGATTGCCAGGACTCCGCAGGGTGGTCCTGCGGAACCAGCCCAGCCGCCCCCTCCCTGCCTCTCGTTTCGCCCACCTCTTCTCAGAAGTGGACCTCGTGCTCAACGAGCACTGAAAACGCCGAAAGGGACCGGTGCTAAAAGCACCGGCCCCTTTCACTTGGCCACCAGCCGTGAGGCTCAGGCGTCCTTGCTCAGGTTAGGCCCAGCCCCACCAGCCGCCTGCTCGATCGGCGGGACGTCCGGCAGTGCCGACTTCTCCTCACCCCGGAAGGTGAAGGTCTTGGCCTCGCCCTCGCCCTCGGTGTCCACGACCACGATGTGACCGGGGCGCAGCTCGCCGAAGAGGATCTTCTCCGACAGCGAGTCCTCGATCTCGCGCTGGATCGTGCGGCGCAGCGGCCGGGCGCCCAGCACGGGGTCGTAGCCCTTCTTGGACAGCAGCTCCTTGGCGGACTGGGAGAGCTCGATGCCCATGTCCCGGTCCTTGAGGCGCTCGTCCACCTTGCCGATCATCAGGTCGACGATCCGGAGGATGTCGGCCTGGGTCAGCTGCGGGAAGACGACCACGTCGTCGACGCGGTTGAGGAACTCGGGGCGGAAGTGCTGCTTGAGCTCGTCCGACACCTTGTTCTTCATGCGCTCGTAGTTGGTCTTCGTGTCACCCGAGGCCGCGAAGCCCAGGTTGAAGCCCTTGGAGATGTCCCGGGTGCCGAGGTTGGTCGTCATGATGATGACCGTGTTCTTGAAGTCCACGACCCGGCCCTGGGAGTCGGTCAGGCGACCGTCCTCCAGGATCTGCAGCAGCGAGTTGAAGATGTCCGGGTGGGCCTTCTCGACCTCGTCGAAGAGGACGACGGAGAACGGCTTGCGGCGAACCTTCTCGGTCAGCTGGCCGCCCTCTTCGTAGCCCACGTAGCCGGGGGGCGAACCGAAGAGACGCGACACCGTGTGCTTCTCGCTGAACTCCGACATGTCGAGGGAGATCAGCGCGTCCTCGTCGCCGAAGAGGAACTCGGCGAGCGCCTTGGACAGCTCGGTCTTACCGACACCGGAGGGGCCGGCGAAGATGAACGAGCCACCCGGACGCTTCGGGTCCTTCAGACCGGCACGGGTACGGCGGATCGCCTTGGACAGCGCCTTGACGGCGTCGTCCTGGCCGATGACCCGCTTGTGGAGCTCGTCCTCCATGCGCAGCAGGCGGGAGGACTCCTCCTCCGTGAGCTTGAAGACCGGGATGCCGGTGGCCGTGGCGAGGACCTCGGCGATCAGCTCGCCGTCGACCTCGGCGACGACGTCCATGTCGCCGGCCTTCCACTCCTTCTCCCGCTTGGCCTTGGCGGCCAGGAGCTGCTTCTCCTTGTCGCGGAGGGAGGCGGCCTTCTCGAAGTCCTGCGAGTCGATCGCGGACTCCTTGTCGCGACGCACGCCCGCGATCTTCTCGTCGAACTCGCGCAGGTCCGGCGGCGCCGTCATACGACGGATGCGCATCCGGGAGCCCGCCTCGTCGATCAGGTCGATCGCCTTGTCGGGGAGGAAGCGGTCCGAGATGTAGCGGTCGGCCAGGGTGGCGGCCTGGACCAGCGCCTCGTCCGTGATGGAGACGCGGTGGTGCGCCTCGTACCGGTCGCGCAGGCCCTTGAGGATCTCGATCGTGTGCGGCAGGGACGGCTCCGCGACCTGGATGGGCTGGAAGCGGCGCTCCAGGGCCGCGTCCTTCTCCAGGTGCTTGCGGTACTCGTCCAGGGTGGTCGCACCGATGGTCTGCAGCTCACCGCGGGCCAGCATCGGCTTCAGGATCGAAGCGGCGTCGATGGCGCCCTCGGCGGCACCCGCACCGACCAGCGTGTGGAGCTCGTCGATGAACAGGATGATGTCGCCGCGGGTGCGGATCTCCTTGAGCACCTTCTTCAGGCGCTCCTCGAAGTCACCGCGGTAGCGGGAGCCGGCGACCAGCGCGCCGAGGTCCAGGGTGTAGAGGTGCTTGTCCTTGAGGGTCTCGGGCACCTCGCCCTTGACGATGGCCTGGGCGAGGCCCTCGACGACGGCGGTCTTGCCGACGCCGGGCTCACCGATCAGGACCGGGTTGTTCTTGGTACGGCGGGACAGCACCTGCATGACCCGCTCGATCTCCTTCTCGCGCCCGATGACCGGGTCGAGCTTGGACTCACGAGCGGCCTGGGTGAGGTTCCGGCCGAACTGGTCGAGGACCAGGGACGTCGAGGGGGTGCCCTCGGCAGGCCCGCCGGCGGTGGCGGTCTCCTTGCCCTGGTAGCCGGAGAGCAGCTGGATGACCTGCTGCCGCACCCGGTTGAGATCTGCGCCCAGCTTGACCAGGACCTGGGCGGCGACGCCCTCGCCCTCGCGGATCAGGCCGAGCAGGATGTGCTCCGTGCCGATGTAGTTGTGGCCCAGCTGAAGGGCCTCGCGGAGCGACAGCTCCAGGACCTTCTTGGCACGGGGGGTGAAGGGGATGTGCCCGGACGGGGCCTGCTGCCCCTGCCCGATGATCTCCTCCACCTGCTGGCGGACCGCCTCGAGCGAAATCCCGAGGCTCTCAAGGGCCTTGGCGGCGACACCCTCACCCTCGTGGATCAGGCCCAGGAGGATGTGCTCGGTGCCGATGTAGTTGTGGTTGAGCATCCGGGCTTCTTCCTGAGCCAGGACGACAACCCGCCGCGCGCGGTCGGTGAACCTCTCGAACATCGTTAATCGCTCCTCAGAGCGGTCAGGCAGTGGGGGGAACTTCCCCTCCCTGTCCTTCCGCAGCTTAGTCCCGCAAGCGGGGACCGCTCATTCCAACTGCCGACACCGTCGATGGCCTCCTGACCCCGAACGCCGACATCTGCTCCAACCCGATGGTGCGAGACGATGTTCCCGCAGGCCAGGCAGTTACCCCTCTTGCCAGTACGCCGATGGCGAACGTGAGACGGCCCGTCCTGCGTGTCGCCCCCTCCCACTAGGGATGTCTTACCCGCGCGCACGGACAGTCCATGCCGCGCGCACCCTTTCCCTCCGCTATGGGCGAACAACCTTGCGCCTCCCCGCACCCCCGAGCGCCCCCTTGACGGGGCACCCGGCGCGGCCATCCGGCCACCCAGCGTAACTTGAGGGCCGTTTCGACGGTTGCGCTGTGCATGGTTGGCACAGTCCCCATGGTCCCCCTCCCTCGTCGCCCGCTCGACCCGGACGATCGAATCGCCCGGAAGACGCGGGATGCTCGGAATTCCGGAAATTCCCCGAGCTCTCGGGGTTCGCAGAGTTCTCGGAGATCCCGGAATGCCGAGACAACTCCGGTCCGGGACTGGTACGAGAACGAACTGGGCTGGGAAACAGTGCCCGGGGAGCCGGTACGGCTCGTCACCGGCCTGCGCTTCGACGTCCTGGACGTCCCGGCCGAGGCGGGGGCGGCGGCGCTCAGGCGGCTGGGGCCGGGCTCTCCGGTGGCGGTGCGGGGCGACCGGATGCGGCTGCTGGTGGCCGCGGGCAGCACGGAGGAACTGCCGGGACTGCTGGACTGGCTGGAGTGGGGCTCGCTGGCGCTGGACCTCGTGGCGCTGGGCGCGGGCGGGCACATGGAGGCTCCGGCGCCTCCCGAGCCGGCCTCGACCGAGGTCCGACCGCTTCCCCCGGCCCGTTCCGGTGCCGTGACCGTCCCGGGCGCCTTCCAGGGGGCCGCCGTATGGCTGCGGCCCCCCGAGCCGGGGTGCGAGGTCGAGGCCTCGCTGCCGACGCTGTCGGCCATGGGGGGCGATGCGGGCGCCCCGGATCTCGTGCGACTGGTGGACACGGTGGCAACGCACTGTCACCGAGTCCGGCTGCGGCGCGCGTGCGCTCAGCCGTTGGCCTTCTCGTAGGCCTCGCGGATGGACGCGGGAACACGGCCGCGGTCGTTGACCTCGTAACCGTTCTCCTTGGCCCAGGCGCGGATCTGCGCGGTGTCCTGGCTGCCGCCGGAAGCGGCACGGGCCTTTCCGCGCCCGCCCGCGGAACGGCCTCCGGTACGACGACCGCCCTTCACATAGGGGTCGAGAAGGCCGCGCAGCTTGTCCGCATTGGCGGTCGTGAGATCGATCTCGTACGTCTTGCCGTCCAGCGCGAACGTCACGGTCTCGTCCGCCTCGCCGCCGTCGAGGTCGTCGACAAGAAGGACCTGAACCTTCTGTGCCACCGGATTTCCTTTCATCGAAAGCGTTTGGGCCGGGGGTGTGCGGCGTCCGCCGTTTCGCCGCCCCCTGTTATATGCAGTACTGCAGTACGTCGGAAAGCAAACCGCTTTTGCCGGAAAAACACAAACCCCTGGGAGAGACTCAGGGGCCACCGCACGATCGGAAACGTGCGCGTTTCGGACATAGGGCGCGTGGGCAATGCCGGGTGATCACAGATGCAGAAGCATCCGGCTGTTGCCCAAGGTGTTCGGTTTCACTCGTTCGAGACCGAGGAACTCCGCGACGCCCTCGTCATAGGAACGCAACAGCTCCGTGTAGACATCGGTGTCGACGGGTGTCTCACCGATCTCCACGAAGCCGTGCTTCCCGAAGAAGTCCACTTCGAAGGTCAGACAGAAAACGCGGCGAACGCCGAGCCAGCGGGCGGTCTCCAGCAACTTCTCCAGCACCCGGTGGCCCACGCCGGCGCCCTTCAGGCCGGGCTTCACCGCGAGAGTGCGCACTTCCGCGAGGTCTTCCCACATCACGTGCAGTGCGCCGCAGCCGACCACCTCGGCGTTGTCGTCGCGTTCCGCGATCCAGAACTCCTGGATGTCCTCGTAAAGCGTGACCGTCGCTTTGTCGAGCAGGATGCGGTCTCGGACGTACACGTCGAGGAGGCGGCGCACGGCCGGGACATCGCTGGTCCTCGCCCGCCGGACGGTGATGGCTTTCGCGGTGACTTCGGGGCGCTCTGCTGACATGAGCGGACGCTATCGCCCGCCGCCCTCCTGTGCCGAGCCGGGGTTCTCCCCGCCGGTATCCGGGCCGGTATCCGCCGGGGCGCTATCCCTGGGGCCCTGGACGATGCGTACGGCGTCACTGAGGGCCTGGCGCTGTTCGTCGCTCATCATCCCGAAGAAGGCGACGAGAGCGGCGGCCGGGTTGTCGCTCTGCGACCAGGCATCGTTCATGAGAGCGGCCGCGTAGGCGGCCCGTGTGGAGACCGCCTCATATCGATAGGCCCGGCCTTCCGCCTCACGGCGCACCCAGCCCTTCTGATGGAGATTGTCCAAAACGGTCATCACCGTGGTGTACGCGATGGACCGTTCCCGCTGAAGGTCTTCCAGGACTTCTCGAACGGTCACCGGGCGGTTCCACTTCCACACCCGCGTCATGACCGCGTCTTCGAGTTCTCCCAATGGGCGAGGCACAGCTCAGAACAATAGTGGGAGATCCAGGCAATGGCGTGGCGGACGTGCGTTTTCAACAACAAACATGAACAAAAAGGGCGTACGGCTCACGCGCGGTGTGCGTGTGAGAGCCGTACGCCACGTACGAGGCCCGGTGGGCCTCAGGCGTCGGTGCCCGCGGAGGCCTGCCGGGCACCCTCCGTGCGCGCGAGCGCGGCGTCGACGGCCGCGTCCTCCTTGGCCTTGGCGGCCCCGCCCTGGGTCTTCACGATGACCCGGATCACACCGATGAAGAACACGGCCATGACGACCGGGGGCACGAGCGCGGAGACGTAGTCCATGTCTCCAGAGTAGCCAGGGCTCAGACGGCGGCGAGCCGCTGGGCCCGGTCCGCGGGCGGCGGAGTCGGTTTGCGGCGCGGGAAGACCTCGCCCGGGGTCGGGATGGGGCGGGACGGCCGGGGCGGGGCGGGCTCGGTGGCCGGACGCTCGGCGGGCTTGCGCACGGGCTTCTCGGCGGGCTTCTCCGCGGGCCGCTCACCGGCGTCCGCCACCGGGGCGGCGGTCCGGCAGCCCGGCAGGACCGACAGCCGCGTACGGCGGGCCGGGACGGCCGCGGCCCGCGGCGGCTGGGCCTGGCACCTCTTCAGGAGGGCCGCCGCGGCCGGATTCCCGCGCAGGGCCCCCAGCGCGGCCAGGTCGTCCGGCGTCGGGCCGTGTCCGGCGCTCAGCGCCTCCTCCAGGAGCGCGAGGTAACCGACGGCCGTACCGGGCAGCGCGGCCCGGTACCGGGCGACGTCCGCCACCAGGAAGGCGCGCAGCCGGGCACCCTCGCGCATCGCCTCGTCGAGCCACTCGGCGAGCCGGAGACAGTCCTGGACGTCCTCGGCCGAGACCGGGCCGGGGTGAAGGGCGAGGGCGAGAGCGCGGCGGAGCACACGCAGCTCCTCCACGCCGAACGCCATGCCGCCGCGGGATCCGTAGGGCGTGGGCATGCGCCGACGATACGCGCTAATCAGACAAACCCGACACATGAGGCGGGTGTGGCGCGGGGGATTCGCCCTCCCGGGCCGTCCGGCGTTCCAGGACGGGCCGGCGCCCGCGCCGCGCCCTCCCTCACATCCGGGACACGTTCCGCTCGTACACCAGGCGCAGCCCGACCAGCGTCAGCCACGGCTCGTGTTCGTCGATGACCGAGGACTCGCCCAGCACCATCGGCGCGAGCCCGCCGGTGGCGATCACGGTGACCTCCTCCGGGTCGGTGGCCAGTTCCCGCGCCATGCGGCTCACCACACCGTCGACCTGCCCGGCGAACCCGTACACGATGCCCGCCTGCATCGCCTCGACCGTGTTCTTGCCGATCACGCTCCGCGGCCGGGCCACCTCGATCTTCCGCAGCTGCGCGCCCTTGACGCCCAGCGCCTCGACCGAGATCTCGATACCGGGGGCGATGACCCCGCCCACGTACTCCCCGCGCGCGGACACCGCGTCGAAGGTCGTGGCCGTACCGAAGTCCACGACGATCGCGGGGCCCCCGTACAGCTCGACGGCGGCCACCGCGTTGATGATCCGGTCCGCCCCGACCTCCTTGGGGTTGTCGGTGAGGATCGGCACACCCGTCTTCACACCGGGCTCGACCAGCACCGCCGGCACGTCGCCGTAGTAGCGCCGCGTCACCTCGCGCAGCTCGTGCAGCACCGACGGCACGGTCGCGCAGATCGCGATGCCGTCGATCCCGTCCCCGAGCTCCTCGCCGAGCAGCGGGTGCATGCCCATCAGGCCCTGCAGCAGCACCGCCAGCTCGTCCGCCGTACGGCGCGCGTCCGTGGAGATCCGCCAGTGCTCGACGATGTCCTCACCGTCGAACAGGCCCAGAACGGTGTGCGTGTTGCCCACGTCGATCGTGAGGAGCATGGCCGTTACTCCGCCTCGCGCAGGTCCAGGCCGATGTCCAGGATCGGCGAGGAGTGGGTCAGGGCCCCCACGGCGAGGAAGTCGACGCCGGTGTCGGCGTACGCCCGGGCGTTGTCCAGGGTGAGCCGCCCGGACGCCTCCAGCAGCGCCCGGCCCCCGACGATCGCCACGGCCTCCTCGCACTCCATCGGCGTGAAGTTGTCCAGAAGGATCAGGTCGGCGCCCGCGTCCACGACCTCGCGCAGCTGGTGCAGGGTGTCGACCTCGACCTCGATCGGCACCTCGGGGAAGGCCTCCCGTACGGCCTTGAAGGCCTGCCCGACCCCGCCCGCGGCGACCACGTGGTTGTCCTTCACCAGGGCCGCGTCCGAGAGCGACATGCGGTGGTTGACGCCCCCGCCGCAGCGCACCGCGAACTTCTCCAGCGCCCTGAGGCCCGGGGTGGTCTTGCGGGTGTCCCGCACCTTCGCCTTGGTGCCCTCCAGCGCGTCCGCCCACGCGCGCGTGGCGGTGGCGATGCCCGACAGGCGGCACAGCAGGTTCAGCGCGCTGCGCTCGGCCGTCAGCAGGTCGCGGGTACGCGTGGTGACCGACAGCAGCTTCTGCCCGGCCGCGACCCGGTCACCGTCCTCGACGTGCCGCTCGACCTCGAACTCGTCGGAGCAGACCACCGAGACCACGGCCTCGGCGACCCTGAGACCGGCCACCACGCCCGCCTCACGGGCGGTGAAGTCGGCGGTGGCGACCGCGTCCTCGGGGATGGTCGCGACCGTCGTCACGTCCACGCCGTGGGCGAGGTCCTCCTGGATCGCGACGGTGGCGATGTCCTCGACCTCCACCGGGTCGAGTCCGGCGTCGGTCAGGAGCTGCGCGAGGGCGGGGTCGAGCCCGCACTCCACGTACTCGTCGTATCCCTCGTCGCCGCCGGCGCCGCAGGCGCAGCCGTCGCCGCAGCCGCCGGACGAGGCGAGGGGAAGGTCGGGGGTGCTCACGTGACTCACTGCTCCTGGGGACGCTGGTGCTGCCGGGTAGGGGGGAAGTCTGCGGTGTCCGTGGTGCTTACGGCCAGCGTCCGGTCCGGATTCAGCCGTACGACGATGTGGCGGCGCCAGTTCGCGTCGTCGCGGTCGGCCCGGTCCTCGCGCCAGTGGCAGCCGCGGGTCTCCTCGCGCAGCCGGGCGGCGGCGACCAGGACACGGGCCACGCAGGAGAGGTTGGTGGCCTCCCAGGTGTCGACGCCGGGCTCGGCGGTCTTGCCGTTCTCGGCGAGGGCGTCGCGGGCCTCGGCGTGCAGCCGCTGGAGCTGGTCGGCGGCCTTGGCCAGCGAGTCCCCCGAGCGCAGCACGCCCGCGCCCTCGGTCATGATCCGCTGGATGGCGAAACGGGCCTCGGCGGCGAGCAGGGGGTGGGCCGGCTTCTCCGGGTCCGGGACGGGCGCGGGCACGCGCGCGTGGAGGCCGTCGTCCGCGTGGCTCGCCGCGATGTCGGCGGCGATGCGCTCGGCGTAGACCAGACCCTCCAGGAGGGAGTTGGAGGCGAGCCGGTTGGCGCCGTGCACCCCGGTGCAGGCGACCTCGCCGCACGCGTACAGGCCCGGGACGGTCGTCCGGCCGTGGGAGTCGGTGCGCACGCCGCCGGAGGCGTAGTGGGCGGCCGGGGCGACCGGCACGGGCTCGGTGACCGGGTCGATGCCGTTCGCGCGGCAGGCGGCCAGGATGGTCGGGAAGCGGTGCTCCCACATCCGGGCGCCGAAGTGCCGGGCGTCGAGGAACATGTGCTCGGCGTCCTGCTCCTGCATCCGCCGCATGATGCCCTTGGCGACGATGTCCCGGGGTGCCAGCTCGGCCAGCTCGTGCTGCCCGACCATGAAGCGCACGCCGTCGCCGTCGACCAGGTGGGCGCCCTCGCCCCGTACCGCCTCGGAGACCAGGGGCTGCTGGCCCTCGGCGTCGGCGCCGAGGAACAGCACGGTGGGGTGGAACTGCACGAACTCGAGGTCGGAGACCTCCGCGCCGGCGCGCAGCGCGAGGGCCACGCCGTCGCCCGTCGACACGGACGGGTTGGTGGTCGCGGAGAAGACCTGGCCCATGCCGCCGGTCGCGAGGACCACGGCGGGCGCGTGCACGGCGCCGACGCCGTCGTGCTGGCCCTCGCCCATCACGTGCAGGGTGACGCCCGCGGTGCGGCCGTCGGCGTCCGTGAGCAGGTCCAGGACCAGCGCGTTCTCGATGGTGCGCAGGCCACGCGCGCGTACCGCCTCGACGAGCGCCCGGGAGATCTCCGCGCCGGTCGCGTCGCCGCCGGCGTGCGCGATGCGGCGGCGGTGGTGGCCGCCCTCGCGGGTGAGCTGGATGTCGCCCTCGTCGTCGGTGTCGAAGTGGGCGCCGGTGGAGATCAGCCGCCGTACCGCGTCGGGGCCCTCGGTGACGAGGATCCGTACGGCCTCCTCGTCGCACAGGCCCGCGCCCGCCACCAGGGTGTCGTCCAGGTGCTGTTCGGGGGTGTCGCCCTCGCCCAGGGCCGCGGCGATGCCGCCCTGCGCCCAGCGGGTGGAACCGTCGTCGAGGCGGGCCTTGGTGACGACGACGGTCGTCAGGCCGGCCGCCTCGCAGCGCAGGGCCGCGGTGAGGCCGGCCACTCCGGAGCCGACGACCACCACGTCCGCGGCGATGGACCACCCGGGGGCGGGCGCGTGCAGTCGTATGCCTGTGCTGGTCACGAGGCGGCTCCGAGCGTTCCGAAGGTGAGGGGGAGGTTGTCGATCAGCCGGGTCGTCCCGACCCGGGCGGCGACGGCGAGGACGGCCTCGCCGGTGAAGTCGGCGCCGATCTCGGTGAAGTCGGACGGGTCGACCAGCGCGAGGTAGTCCAGTTCGAGCGGCGGGTCGAGGCGGGCGCCCTCGTCGAGGACCTGGCGGGCCGCCGCGCGGACGGCTGCCGGGCCACCGGGGGCGGCCTTGGCGACGGCGTGCGCGTCGGCCGCCGCGCGGGACTCCCCTATGGCGCTGAGCGCCTCGGCACGCGCGTGCGTGGCGGGCACCTCGCGGGCCCGTGCGAGCAGCGCCTCCTGGGCGACGTGCCGGTCGCGGCCCGCGAACAGGGCCTGCGAGAGGGCCAGGGCCGTGCGCCGTTCCTGGGGCGAGAGGTAGCGGTTGCGGCTGGAGAGGGCCAGGCCGTCGTCCTCGCGCACGGTCGGTACGCCGACGATCTCGACGCCGAAGTTCAGGTCCCGCACCATGCGCCGGATCAGGGCCAGCTGCTGGGCGTCCTTCTGGCCGTACAGGGCCACGTCGGGGCGGGTGAGGTGCAGCAGCTTGGCGACGACCGTGAGCATGCCGTCGAAGTGCCCGGGGCGGGAGGCGCCCTCCAGGCGTTCGCCCATGGGGCCCGCGCTGATACGCACCTGGGGTTCGCCGCCCGGGTAGACCTCGTCCACGGCGGGGGCGAAGACGGCGTCCGCGCCGGACTGCTCGGCGAGCTTGAGGTCGGCGTCGAGGGTGCGCGGGTAGCGGTCGAGGTCCTCGCCGGCGCCGAACTGCAGCGGGTTGACGAAGACGGTGACCACGACCTCGCCGTCCCGCCCGGCGATCTCGCGCGCGGTGCGGATCAGCGTGGCGTGGCCCTCGTGCAGGGCGCCCATGGTCATCACGACGGCGCGGCGACCGTGGCGCACGCGCGCGTGCAGCTCGTCGGCGGTGCTCAGCAGGGCGGCGGTCATCGCAGGTCTCCGTTCCCGGGCGCGCACGTCGTCGGGCGGCCCTCCTTCGCGGTCTTCGGCCCGGCCCGGTTCATCGGGCGTCCCCGTCGGCGCCGTCCGCGCCGCCGGCCGGGGCGGCCCCGTCGGCGAGTACCCCGAGGAGGTCCTCCGCGAGCTCCGGCTTCAGCAGGCCCTGGGCGAGCGCGCGGTCGGCGGTGGCGCGGGCCATCGCCAGATAGCCGGCGACGGTCTGCGGGGCGTGCGCGCGCAGTTCGGCGACGTGCGCGGCGACGGTGCCCGCGTCCCCCCGCGCGACGGGGCCGGTCAGTGCCGCGTCACCGGAGCGCAGGGCGTTGTCCAGGGCGGCGCCGAGCAGCGGGCCGAGCATCCGGTCGGGGGCCTCGACGCCGGCCGTGCGCAGCAGCTCCATGGACTGGGCGACCAGGGTGACCAGGTGGTTCGCGCCCAGGGCGAGGGCGGTGTGGTACAGCGCGCGGTTCTCCTCGGCGATCCACTCGGGCTCGCCGCCCATCTCGATCACGAGGGCCTCGGCGGCCAGCCGCAGTTCCTCGGGCGCGGTGACCCCGAAGGAGCAGCCGGCCAGCCGCTGGACGTCGACGGGGGTGCCGGTGAAGGTCATCGCGGGGTGCAGGGCCAGCGGCAGCGCGCCCGCGCGCAGGGCGGGGTCCAGCACCCTCGCGCCGTACCGCCCGGAGGTGTGCACGAGCAGCTGTCCCGGGCGTACCGCCCCGGTCTCGGCGAGGCCTGTGACGAGGCCGGGCAGGGTGTCGTCCGGGACGGTCAGCAGCACCAGGTCGGCGCGCTGGAGGACCTCGGCGGGCGGTACGACCGGCACGTCCGGCAGCAGCAGCGCGGCCCGCCGCCGGGAGGTGTCGGAGACCGCGGAGACGGCCACCGGACGGTGTCCGGCGAGCTGGAGGGACGCGGCGAGCGCGGGGCCCACGCGGCCGGCTCCGACGACGCCGACGGTGAGCCGCGCGGGGCGGTCCTTGGAGTCTTGCTGGTGGACTGTAGTCACGCGACGGAGGCCTTCCCGTTCCAGTCCGCTCTGGGTACCGGACGATTTCTCGTCATGTTAACGCGATCGGGTCGGGGGCCGGTCGGTTGTCCACAGGCTGTGGGTGGCCGTTCGGCCTTCCCGCAGCGCCCGCGGGCTGGAAATCCGGTGCCGTCCCAAGGCGGGGCACGGCATGATCCGGGGCATGAGCGATACGGCGGAACAGGGCAGCGGACAGTCCGCGCGGGAGCGGTTGCGGGAGCGGCGCTCGGCCGCCTTCCGGCAGGCCACGCGTGTGCTGTCGCGCGGGGGCTTCCGGACCTCGATCGGGGAGCGTCTGGCGAGTCTGCAGGAGGCGGCGCCCCAGGTGTACGACCTGGACGAGCCGGCGGACATGTACGGCGACGGGGTCGTGGCCGCCCTGGAGGACCGGGTCGCCGCGCTGCTGGGCACCGAGGCCGCCGCGTTCTTCCCGACCGGCACGATGGCCCAGCAGGTGGGCTTGCGCTGCTGGGCGGGCCGCACCGGCAACCCCACCGTCGCCCTGCACGCGCTGGCGCACCCCGAGTTGTACGAGCGGAACGCGTTCAGCGAGGTCAGCGGGTTGCGCCCGGTCCGGGTGACCGATGAGCCCCGGCTGCCCACGGCCGAGGAGATACGCGGCTTCGACGAGCCGTTCGGGGCGCTGATGCTGGAGCTGCCCCTCAGGGACGCCGGTTTCGTGCTGCCCACCTGGGAGGAGCTCACCGAGGTCGTCGCGGCGGCCCGGGACCGCGACGCGGTGGTGCACTTCGACGGCGCGCGCCTGTGGGAGACCACCGTGCACTTCGGGCGGCCCCTGGAGGAGATCGCGGGCCTGGCGGACAGCGTCTACGTGTCGTTCTACAAGTCCCTCGACGGCTTCGGCGGCGCCGCCCTGGCCGGCCCGAGGACGCTGGTGGAGGAGGCGAAGACCTGGCGGCACCGGTACGGCGGCATGGTCTTCCAGCAGTTCCCCACCGCGCTGTCGGCGCTCGTCGGACTGGACCGGGAACTGCCCCGGCTGCCGGAGTACGTGCGGCACGCGCGCGTGGTGGCCGCCGCGCTGCGCGAGGGGTTCGCCGCGGCCGGGCTGCCCTGGGCGCGGGTCCACCCGGAGGAGCCGCACACGCACGAGTTCCAGGTGTGGCTGCCGTACGACCCCGACGTGCTGTCGGAGGCGGCGGTCCGCCAGGCCGAGGAGACGGGCACCCTACTGTTCCCCGTCGGCTGGCTGCGCGGCGGGCCGGGTCTGGCCTTCACCGAGGTCGTCGTCCGCGCCGCGGGTCTTCGGTGGACGGCCGCCGACGTGAAGGCGGCGGTCGCGGACTTCGTGGCCCGGCTGCCGAAGCGGGCGTAGCCGCGGGGCCCGCTCAGTCGAACCGGATGTGCCGCAGCCCCACGCCCGTCTGCCGCAGCCGGGTCCGCAGGGCGCCCTCGTGGTTGGGGCGCAGGGTGAGCCCGGCCAGTACGGCGACGCGGTCCGCCGTCTTCGGCACGGTGGAGTGGTCCGTCCACAGGTGCTCGGCGAACTCCGGCTCGCGCAGCCGCTCCAGGCAGTGGTCCAGCCGGCTCACCGCCCAGGTCTCCCGGCCCAGCCCGGCGTTCTTCCCGCCCATGAACTGCAGGAGGTGCCCGAAGCCGCGCTCGCGCAGCCGCTTCAGCACGGTCTCGCGTTCGGCGAGCAGGGTGAAGTGCCGTACGTCGTGGCCGAGTTCGCGCAGGCGGCCGACGGTCTCGGCGAAGTAGCCGGAGTCGGTGACCGTCATGGGGGCGATGACCACGCCGTGGTGCTTGGTGAGGGCGAGGTCGAGGACTTCGACGACGCCCTGCCGCCAGGAGACCAAGTCCTGGAAGTCTCCGCGCAGTTCGGGCGGGAGCGTGCGGCGCAGGCCGAAACCGGCGTGCTCAGGGTCGCAGATGACGCTGCCGGGCAGGCGGCGCTGTATCTCGTGTGCGGTCTGTGTCTTGCCGCCCCCGAAGGGGCCGTTGATCCACAGGAGCATGCGCCGACCCTATCGACGCCCGCCCGGCCGCCGGGGCGGGTCAGCCGAGTCCGCCGGCCCGGACGAGCCCGGTCTCGTACGCCAGGACCACCACCTGCACCCGGTCCCTGAGGCCCAGTTTGGTCAGGATGCGGCCCACATGGGTCTTCACGGTCGCCTCGGACAGCACCAGCCGGGCGGCGATCTCGCCGTTCGACAGGCCCTGGGCGACCAGCACCATCACCTCGCGCTCGCGGTCGGTGAGCCGCTGAAGCTCCTTGTGCCGGGGCTCCTTGCCGGCGGAGGGCAGCATCGGCGCGAAGCGGTCCAGCAGGCGGCGGGTGGTGGAGGGGGCGACGACGGCGTCGCCGCTGTGCACGGAGCGGATGGCGGTGAGCAGGTCGCCGGGCGGCACGTCCTTGAGCATGAAGCCGGAGGCGCCCGCCTTCAGCCCGGAGAACGCGTACTCGTCGAGGTCGAAGGTGGTCAGGATCAGCACCTTCGGCGGATCGGGCTCGGCGCAGACGCGGCGGGTGGTCTCCACGCCGTCCAGTTTGGGCATGCGCACGTCCATCAGGATCACGTCGACCGCGGTCGAGCGCAGCACCTGGAGGGCCTCG
Source organism: Streptomyces sp. NPDC039424 (assembly GCF_055639495.1). Lineage (NCBI taxonomy): Bacteria > Bacillati > Actinomycetota > Actinomycetes > Kitasatosporales > Streptomycetaceae > Streptomyces > Streptomyces sp. NPDC039424. The sequence continues at coordinate 49,378 of NZ_JBVKAI010000020.1, forward strand.
ACGCCGTCGCCCGCCTCGGCGACGACCTCCATGTCCGGCTGGGCGGCGAGCACCATCCGGAACCCGGTGCGCAGCAGCACCTGGTCGTCGACGAGCATCACGCGGATCGTCATCGGGGTCCTCTTCCGTTCGTTCAGCAAGGGGGCGTGCGGTCGTGCGCGGGCGTGACAGGTGTCAACAGGGGCGTACTTCGGCGTCAGTGCGCCGGTTTGAGCGGCAGCAGGGCGCTGATGCGGAAGCCTCCACCGGGGCGGGGGCCCGCGTCCAGAGTGCCGCCGACCATGCCGACCCGCTCGCGCATGCCGATCAGCCCGTGGCCCTGGCCGTCGGCGCCGCCCTCCTCGTACAGCTCGTGCGGGGCGCCCTTGCCGTCGTCCTCGACGAGCAGGCCGAGCCCGTCGTCGAAGTAGACCAGCCGCACGCTCGCGCCCGCGTTCGGACCGCCGTGCTTACGGGTGTTGGTCAGCGCCTCCTGCACGATGCGGTACGCGGTGAGCTCGACGCCGCTGGGCAGCGGACGCGGGGTGCCCTCGACCCTGAAGTCGACGGGCAGGCCGGAGCTGCGGCACTTCTCGACCAGGTCGTCGATCTGCTCCACATCGGGCTGCGGGACGTACTCGCCGCTCTCCTGGTGCTCGCCGGTGCGCAGCACGCCCAGCAGGCGGCGCATCTCGGCGAGGGCCTGGCGGCCGGTGGAGGAGATCGTCTCCAGGGCCTTCTTCGCCTGGTCGGGCGCGGCGTCCAGGACGTAGGCGGCGCCGTCGGCCTGCACCACCATCACCGACACGTTGTGCGCGACCACGTCGTGCAGCTCGCGCGCGATCCGGGCGCGTTCGGCGGCGACGGCGACCTTGGCCTGTGCCTCGCGCTCCTTCTCCAGGCGCGAGGCGCGCTCCTCCAGCTGCGCGAAGTAGGCGCGGCGGGTGCGCATGGAGTCGCCGAGCACCCAGGCGAGGGCGAACGGCACCGTCTGGAACACCGTGATCGCGACCTTGCCGATGAAGCTCGCGTCCTGCTCCGGCCAGCGGATCTGCGCCAAGGGCGCCGCGCACAGGCCGATGACCAGGGCGAAGCGGGAGACCCAGCGCTCACCGACGGCGGCGACCGTGTAGGTGATCACCAGCATGGCGAAGTCGGCGACCGTCGTCTCGACGTCCAGGATCAGCTGCGCCAGTCCGGTCGCGGCGGTCACCAGCAGCATCGGCTCCGGAAAGCGGCGGCGCAGCGCGACGACAACGCACAGCACGGCGGAGACGGCCAGTCCGGCGGCGACCGATCCGTGGTGGTGGGGCGCCCCGTTGACGCTGGTCACGCTCACGCCGGAAATCCCGAACAGGACGACGGCCCAGAAGGTGTCGACCCACATCGGGTGCCTGCGGAGGAAGTCATAGAGGCGCTGCACGTAACCCAGAGTAGGGAAACGCGCAGGGTGCGGGAGTCAACCGGAGGGCCGATCCGTTCCCGGCGCGCGTACTCCGCAAGGTGGAGGACGTGATCATCTGTGCGTGCGGGGCCGCCCTAGTCTGTCCCGGTGACGGACGAGAACAGCGGCGAGAACAGCGGCGACAGCACCGGCGAGTGGCAGGGCTGGCGGGCGGCCACCGAGGGGGCCCTGTACGGTCCGGGCGGCTTCTACCGGCGGCCCGAGGGACCGGCGGGTCACTTCCGTACGTCCGTCCACGCGTCGCCGCTGTTCGCGCGGGCCGTGGCGCGGCTGCTGTGCCGGGTGGACGAGGCGCTGGGGCGGCCCGGGACGCTGGACTTCGTGGACATGGGGGCCGGGCGGGGCGAGCTGGTCACGGGTGTGCTCGCCGCGCTGCCCGCCGAGGTGGCCGCCCGCGCGCGCGGGTACGGCGTCGAGCTGGCCGGCCGTCCGGCGGGGCTCGACGGCCGGATCACCTGGCTGAGCGAGCCGCCCGAGCGGATCCGGGGGCTGCTGTTCGCCAACGAGTGGCTGGACAACGTACCCGTGGAGCTCGCGGAGGTGGACTCGGCGGGCGTGCCCCGGCGGGTGCTGGTGCGGGCGGACGGGCGCGAGCGGCTCGGGGAGCCCGTGTCGGGGGCGGAGGCCGAGTGGCTCGCGCGGTGGTGGCCGCTGCCGGCCGAGGAGGGGCTGCGCGCGGAGATCGGGCTGCCCAGGGACACCGCGTGGGCGTCCGCCGTGGCGCGCGTCGAGCGGGGGCTCGCGGTCGCCGTGGACTACGCGCACACAGCGGACACCCGGCCCCCGTTCGGGACGCTCACCGGCTTCCGGGAGGGGCGCGAGACGGCGCCCGTGCCGGACGGGTCGTGCGACATCACGGCACATGTGGCACTGGACGCGTGCGCGGCGCTCCCCCAGCCCCACACGCTCCCCGGCGCACGCCTGATCTCCCAACGGGATGCCCTGCGCGCCCTAGGTCTCGCAGGTACGCGCCCCCCGCTCGCGCTCGCCTCGACGAACCCCTCGGAGTACGTACGCGCCCTCACAAGCGCCGGTGAGGCCGCCGAGCTGATCGCGCCGGGCGGCCTCGGGGACTTCGGGTGGCTGCTCCAGCCGGTCGGGCTCCCGAACGCACTCGGCCTATTTGTCGATGTCCCCGACCACGAAGAACATTGAGCCCAGGATCGCCACCATGTCCGCCACCAGCGTCCCGGGCAGCAGCTCGGTCAGCGCCTGGATGTTGTTGTACGAGGCCGAGCGCAGCTTCAGCCGGTACGGGGTCTTCTCGCCCTTGCTGACCAGGTAGTAGCCGTTGATGCCGAGGGGGTTCTCGGTCCACGCGTAGGTGTGGCCCTCCGGCGCCTTCAGCACCTTCGGGAGCCGCTGGTTGATCGGCCCGGGCGGTAGCTCGGCGAGCCGGTCGAGGCAGGCGTCGGCCAGGTCCAGCGCGTTGTGGGTCTGGGCCAGGAGGCACTCGAAGCGGGCGAGGCAGTCGCCCTCGGTCCGGGTCACCACCTCCAGGGTGTCCTGCAGTTCCCCGTACGCCAGGTACGGCTCGTCGCGCCGCAGGTCGAAGTCGACGCCGGAGGCGCGCGCGATGGGGCCGCTCACGCCGTAGGCGTGCACGTGCTCCGGCGCGAGCACCCCCACGTCCCGGGTGCGGCCCCGGAAGATCTCGTTGCCGAGGACCAGGTCGTCGAAGACGTCCATGCGCGAGCGCACGGCGGCGACGGCGCCGCGCGCGCGTGCGGCCCAGCCGGCCGGCAGGTCCTCCTTCAGGCCGCCGACGCGGTTGAACATGTAGTGCATGCGCCCGCCGGAGACCTCCTCCATGACGTTCTGGAGCACCTCGCGCTCCCGGAACGCGTAGAAGACCGGGGTGATGCCGCCCAGCTCCAGCGGATAGGAGCCGAGGAACATCAGATGGTTCAGCACCCGGTTCAGCTCGGCCAGCAGGGTGCGCGTCCACACCGCGCGCGCGGGGACCTCCATGCCCAGCATCCGCTCCACGGCGAGCACCACGCCCAGCTCGTTGGAGAAGGCCGACAGCCAGTCGTGGCGGTTGGCGAGCATGATGATCTGGCGGTAGTCGCGCGCCTCGAAGAGCTTCTCCGCGCCCCGGTGCATATAGCCGATCACCGGTTCCGCGCGCAGGATGCGCTCGCCGTCCAGCACGAGCTTGAGCCGCAGCACGCCGTGCGTGGACGGGTGCTGGGGGCCGATGTTCAGCACCATGTCGGTGCTTTCCGCGGCACCGCCGATCCCGACCGTGGTCTCCGTCGCGGGGGTCATGGACGTCATGGACCCAGTCTCCCCTACGTAGGCTGGCGGCATGGAGACGGGGAGCGGGGAGAACGGGGAGTGCGGCGCGGTGACGGCCGCCGAGCCGGAGTGGCGGGGGCTGCCCGCGGGCCTGCTGCGGATGCGGCGGCTGTTGCTGGTGGTGTGGCTGGGCGTGGTGGCCCTCGCCGTGGGGCTGCCGCTCGGACTGCTCGCCGGGCCCGCCTGGGCCGCGTTCGCGCTGCTGCCGCTGGCCCTGATGGCGTGGGGCTGGGTGCTGCTCGGCCGCAACTGGCGGTCCTGGCGCTATGCCGAGCGCGCCGACGACCTGCTGATCAGCCGCGGAGTGCTGTGGCGTGAGGAGACCGTCGTACCGTACGGGCGGATGCAGCTGGTCGAGGTGACCTCCGGGCCGGTGGGACGGCGCTTCGGGCTGGCCGGTGTGCAGCTGCACACCGCCGCCGCCGCGACCGACGCGGCCATCCCCGGCCTCGACCCGGCCGAGGCGGAGCGGCTGCGCGACCGGCTCACCGAGCTGGGCGAAGCCCGGTCGGCGGGGCTGTGACGGCGCCGGACGCCGCCGACGGCATACGGCCGGGGCGGGCCGTGGCCGAGCGGCGGCTGCACCCGGTGACGCCGTTCCGGCGGGCGTGGGCGCCGGTCGCCGTGCTCGCCGGGTGGGCCGTGCACGACCCGAACCAGGCGCAGGAACAGCTGACGAGGCTGACCACGACCATGCTCTGGATCGGACTCGCCGTCCTGGTCCCGGCCGCCTCCCTCTACGGGTTCCTGTCCTGGTGGTTCACCCACTTCGCGGTGACCGACACCGAACTGCGCATACGCACCGGTCTCGTCTTCCGGCGCACCGCGCACATCCGGCTGGAACGGATCCAGGCCGTCGACGTCACCCAGCCGCTCCTCGCGCGCGTGGCGGGCGTCGCCAAGCTGCGGATCGACGTCGTCGGCGCCGACAAGAAGGACGAACTGGCCTTCCTGGGCGAGGCCGAGGCACGCGCGCTGCGCGCCGAACTGCTCGCGCGCGCGGCCGGTTTCGCGCCGGAGACGGCACACGAGGTCGGTGAGGCGCCGGCCCGCGAACTGCTGCGCGTGCCCCCGCGCGAGCTGGCGATCTCGCTGCTGCTGACCGGCGCCACCTGGGGCACCCTGGCCGCCGCGCTCGTCGTACCGCCCGTGCTGTGGCTGGCCACCCACAGCGTGTGGACGGTCCTCGCCACCGGCCTGCCGCTGCTCGGCGCGGCGGGCGCGAGCAGCGCGGGGCGGTTCGTCGGGGAGTACGACTGGACGGTCGCCGAGTCCCCGGACGGCCTGCGCATCGACCACGGGCTGCTGGACCGCACCCACGAGACGGTGCCGCCGGGGCGGGTGCAGACGGTGCGGATCGTCCAGCCCCTGCTGTGGCGGCGGCGCGGGTGGGTGCGGGTGGAGCTGGACGTCGCCGGATCGTCCAACTCCGTTCTGGTACCGGTCGCTCCGCGCCCGGTCGCGGAGTCCGTCGTCGCGCGTGTGCTGCCCGGGGTGACCGTGCCCTCGGTGCCGGACCGGCCGCCACGGCGGGCCGGGTGGTGCGTGCCGGTGTGGTGGCGCGGCTACGGGCTCGCGGTCACCGACACCGTCTTCGCCGCCCGCCACGGGCTCCTGCGCCGCACCCTCGCCCTCGTCCCGCACGCCAAGGTCCAGAGCACCCGGCTCACCCAGGGCCCCTGGGAACGCCTGTGGCGGGTCGCCGACATCCATGTGGACACCGGAGCCGACAAGACCGTGACCGCCCGGCTGCGGGACGCTCAGGAGGCGGCCGAGCTGCTCCACGCCCAGGCGGAACGGTCCCGCACGGGTCGGCGGGACGCGGGGCCGGAGCGGTGGATGACCTGACCCCCGGGCCTGTGCCCGCCCCGAACGGGAGTCCAGGGGGCGCAGCCCCCCAGGGCGCGTCGCGCCCAGGACAGACTTCAGGAAGCCGCGCTGCGCAGGCCCTGGAGGTCGATCTGCTCCGTCTCGTCGTGGGCCGTCAGGTCGATGACCTGGCCGATGCGCCGGGACTCGGGGTCGGCGGGCTTGAACTCGGCCTCGGACTCGGCCTTGTGGAGGGCGAGGGCCTCCTGGCCGACCACGTCGGCGAGGTCCTCGTTCTGCACGGCGTCCAGCGCGTCGGACGGCGAGTCCTTCTGCGTGCCGAAGAAATCGAAGCCGCCCTCGACCGCCGGGCGCCGCACGGGCGTCGCCGGTACGACGGCCACCGCGGTCGGTACCGTGAAGTGCCCCGTGGTCTGCGAACCGAGCTGCGATTCGGGCTGCGATTCGGACTGCGGCGCGGACTCGTCCGGTGCCGTCGTGGCGGTGGCGGCGGCCGCGCGCTGATGCCCGTCGACCGCCTCGGGCTGCCCCTGGACCTCGTCCTCCTGGGCCGCTTCCCGGCCGGCCGCTTCCGTCACGCCCTCGTCGACGCCATCCCCTTTGGCAACGGCCTCGGCCTCGCCCCCGGGAGTCTCGTCACCGGCGGCGAACCGGCCCAGCGCCACCTTGGCCCGCAGGAACAACTGGGAGCCCTGCGGCGAGAACACCCCGGGAGCCACCGGCTCGGTCACGGCGTCCACGGCCGCCTCGGCGCTCTCCTCCTCGGCCGGGGCAGCCACAGCCTCGGCATCGTCCTCCGCCGCGCGCGCGGGCGGCAGGGCGAGCGACGAAGACGGCGGCCCGGCCTCTATCTCGAGCAGACGCCGCCCCTCCAGCGCGCTGGCCCGCTCGGTCTCCGCCGTGGCGTACCGCCGCAGCAGCGCGGCGTGCTCGTTGCGCAGGCCCGCCAGCTCCGCCCGCTTGGCGCGCAGCCGCTGCTCCAGCTTGGCGCGCAGCTCGCGGGACTCCTCGAGGTCGGTCTCCAGTTCGGCGACCCGCTCCTCGAACCGCCACTCGTCACCCGCCCGCGCGCGCACGAGGTCGGCCACCTGCTTGCCCGCCTGCGTGTCCCAGCGGCGCATGACGACCGCACCGGCGATCGCCGTCGCCGCGGCGGCCGCGGCGAGGGCGCGCAGCACCGTCTGCTCCGAGAACACCCAGGGCCCCAGCGCGCAGACGACGGAGACGCCTGCGATCGCCGACGGGGGCAACAGCCTGTGCAGGGGCGGGGAATGGCGGTGACGTCCACGTGGCATGGCCAGAAACTTACCGCGAGTAGGCGATTCTTGGCGCGCCGCCCCCGTAAAAACACGGCCTTTCAGCGGTCGCTGAGCCGCCCGCTGATCCACTGCAGCGTCCCCGGGATCTCCCGCCGCCAGGTGTTGAAGTTGTGACCGCCGCTCTCCAGGATGATCGACGAGATCCGGGTCAGGTTCGTGGCCCGCACACGCTCTATGAATTCGAGCGTGTCCTTGTAGTTGGATTCGCCGATCTTGCTGCTGCTGACGAGCAGTGAGGTGTCCGGGGCCGGCTCGTGCTTGAGGCACCACCACAGATCGGAACGATTCCGCAGTTTCCGGTCACCGTGGAAGAGGTCACCGGTCGTCGGGTCGATCGGCGCCTTGTAGTACGGAGACAGGCCCGCCCCGGCCGCGTACACGTTCGGGTGGTGCATGGCGAGCTTCAACGCGCAGTACCCGCCCGTGGAGTCACCGATGATCCCCCAGCTGCCGGGCTTCTTGCCCACCCTGTAGTGGGCCAGTACGGCGTCGGGCAGGTCCTTGGCGAAGAACGTCTCCGTCTGCGGGCCGCCCGGAACGTCCACGCACTCCGTGTCGCGCGGCGGCGCCACCGTCGGCCGCAGCATGACCAGGATCATCGGCTGCATCCGCCCGTCCTTGGCCAGGTCCTGCGCCGTACGCGGGTAGTGCAGTTTGTCCACCAGGGCCTGTGCGGTGCCGGGGTATCCGGTGAGGACTACGGACGCGGGGAACGTACGCGTGCGGTACTGCGGCTGGAAGTACTCCGGGGGGAGGTAGACGTACGCCGGTGTGGCGATGTGGGTCGTACGGCCCACGATGTCGACCTTCTGGACCTGTCCGGCCGTCTGCGGCCGCGCTCCGCCCGACCCGTTCACCCGCCGCGTGGAGATCACCTGGAGCGGACCGCCGGTGCCGCCGCCCGCCGTGTGGTCGATGACTATCCCCTGGTCGGTCTCCTGACCGAGCAGGTCGGCCCAGCTGGCGTAGAAGCCGAAGGCCTGGTTGGCGCCGATGCCCACGGAGGCGAAGAGCGTCACCTGGGTGGCGAGAAGCAGACCGACCCGCCCGCTGACGGACCGCCAGCCGCGCCGGGCCAGCCGTGGCCACAGCCACACCGTGCCGACGAACAGCAGGACGGCGAGCGCGATCGCCACCACCAGCACATTGTTGCTCGTGAGACCCATGAGCTGTTCCTGCCTGCGCTTTCCGCCCGCGGCTCGCCCACGCGATCGTCGCAAGGGCTTGCCCCAGGCTTTCCCTGGGCTTTGAACCGGCTTTCCGGCGAGGAAGGAACCTCCTTCCCCGAGACACCGTCCTAGAGGGCGCAATGTCGCCGGATGCCCGAAACGGGCGCCGGACTCAAGGTCTCTCGCAGAACTACGGGATGCGATGTCTGTCAGGATAGATGGGGAAATGTCGGGCGGGGTTCCGAGCCGATCAAGCCGGGCGCGGCGCGTCTTCCGCGGTCCGCGTCCCGAGGTCGTCCCCGCGCTCATCGGCAGGGCCTGCGCGGTCGTGGGGCTGCTGGACATTGCCGCGGGCGTGTTCCCGCGCTTCCGTCACAGCCGTATGCACGCCATGGCCGAGGTGCTGCCGGGCTCCTTCGGCCCGTTCGCCGCGGCGCTCTCGCTCAGCGCGGGCGTGCTGTTGCTGCTGCTCGCGCACGGGCTCAAACGGCGCAAGCGCCGGGCGTGGCGGGCCGCGGTGGCGCTGCTGCCGGCCGGCGCGGTGGCGCAGTTCGTGTACCGGCACTCCGTCATCGGGATGGTCATCTCGCTGGCCCTGCTCGTACCGCTGCTGCGCCACCGCGCCGAGTTCGCGGCCCTGCCCGATCCGCGCAGCCGCTGGCGCGCGCTCGCCAACTTCGTCCTCATGAGCGCCGGTTCCCTCGTCCTCGGACTGGTCATCGTCAGCGTCCACCCCGACCGGCTGGTCGGCGACCCGAGCCTGGCCGATCGGCTGACCCACGTCATCTACGGCCTGTTCGGCTTCGAAGGCCCGGTGGACTACCAGGGCAACACCTCCTGGACGGTCGCCTTCTCCCTCGGCGCCCTGGGCTGGATCACCGCGGTCACCACCGTCTACCTGGCCTTCCGCCCCGAACACCCGGCCGCCCAGCTGACCGAGGAGGACGAGTCCCGGCTGCGGGCCCTGCTGGCCAAGCACGGCGGACGCGACTCCCTCGGCCACTTCGCGCTGCGCCGCGACAAGGCGGTCGTCTTCTCGCCCAGCGGCAAGGCGGCGGTGACGTACCGGGTGGTGTCCGGCGTGATGCTCGCCAGCGGTGACCCGATCGGCGACGTCGAGGCCTGGCCCGGCGCCATCGAACGGTTCATGGACGAGGCCAAGGCCCACTCCTGGACCCCCGCCGTCATGGGCTGCTCGGAGACGGGCGGCGAGGTGTGGACCCGCGAGACCGGCCTGGACGCCCTCGAACTGGGCGACGAGGCGGTGGTGGACGTGGCGGATTTCTCGCTCGCCGGACGCGCGATGCGCAACGTGCGCCAGATGGTCAAGCGCATCGAGCGGGCCGGCTACGAAACCCGGGTACGGCGCATCCGTGACCTCGGCGAGGCCGAACTCGACCGTATCCGGCGCGCGGCGGAGGACTGGCGCGGCACCGACACCGAGCGCGGCTTCTCCATGGCGCTCGGCCGCATCGGCGACGCCGCCGACGGCGACTGCCTGATCGCCACCGCGCACAAGGCCGACGAACAGCCCGGCCCGTACGGCGACCTCAAGGCGATCCTGCACTTCGTGCCCTGGGGCACCGACGGCGTCTCGCTGGATTTGATGCGGCGCGACCGCTCGGCCGACCCCGGCATGAACGAGCTGCTGATCGTCGCCGCGCTCCAGGCGGCCCCGAAGTTCGGCATCGCCCGCGTGTCGCTGAACTTCGCGATGTTCCGCTCCGCCCTCGCCCGCGGGGAGAAGATCGGCGCGGGGCCGGTGCTGCGCGCCTGGCGCGGGCTGCTGGTGTTCCTCTCCCGGTGGTTCCAGATCGAGTCGCTGTACAAGTTCAACGCCAAGTTCCAGCCACGCTGGGAGCCGCGCTTCGTGGTCTACCGGGCCTCCGGCGACCTGCCCCGCATCGGCTTCGCCGCCATGCAGGCGGAGGGCTTCGTCGACCTCGCCCTCCCGCTGCCGCGCTTCCTGCGCCGCCGCTCCACCGCCGCCGCCCGCCCGTGCTCCCACGGGCTCGCGGAACGCGACGTCCGCGACGTCCGGGCGGCGTGACCCCGAACCGGTCCGGGCCGAAGCCCCCGGGTGGGCCGTACTCGGCCCTCCCCGGGCTGGGCCTACGCTGAACGTATGAGCAACGAGAGCGGGCGCGGCCGAGTGGCGGGCCTTCCGGCATGGGACCGCTGCGCGGTCATGGGGGTCGTCAACGTCACCCCCGACTCCTTCTCCGACGGCGGCCGCTTCTTCGACACCACGGCCGCCGTCAAGCACGGGCTCGAGCTGGTCGCCGAGGGCGCCGACCTGGTGGACGTCGGCGGCGAGTCCACCCGCCCCGGCGCCACCCGCGTCGACGAGGACGAGGAGCTCAGACGCGTCGTCCCCGTCGTCCGCGGCCTCGCCTCCGAGGGCGTCGTCGTCTCCGTCGACACCATGCGCGCCTCGGTCGCCGCACAGGCCCTCGCGGCCGGCGCCGCCGTCGTCAACGACGTCAGCGGCGGCCTCGCCGACCCGGCGATGATCCCGGTGGTGGCCGAGGCGGGCGCCCCCTTCGTCGTCATGCACTGGCGCGGCTTCCTCCAGGGCGGCAACGTCAAGGGCGTGTACGAGGACGTCGTCACCGAGGTCGTCGACGAACTGCACGCGCGCGTGGAGGCAGTCCTGGCGGGCGGCGTCGCCCCCGACCGCGTCGTCGTCGACCCCGGACTCGGCTTCTCCAAGGAGGCCGAACACGACCTCACCCTCCTCGCCCACCTCGGCCGCCTGCGCGCCCTGGGCCATCCGCTGCTGGTCGCCGCCTCCCGCAAGCGGTTCCTCGGCCGGGTGCTGGCCGGACCGGGAGGGGCTCCCCCGCCCGCCCGCGAACGCGACGCCGCCACCGCCGCCGTCTCCGCCCTGGCGGCCCAGGCCGGCGCCTGGGCGGTGCGCGTCCACGAGGTACGCGCCACGGCGGACGCGGTCCGGGTGGCCCGGGCGGTGGAGGGGGCGCGTTCGGCGGAAAGCGCACCGGAAGGAACCCGGTGAGCGCCCCCCACACCGACGTCGAGCAGGTGGAACAGGCCAACACCGCCTTCTACGAGGCGATGGAGCGCGGCGACTTCGAAGAGCTGTCCTCGCTCTGGCTCGCCCCGTCCGACCTGGGCGTCGACGAGACCTACCACGACCCGGCGGACGTCGGCGTGATCTCCTGCGTGCACCCGGGCTGGCCGGTGCTCACCGGCCGCGGCGAGGTCCTCAGGTCGTACGCGCTGATCATGGCGAACACCGACTACATCCAGTTCTTCCTCACCGACGTGCACGTCTCCGTCACCGGTGACACCGCCCTCGTGACCTGCACGGAGAACATCCTCAGCGGCGGCCCCGCACCCGAGGGCGGCGAGGAACTCGGCCCCCTCGTCGGCCAGCTCGTCGTCGCCACGAACGTCTTCCGCCGTACCTCCCTCGGCTGGAAGCTCTGGTCCCACCACGCGTCCCCCGTTCTGGCCGAAAACGACGAGGAAGAGGACGGCGACACACCCGCCTGAGTGGGTAGGCGGGCCACAGGGAGCAAGAAGTGGTTGGAATCACGAACCCACGGGTAGGTGCGGCTACCAGCCCGTGAGCCACCGGGTTCCGCAGGGGAAACTCGCGATGAACCCTCCGGTCCCGCAGCCGGCCCAGGTCCCCGTGGCCCGGCTCCGTCAGCGCCCGCGGGTAGATTCGTCCGAGGCCGGTGCGCCGCCCGCACACGGCACGGACCGGCCGTACCGACGACTGCAGGAGTGATTCGCGTGGATCGTGTCGCGCTGCGCGGCCTGAAGGCCCGCGGGCACCACGGTGTGTTCCCCAAGGAGCGCGAGGAGGGCCAGACCTTCTTCGTGGACCTCGTCCTGGGCCTGGACACCCGGCCGGCCGCGGCCGACGACGACCTGGCGAAGACCGTGCACTACGGCATCGTGGCCGAGGAGGTCGTGGCCGTGGTCGAGGGCGAGCCGGTGAACCTCATCGAAACGCTCGCCGAGCGCATCGCCCAGACCTGTCTGAAGCACGAGGGGGTCCAGGAGGTCGAGGTCTGCGTCCACAAGCCCGACGCGCCGATCACGGTCCCCTTCGACGACGTGACCGTCACCATCACCCGGAGCCGAGTATGACCGCGCCCTTCACCAAAGGTCACAGCGACCCGACCGTTCAGCCGGTGCCCGCCTCCGTCGTCGAGAAGGTCGACGCCGCCGACACCACCCTGCAGAACCCACGGCGGGCCGTGATCTCCCTCGGCTCCAACCTCGGCAACCGCCTGGAGACCCTCCAGGGCGCCATCGACGCCCTGGAGGACACCCCCGGCGTCCGCATCAAGGCGGTCTCCCCCGTGTACGAGACGGAGCCGTGGGGCGTGGAGCCCGGCAGCCAGCCGTCCTACTACAACGCGGTCGTGGTCCTGAAGACCACGCTGCCCCCGTCCTCCCTCCTGGAGCGCGCGCACGCCGTCGAGGAGGCCTTCAACCGGGTACGGGACGAGCACTGGGGCCCGCGCACCCTGGACGTCGACATCGTCGCGTACGCCGACGTCACCTCCGACGACCCGCACCTCACCCTGCCCCACCCGCGCGCCCACGAGCGCGCCTTCGTGCTGGCGCCCTGGTACGACGTGGATCCCGAGGCCCAGCTGCCCGGCCGCGGCACGGTCGCCGACCTTCTCGGCGCCGTCACCCGCGAGGGCGTCGCGGCCCGGGGGGACCTGGAACTCCGGCTGCCCGAGTAGTCGTTAAGGTCAAGACGACCGGAAGACGGGCACAGTGGGAGCTGAAGGGACACCGTGAGAGAGCTGCGCATCAGGGTGCTGGCGGGCGTGTTCGTCGTGGCAGGCATCCTGTCCTGGGCGGGCGCCCGCCTGTGGAATTCGATCGGAACCCTGCCGAGCGTCCCCGTGGCCGCCCCCATCGTGCTCGCCCTGATCGCCGTGGTCCTGCTGTCCACGGCCCTCTCCCTGCGCGCCCGGTTCAAGGCCCAGCGCGAGCGCCGCCCCGGCGCCAAGGGCGTCGACCCCCTGATGGCCGCCCGCGCGGTCGTCTTCGGCCAGTCCAGCGCCCTCGTCGCCGCCCTGGTCGCCGGGATGTACGGCGGGACCGGCGTCTTCCTCCTGGAACTCCTCGACATCCCCGCCCGCCGGGACCAGGCCATCTACGCGGCCTTCTCGGTACTGGCGGGCATCGCCGTCATAGTGGCGGCCCTGTTCCTGGAACGCGTATGCAAACTGCCGGAGGACGACGACGAGAACCATCCGGGGGCGGAACCGGTGGCGTGACCCGCCCCCGTCGCGTCCACGGGGCGTTCAGCGCGCCATGATGAGGCTCATCGCCTCGTTCCGCGTCGCCGCGTCCCGCAGCTGACCACGCACCGCCGAGGTTATGGTCATCGCGCCCGGCTTGCGGATACCGCGCATCGACATGCACATGTGCTCGCACTCGATCACGACGATCACACCCCGCGGCTCCAGGATCTCCATCAGGGAGTCCGCGATCTGCGTGGTGAGTCGTTCCTGTACCTGCGGGCGGCGGGCGTAGACGTCCACCAGCCGGGCCAGCTTGGACAGGCCGGTGATCTTGCCGGAGACCGACGGAATGTAACCGACGTGAGCAACACCCCGGAACGGGACCAGGTGGTGCTCACAGGTCGAGTACACCTCGATGTCCTTCACGAGCACCATCTCGTCGTGCCCGAGGTCGAACGTCGTCGTCAGTACGTCGTCGGGCTTCTGCCACAGGCCCGCGAAGATCTCCTTGTACGCCCGCGCCACCCGCGCCGGCGTCTCCCTCAACCCCTCGCGGTCCGGGTCCTCGCCGACCGCGATCAGGAGTTCGCGTACGGCGTTCTCGGCGCGCTTCTCGTCGAACTCGCCGATGGTGCCCTCGCCGTCCAGCGTCACGGGGTCGGTCATCTGGTGCCTCGTTCCTGTGCGGGTCACGCGTGTGGGCCACGCGCCTCATCTGCGGCCATGCGAAACGCCGCGCCCCCCAGGCTAGAACCTGGGGGGCGCGGCGTTCATTCCGGTCCGGGAACGGTCAGCTCTCGGGACGGTCCTCCGGGGCCGGCTCGGTCACCGGGGCGGACTCCGCCGCGGTGGACTTCGCCGTGTTGATCGCCGGAGTCGCGCCGTTCGCACCGTTGGTCAGCGCGAGCTCCTTGGGGGAGAGCACCGGCGGGCGGGTGGACGGCGTACGGCGGGAGGAGCCGGTCCAGGCGGGCCGCGGCGGGCGCTTGTGGATCGGGGCGAAGATCTCGGCGATCTCCTCCTTGCCCAGGGTCTCCTTCTCCAGCAGCTGGAGGACGAGGTTGTCGAGGACGTCGCGGTTCTCGACCAGGATCTCCCAGGCTTCGTTGTGCGCGTTCTCGATGAGCTTCTTGACTTCCTCGTCCACCAGCGCGGCGACCTCTTCCGAGTAGTCGCGCTGGTGAGCCATCTCACGTCCGAGGAACGGCTCGGTGTTGTCGCCGCCGAACTTGATGGCGCCGAGGCGCTCGGTCATGCCGTACTGCGTGACCATCGCGCGAGCCGTGGCCGTGGCCTTCTCGATGTCGTTCGCGGCGCCCGTGGTCGGGTCGTGGAAGACCAGTTCCTCGGCCGCGCGGCCGCCCAGCATGTACGCCAGCTGGTCGAGCATCTCGTTGCGCGTGGTCGAGTACTTGTCCTCGTCCGGAAGCACCATCGTGTAGCCGAGGGCGCGGCCTCTCGACAGGATCGTGATCTTGTGGACCGGGTCGGAGTTGGGGGAGGCCGCCGCGACCAGGGCGTGACCGCCCTCGTGGTACGCGGTGATCTTCTTCTCCTTGTCCGACATGATCCGGGTCCGCTTCTGCGGGCCCGCGACCACGCGGTCGATCGCCTCGTCCAGCATCTTGTTGTCGATGAGCTTCTGGTCGCTGCGGGCCGTGAGCAGGGCCGCCTCGTTCAGCACGTTCGACAGGTCGGCGCCGGTGAAGCCGGGCGTGCGGCGGGCGACCGCGGCCAGGTCGACGTCCGGGGCGACCGGCTTGCCCTTCTGGTGGACCTTGAGGATCTCCAGGCGGCCCTGCATGTCCGGGCGGTCGACCGCGATCTGGCGGTCGAAGCGGCCGGGGCGCAGAAGGGCCGGGTCGAGGATGTCGGGCCGGTTCGTCGCGGCGATGAGGATCACGCCGCCCTTGACGTCGAAGCCGTCCATCTCGACGAGGAGCTGGTTCAGGGTCTGCTCGCGCTCGTCGTGACCGCCGCCGAGGCCGGCGCCGCGGTGTCGGCCGACCGCGTCGATCTCGTCGACGAAGACGATCGCCGGGGCGTTCGCCTTGGCCTGCTCGAACAGGTCACGGACTCGGGAGGCACCGACGCCGACGAACATCTCGACGAAGTCGGAACCGGAGATCGAGTAGAACGGCACGCCCGCCTCGCCCGCGACGGCGCGCGCGAGCAGGGTCTTGCCGGTGCCGGGCGGGCCGTACAGCAGCACGCCCTTGGGGATCTTGGCGCCCACGGCCTGGAACTTGGCCGGTTCCTGCAGGAACTCCTTGATCTCGTGGAGCTCCTCGACGGCCTCGTCCGCGCCCGCGACGTCCGAGAACGTCGTCTTCGGGGTGTCCTTGGTGATGAGCTTCGCCTTGGACTTGCCGAAGTTCATGACCCGGGAGCCGCCGCCCTGCATCTGATTCATCAGGAACAGGAAGACGACCACGATGAGGACGAAGGGGAGCAGGGAGAGCAGGACGCCGAGGAACGGGTTCTGCTTGGACGGCGACACCGTGTAGCCGTCCGGGATCTGCTTGTCCTGGTACTTGGTCTGCAGGGTGCTGGCGATGGTCACGCCCTGGTCGCCGATGTAGCTCGCCTGGATCTTCGAGCTGCCGTCGACCTTCACGCCGTCCTTGAGCGTGACCTTGACGGTCTGCTCGTCGCCGGTGGTGAGCTTGGCCGACTCGACCTTGTTCTGATTGATCGCCGCCACGACCTGGCCGGTGTCCACCGTCTTGTAGCCGCCGGACGAGCCGACGACCTGCATCAACACGACCACGGCAAGGACGGCCAGCACGATCCACATGACCGGCCCACGGAAGTATCGCTTCACGTCCATCCATACGGAGCGGTGCCGCCCCGTCCCTCCTGCCATAGTGAGTTTGATAAGACAGTTCTTCTGACGGTACCCCAGCATTGTCGCCCGAAGCCGCACGAAGCTGCTCGGACGGCTGGCAATCCCGTCTCTGCATCCTCCAACGGCGCGAAACCCGCTGGGGTTCCCGATCGTCTTACGAGCTTGGGCCCTCGGGGACTCAGCCGCCGTAGACGTGAGGCGCGAGCGTACCGACGAACGGGAGGTTCCGGTACTTCTCGGCGTAGTCGAGGCCGTAGCCCACGACGAACTCGTTGGGGATGTCGAAGCCGACCCACTCCACGTCGATGGCGACCTTGGCGGCGTCGGGCTTGCGCAGCAGCGTGCACACCTTCAGGGAGGCGGGCTCGCGGGAGCCGAGGTTGGAGAGCAGCCAGGACAGGGTCAGCCCGGAGTCGATGATGTCCTCGACGATCAGGACGTGCTTGCCCTTGATGTCCGTGTCGAGGTCCTTGAGGATCCGGACGACACCGGAGGACTGGGTGCCCGCGCCGTACGACGACACGGCCATCCAGTCCATCGTGACGGGGGTGGACAGCGCCCGGGCGAGGTCCGCCATGACCATCACCGCGCCCTTGAGGACGCCGACGATCAGCAGGTCCTTGCCCGCGTACTCCGCGTCGATCTTCGCGGCCAGCTCGGCCAGCTTCGCGTCGATCTCTTCCTTGGTGATGAGCACCTCTTTGAGGTCGGTGCCCATGTCTTTCGCGTCCACCCGCATCACTTTCGGTCGTCCCGCACTTGCGGCCTCCGGCTGCCCGAACCACGCCGGACGGTCCCTGGCGGGAGGTACGGATTCAGCCTTGCCGAATCACCAGTCTGCCACCCTGCCGCCGGGCGACGACTTTGCCGGGGAGATTGATGGCTCCCTGACCGCGCCAGCCGGTGATCAGCCGGTCCACTTCCTCGATGTGGCGGGCGAACAGCGAACCGGCCGGGGCACCGGCCTCGATGGCGGCGCGGCGCAGGATGCGGCGGCGCACGGCGGGCGGGAGGGCGTAGAGCTTGGCGCACTCCAGGAGTCCGGCGGAGTCACGGACGGAGGCCTCGGCCTGGCGGGCCCAGGCGTCGAGGGCGTCGGCGTCGTCGCGGGAGAGCTGGGCGGTGCGGGCGAGGGCCTCGACGACGCCTTTGCCGAGCGCCTTCTCCAGGGCGGGCAGGCCCTCATGGCGGAGCCGGGAGCGGGTGTAGGCGGGGTCCGCGTTGTGCGGGTCGTCCCAGACGGGGAGGGACTGGACCATGCAGGCCTTGCGGGCGGTCTGCCGGTCGATCTGGAGGAAGGGGCGGCGGTAACGGCCGCCGGCCCCCGAGACCGCGGCCATTCCGGACAGGGAGCGGATGCCGGAGCCGCGGGCGAGGCCGAGCAGGACGGTTTCGGCCTGGTCGTCGCGGGTGTGGCCGAGCAGGATCGCGGTGGCGCCGTGGCGTTCGGCGGCGGCGTCGAGGGCGGCGTACCGGGCGTCGCGGGCGGCGGCCTCGGGGCCGCCCTCGCGGCCCACGGTCACGGCGGTGGACTCCACGGGGTCGAGGCCGAGTTCGCGCAGCCTGAGGACGACCTCCTGGGCGCGCTGGTCGGAGCCGGACTGCAGGCCGTGGTCGACGGTGACGCCGCCGGCGCGGATGCCGAGCTTGGGGGCTTCGAAGGCCAGAGCGGAGGCGAGGGCCATGGAGTCGGCGCCGCCGGAGCAGGCCACGAGCACGAGCGGGGAGGGGGGACGCTCGGCTGCCTCGTCCGGGGTCGTGCCGGAGGTCTGGTGGTCGTTGAGGATGTCGTGGAGAACGCGGCGGACCGCCAGGCGTATCGCCGCGACCGCAGGATGGGGACCCATGTCCGGTTCCCTTCATGAAGTTTTCGGGGGGTGAACCCGAGATCGGTCACTCAGAGTGTGTCGATGGTGACAGAAACGGGCCGTTCCCCGAGCATCGCACGCCTACCCATCGCTCACGGTCCCTCGGACGGGTGATTGAAGGGGCGTTCGCCTGCCGTCGGCCGGATTCGTTTCACAACTTCCGCACCGGCGTTCACGAATCGGCCTTGCGGTGCACCCGTGCGACCCAGTCCGCCGGTTTGGCGATCTCCGCCTTGGTCGGCAACGTGTTCGGAGAGGTCCACACCCGGTTGAAGCCGTCCATGCCGACCTGGTCGACGACGGCCCGTACGAAGCGTTCGCCGTCCCGGTACTGCCGGAGCTTGGCATCCAGGCCGAGCAGCTTGCGCAGGGCCAGGTCGAGGCGGGAGGCGCCCTTCGCGCGGCGCTGCTGGAACTTCTCGCGGATCTCCGCGACGGTCGGTACGACTTCCGGGCCGACCCCGTCCATCACGAAGTCGGCGTGGCCCTCCAGGAGGGACATCACGGCGGTGAGGCGGCCGAGGATCTCGCGCTGGGCCGGGGTCTGCACCAGTTCCACGAAGGACCGGCCGCCGTCCTCGCCCTCCTCGCCCTCGGGGCGACCCCCGGCGAGCGACTGGGCGGCCTCCCGGACGCGTTCCAGGACGGTCATCGGGTCGACGTCGGTCTCCGCCAAGAAAGACTGGATTTCGCCCTCGAGGTGGTCGCGCAGCCAGGGCACGGCGGTGAACTGCGTGCGGTGCGTCTCCTCGTGCAGGCACACCCACAGGCGGAAGTCGTGGGGCTCGACGTCGAGTTCGCGCTCCACGTGGACGATGTTGGGGGCGACCAGGAGCAGCCGGCCGCCGCCGTTGCCGCTCGAAGGGAGGTCGCGGGCGGCGGGGGCGAAGGTCTCGTACTGGCCGAGGACGCGGGAGGCCAGGAAGGACAGCAGCATGCCCAGTTCGACGCCGGTCACCTTGCCGCCGACGGCGCCGAGGACCGCGCCGCCGGGGGTGCCGCCGCGGCGCTCCTGCATCTTCTCCAGCAGCGGCTTGAGGATCTCCCGGAACCCGGCGACGTTGGCCCGGACCCAGCCCGGGCGGTCGACGACCAGGATCGGTGTGTCGCGGGCGTCCTCGGTGTCCATACGGGTGAAGGCCCGGACGTGTTCCTCCGAGACCTTCGCGTGGCGGCGCAGCTCCGCGACGACGGCCCTGGCCTCGTCGCGGCTCACCTCGGGGCCCGGCCGTACGAGCCGGGTCGCGGTCGCCACCGCGAGGTTCCAGTCGACCATCCCTGAAGAAGCGGCACCACCGATGCTCGTCATGTGTCAACCGTACGTGAGCGCCGCCGCTGGGGGCAGGGCGTGGGGCGGTAGGGGTGAGGGCGTCCGGTGGTGGCCGGGGTACCTGCGGTGGGCCGGGGCTGCCGTCAGCCGCAGCCGCACTCCGCCAACGCCGTTGCCGTGCGGTCCAGGGCCGCCTGGGCTTCTGTGGGGTCCGTCGTGTCGGAGGTCAGGAAGGCGAAGGCGAGGAGGCGGCCGTCGTGGTCGACGACCGTGCCGGCCAGGGTGTTGACGCCGGTCAGGGTGCCCGTCTTGGCGCGTACGAGGCCGGCCGCGCCGTCGGTGTAGCGGCTGGTCAGGGTGCCGGTGAAGCCCGCGACGGGGAGGCCGGTGAGGGCGGGGCGGAGTTCGGGGCGGGAGGGGGAGCCGGCCTTGACGAGGAGGGCGGTCAGGAGGTTCGCCGTCAGTCTGTCGTCGCGGTCGAGGCCGCTGCCGTCGTGGAACTCGGCGCCGGACATCGGCAGGCCGAGCTTCTTCAGCTGTGCGGCGATGGCCGCGGCGCCGCCGGCGAAGGTCGGTTGCCGACCGGTCCCGAGGGCGGTCTGGCGGGCCAGGGCCTCGGCGATGTCGTTGTCGCTGTTGGTCAGCATCCGTTCGACCAGGGCGGACAGCGGGGGCGAGGAGACGGTGGCCAGGGTGCTGGCGCGGCTGGTGGCCTTGGACGGGCCGGGGGAGGTCGTCCTGATGCCGTCCTCGTCGAGGAGGGCCGCGAACTTGCGGGCCGCGTCCGCCGCCGGGTCGGTCACCCGGGTCACCGGACCGCTGGTGGAGTCGTCGGTGCGGCCCTCGTCGGCCGTCAGTGCGCTGACGGGGGCGATGTTGTCGTTGACACCGATGGGGTGGAGGTCGGGGCCCGCGGCCGTTTCCGGGTAGCGGGTGGTGTCGTACGAGAGCGTCACCTCGCGGATGCCGCGCCCCCGCAGCGCCTTCGCCGTCTCCGCGGCGAGCGTGCGCAGACTCGCCCAGCCGTCGGCCTCCTTGTGGGCGGTCAGGGTGGGGTCGCCGCGGCCGACCAGGACGAGCTCCTTCGTGTCCGGTTCGAGCGCCGTGCGGGTGGTGAGGCGGTGGTCGGGGCCCAGCGCGGACAGGGCGGCGACGGCGGTGGCGATCTTGGTGGTGGAGGCGGGGGTCAGGGCCTTGCCGGCGCCGGTGCCGTACAGGCGCCTGCCGGTCGCCACGTCGACGACCGCCGCCGTACGGACGCGGCCGAGCGCCGGGGAGTCCAGGAGGGGATCCAGGACGTCCGCGAGGGCCTTTTCGGCGGGGGCGGACTTCACGGTGTTCGCGGCGCCGCCGAGGCCGGTCAGGACGGACGCGGCGCTGGGGGCGGGCCGGGGCCCGTCGGCCGCCGTACCGGTGTCGCCGCCGTGATCTGTGCCACCTGACCGCTCCAGGGCGGCGGCCCGGTCGCGCTCGGCCGTACGCTGACCGGTGGCGTCCCAGGGACCGGCGGCGGTCACCACACCGGCGGCCAGTGCCAGTCCGGCGGTGGCGGCGCCGGCGGTGTACTGCCAGGTCCTGAGGGCCGTCGGCCGGGAGGCTGCCGGGAACCGTGTGGGGTTCGTGGACCGCGTGATCCGTGCGAGGCGCGGTCGCACGGCCCGCGTCACCCGCGCGACCTGCGGTTTCGCGGCCGTGGCGGCCCGTGCCAGTCGCGGTCGTACCGCGTCCGCGATCCGCACCACGTGCGGTCTCGCGGCTCGCCAAGGCCTCAGCTCTGGCACGACACCAGCCCCTTTCGCGATCACACACCTGCGTGAGGGACACTTAATCACCAGAACTATGTGCTGATCATGGAGGAGCCACCGGTGGAGTTCGACGTCACGATCGAGATTCCGAAGGGTTCGCGGAACAAGTACGAGGTGGACCACGAGACCGGTCGGATCCGCCTGGACCGTCGTCTCTTCACTTCGACCAGCTACCCGGCCGACTACGGCTTCGTCGAGAACACCCTCGGCGAGGACGGCGACCCGCTCGACGCGCTGGTCATCCTGGACGAGCCGACCTTCCCGGGCTGCCTCATCCAGTGCCGCGCCATCGGCATGTTCCGTATGACGGACGAGGCCGGCGGCGACGACAAGCTGCTGTGCGTCCCGGCGCACGACCCGCGTG
Organism: Streptomyces sp. NPDC039424; assembly: GCF_055639495.1. Classification (NCBI taxonomy): domain Bacteria; kingdom Bacillati; phylum Actinomycetota; class Actinomycetes; order Kitasatosporales; family Streptomycetaceae; genus Streptomyces; species Streptomyces sp. NPDC039424. The sequence goes on from NZ_JBVKAI010000020.1 coordinate 70,836, forward strand.
TGGAGCACCTGCGCGACATCCACCACGTCTCGGAGTTCGACCGCCTGGAGATCCAGCACTTCTTCGAGGTCTACAAGGACCTGGAGCCCGGCAAGTCGGTCGAGGGTGCCAACTGGGTCGGCCGCACGGACGCCGAGGCGGAGATCGAGCGGTCCTACAAGCGCTTCAAGGAGCAGGGCGGTCACTGACCCGCAGGTTTCGTCGTCGGCGGGCCGCGGCACCCTGGTGGGGTGCCACGGCCCGTCTGCGTACCTACGCGCATACTGAGGCCTACGGGAGGTGTCGTTCAGGGAGCGTTGCGGAGTGACGGAGGCGCAGGACCGCAAGCCTCGGTCGGACGAGGCGAGGAGCTCGTACGACCCCGAGATCACGTCCGAGTTCGCGGTTCCCGAGGGACTGGCCGCGCCCAGGGCCGGCAGTGAGTCCGAGACGACCTCCGAGTTCGCGGTGCCGAAGGGGCTGGGCGCGCCACAGCCGCCGAGCCCCGAACCGGAGGGGTCGGCGTTCAGCACGCCCAGCACCTACAGCGCCCAGCAGGCCCCGCCCGCCTTCACCCCGCCGACCGGCATCCCGGCCGTCAGCCTGATCAAGGACGCTCCCTGGCAGGACCGGATGCGCACGATGCTGCGCATGCCGGTGACGGAGCGGCCCGCGCCGGAGCCGGTGCAGAAGGCGGAGGAGGAGGGCGGCCCGGCCGTCCCGCGCGTGCTCGACCTGACGCTGCGTATCGGCGAGCTGCTGCTCGCGGGCGGGGAGAACGCCGAGGACGTGGAGGCCGCGATGTTCGCGGTGTGCCGGTCGTACGGGCTGGACCGGTGCGAGCCGAACGTCACCTTCACGCTGCTGTCCATCTCGCACCAGCCGTCGCTGGTGGAGGACCCGGTCACTGCGTCCCGGACGGTGCGGCGCCGGGGCACCGACTACACGCGGCTGGCGGCCGTCTTCCGGCTCGTGGACGACCTGACCGACCCGGAGACCCATATCTCGCTGGAGGAGGCCTACCGGCGCCTCGCCGAGATCCGCCGGAACCGGCATCCCTACCCCGGATGGGCGCTGACCTCGGCTGCCGGGCTGCTGGCCGGGGCGGCTTCCCTGCTCGTCGGCGGTGACGCGATCGTGTTCGTGGCCGCCGCGCTGGGCGCCATACTCGGCGACCGGCTGGCGTGGCTGTGCGCGGGACGCGGGCTGCCGGAGTTCTACCAGTTCACGGTGGCCGCGATGCCGCCCGCGGCGATCGGGGTGGCGCTCACGCTGGCGCACGTCGACGTGGTGGCGTCCGCGGTCATCACCGGTGGGCTGTTCGCGCTGCTGCCGGGGCGGGCGCTGGTGGCGGGCGTGCAGGACGGGCTGACCGGCTTCTACATCACCGCCTCCGCACGGCTGCTGGAGGTCATGTACTTCTTCGTCGGCATCGTCGTCGGGGTGCTGGTGATGCTGTACTTCGGCGTGAAGGTGGGCGCCAAGCTCAATCCGGACGCGGCGCTGAACCTCGCCGAGCGGCCGCTGCTGCAGATCGCGGCGTCGATGCTGCTGTCGCTGACCTTCGCCGTGCTGCTCCAGCAGGAGCGGTCCACCGTGCTTGCCGTGACCCTCAACGGGGGTGTCGCCTGGTCGGTGTACGGGGCGATGCACTACGCCGGCGGTATCTCGCCGGTGGCCTCCACGGCCGTGGCGGCGGGGCTGGTGGGGCTGTTCGGACAGCTGCTGTCGCGGTACCGGTTCGCGTCGGCGCTGCCGTACACGACGGCGGCGATCGGGCCGTTGCTGCCGGGATCGGCCACGTACTTCGGGCTGTTGTCGATGGCGCAGAACGAGGTCGACAAGGGTCTGGTGTCGTTGGCCAAGGCGGCGTCACTCGCCATGGCCATCGCCATCGGGGTCAATCTGGGCTCGGAGATCTCGCGGCTGTTCCTGCGGTTCGGCTCCGCCGAGGGGCGGCGGGCCGCCAAGCGGACCAGGGGCTTCTGAGTACCTACCGGCGGTAATTGCCCTGGTCGTAGCCGCCCTGGCCGTAGCTGCCCTGGTCATAGCCGCCCTGGCCGTAGTTGCCCTGGCCGTAGTTGCCCTGGTCGTAGCCGCCCTGGTCGTAGCCGTAAGGGTTCTGCTGGTTCTGCGGGTTCTGCTGGTGGTCGCCGTACTGCTGCTGCGGGTACTGCTGGCCGTAGTACTCGTCGTACCCCTGGGGGGAGCCGTACTGCTGCTCCTGCTGGACCGGCTCGATGCGGCGCAGCCGGGTCGTGGCGTCGTCCATGACCGGGGGCTGCTGCTGGAGCGGCTGCCGCTGCTCGGCGGGCGGGGCGTTCTTGGCCTTGGAGCGGGCGCGCAGGAACTCGATGGCGATCGGGACCACCGAGACGAGCACGATCAAGATGAGGATCAACTCGATGTGCTTGTTGACGAAGCCGACGTTGCCCAGCCAGGAGCCGAGCAGGGTCACACCCGCGCCCCACAGGACGCCGCCGATGACGTTGAAGGTCAGGAACGAGCGGTACTTCATGCCGCTGACGCCGGCGATGATCGGCGTGAACGTGCGCACGATGGGCACGAAGCGGGCCAGGACCAGGGACTTGGGGCCGTACTTCTCGAAGAACTCGTGCGCCTTGGTGACGTTCTCCTGCTTGAACAGGCGGGAGTCCGGGCGGTTGAAGAGGGACGGTCCGACCTTCTTGCCGAACATGTAACCCGCCTGGTCGCCGAGGATCGCGGCGACGCAGATGAGGGCGATCGCGGCCCACAGCGGGAAGTCCAGGTCGCCGGACGTGATCAGCAGACCGCAGGTGAACAGCAGCGAGTCACCCGGCAGGAAGAAGCCGATGAGCAGGCCTGACTCGGCGAACACGATGAGGAGCAGGCCCCAGATGCTGTACGTGTCGAGCAGGTAGTTGGGGTCCAGCCAGCTCGGGCCGAGGGCGAGCGTCGTCACGGTTCCGGGCTCCTGAGGGGTGAAGGCAAGGCGGCGTCCTCGCGCGGACGCCCAAGCTATCAACGTGATGTGTCCGCCCCAGGTTCCACCGGTGCCTCCAGGATGCACTGTGCGGCGACTGGCACAAAGCTGTGAGCCATGGGCATCGATGAATACGGCGGCGGCCAGGGGCCCCAGTCGGACGTACTGGTAGTGACCACCAACGACGTACCCGGGTACCGGGTGCAGCAGGTGATCGGCGAGGTGTTCGGGCTGACCGTGCGCTCGCGGCACCTGGGCAGTCAGATCGGCGCCGGACTGAAGTCGATGATCGGCGGTGAGCTCAAAGGGCTGACCAAGACCCTCGTGCAGACCCGTAACCAGGCCATGGAGCGGCTCGTCGAGCAGGCACGCGCGCGTGGGGCCAATGGAGTGCTGATGTTCCGCTTCGATGTGACGGAGGCCGCGGACGTGGGCACGGAGGTGTGCGCGTACGGGACGGCGGTGGTCCTGGCCCGGGAGTGACCCCGGGCCAGGGGGTCACGAGGTGTGCCGGGCCGCGTTCGCGGTGATCGCCTCCTTGAGGTGCTCCGCGAAGCCCGGGCGCATGGAGTCGAAGTACGCCTTGAAGCGCTCGTCGGAGACGTACATGTCGCCGAGGCAACGGTGCATCTCGTACGGGCAGTCGTAGAACCATGTGCCGATGTGCCGCCGGTGCTCCTCGGCCCGGTCCATGGCCGCCTCTCCGGTCGGCGGCTCCCCGGCGGCCATCAGGGCCTTGTAGCGTTCGGCCCAGGCGTCGGCTTCGGCCTGCATGCGCTTCCAGTCGTCCTTGGTGTAGCGGGCGGCGCGGCGCTGCGACTCGGCGTAGGCCTCCGTGCCGCCCCAGCGCCGCTCGGTCTCCTCGGCGTACCGCGCGGGGTCGTCATCCCCGAAGACCTCGAACCGTTCCTCGGGTGTCAGGTTGATGCCCATCTTGCGTGCCTCCATGGCTTGCTCCACGGCCGCGGCCATCTTCTGCAGCTTCTCGATCCGGGCGGTCAGCAGTTCGTGCTGGCGGCGCAGGTGTGCGCGCGGGTCCGCCTGCGGGTCGTCGAGCAGGGCCGCGACCTCGTCGAGCGGGAAGCCGAGCTCCCGGTAGAACAGGATCTGCTGCAGCCGGTCGAGGTCGGCGTCGCCGTAGCGCCGGTGACCCGCGTGGCTGCGCTCGCTCGGGACGAGCAGGCCGATCTCGTCGTAGTGGTGCAGGGTGCGCACCGTGATCCCGGCGAACCCGGCGACCTGTCCGACGGAGTAGCTCACTTCCGCTCCTTCTCTCGGTACGCACTCCACGGTGGACCCTCACGTGACGTGAGGTGCAAGCCCGTTTCCCTCGGGATGTTGCGCCGGTTTTGTCCGCTTATGGTGATCTCGTGGCCCAGGACACCGCGCGGCAGAAGCCCCCGACCGCCCCGGCGACGACCGCGCGTGCCCTGTTGCCGCTGATCCTGCCCGCTCTGGTCGTCGGGATCGGGTCCTGCCTGCTGTTGCTGCTGGTGAGCGGGGTGGCCGAGCGGCTCCAGGACGTGCTGTGGACGGACCTGCCGGACGCGCTCGGGGTGGGCCGGTACTCGGTGCTGTGGATGCTGGTGATGCTCACAGCGACGGGTGCACTGGTCGGGCTGGTGGTGTGGAAGGTGCCCGGGCACGCGGGTCCGGACCCGGCCACGTTGTCGCTGCACGCCGTGCCGCTGCCGCCCGCCGTGCTGCCGGGACTGCTGCTGGCGACCGTGCTGATGCTCGCGGGCGGACCCAGTCTCGGGCCGGAGAACCCGATCATCGTGGTGAACGTCGGGCTCGCGCTCTGGCTCGGGCAGCGGCTCATCCCCCGGCTGCCGGGCGGCCTGTGGGCCATGCTGGCGGAGTCGGCGACGATCGGCGCGCTCTTCGGCACGCCGGTGGCGGCGGCGCTGGTGATCTCCGAGGCGCTGGCCGGACGGCCGCTCAAGGGGGCGCTGTGGGACAACGTGTTCGCTCCGCTGGTCGCCGCGGCGGCGGGCGCGCTGACCGCCGCCCTGGTGGCCCACCCCGCCCTGGACCTCGGTCTGCCCCCGTTGGGCCGACCGGACTGGGGTGATCTCGTGGCCGCCCTGGTGATCGCGCCCGCGGCGGCCCTGCTGGGGCTGTGCGCCGTGTACGCCTTCCCGTATGTGCACGGCGGCTTCCGGCGGCTGCGGCACCCGATGCTGGCCCTGCCGGCCGGCGGGCTCGTGCTGGGGCTGCTGGCCGCCCTGGGCGGGCAGCTGACGCTCTTCAAGGGACTGGCCCAGGCCGCGGAGCTGGCGCGGGATCCCGAGGGCTACTCCGCCGGGCGGCTCGCGGTCTTCGCGGTGGTGAAGACGGCCGCACTGCTGGTCGCCGCGTCCTGCGGCTTCCGCGGCGGGCGGATCTTCCCGTCCGTGTTCATCGGTGTCGCGCTCGGTCTGTGCGCGCACGCGTGCGTGCCCGCCGTCGATCCCGCGCTGGGCGTGGCGGCGGGCGTGCTGGGCATGCTCCTGGCGATCACCCGGCAGGCCTGGGTGAGCCTGTTCACGGCCGCGATCATCGTGGCCTCGCCGACGGTCCTCGCCGTGCTCTGCATCGCCTCGCTGCCGGCCTGGCTGCTGGTCACGGGGCGGCCCCAGATGCAGTTGCACGAGGACGGAACCTCGGTCCGCTGACCCTGTCGAGACCCCTTCAGGAAGGCACCTCCATGGCACTGCACAAAGGCCCCGGGAAGCACGACGAGCGGCCCCTGTCGGTCAACCCGTTCTTCGGCGAGGCGAACCCGGTCGCGGACATGACCGAGGCCCCGCCCAAGCAACGGCTGCCAAAGGCGCCGCTGCCGCCGTCGACCGCGTACCAGCTGGTCCACGACGAGCTGATGCTGGACGGCAACTCGCGGCTGAACCTGGCCACCTTCGTCACCACCTGGATGGAGCCGCAGGCCGGGGTGCTGATGGCCGAGTGCCGGGACAAGAACATGATCGACAAGGACGAGTACCCGCGCACCGCCGAGCTGGAGCGGCGCTGTGTGGCGATGCTCGCCGACCTGTGGCACGCGCCGGACCCGGCCGCCGCGGTGGGCTGTTCGACGACCGGCTCCAGTGAGGCGTGCATGCTCGCCGGGATGGCGCTCAAGCGGCGCTGGGCGCGGCGCAACGGCGACCGCTACCCCTCGCCGACCGCCCGCCCGAACCTCGTCATGGGCGTCAACGTCCAGGTCTGCTGGGACAAGTTCTGCAACTTCTGGGAGGTGGAGGCCCGCCAGGTGCCGATGGAGGGCGACCGGTACCACCTCGACCCGCAGGCGGCGGCCGAGCTGTGCGACGAGAACACCATCGGGGTCGTCGGCGTCCTCGGCTCCACCTTCGACGGGTCGTACGAGCCGATCGCGGACCTGTGCGCGGCCCTGGACGATCTCCAGGCGCGCACCGGTCTCGACGTCCCCGTGCATGTGGACGGCGCGTCCGGCGCCATGATCGCGCCCTTCCTGGACAAGGACCTGGTGTGGGACTTCCGCCTCCCGCGCGTCGCCTCGATCAACACCTCGGGGCACAAGTACGGGCTGGTCTACCCCGGGGTCGGCTGGGCGCTGTGGCGGGACAAGGAGTCCCTCCCCGAGGAGCTGGTGTTCCGCGTCAACTACCTGGGCGGCGACATGCCGACCTTCGCCCTCAACTTCTCCCGGCCGGGCGCCCAGGTGGTCGCCCAGTACTACACGTTCCTGCGGCTGGGCCGGGAGGGCTTCCGGGCCGTGCAGCAGACCACGCGGGACGTCGCGCGGCAGCTCGCCGACCGGATCGAGGCGCTCGGCGACTTCCGGCTGCTGACCCGGGGCGACGAACTGCCGGTGTTCGCCTTCACCACCGCCGAGGACGTCACCTCGTACGACGTGTTCGACGTCTCCCGGCGCCTGCGGGAGGCGGGCTGGCTGGTGCCCGCCTACACCTTCCCGCCCAAGCGGGAGGACCTGTCCGTCCTGCGGGTGGTCTGCCGCAACGGCTTCTCCGTCGACCTCGCCGAGCTCTTCGTCGAGGACCTGGGCCGCCTGCTACCGGAACTGCGCCGGCAGCCGCGTCCGGTGACGCGCGACAAGGGCACGGCCACCGGGTTCCACCACTAGGCCGTCTCCTAGGCCGTGTCCTAACGGCCCAGGCGCGCGAACTTCCGTACCGCCAGCGGGAAGAACACCGCCAGCAGGGCGAGCGGCCAGGCGAGGGCCGCCCAGGTGTGCCCCGGTTCGCCGCCGGAGCCGCCGAGCAGGTCGCGTACGGCCGCCGCCGTCTGGGACAGGGGGTTCCACTGGACGGCCGTGCCGAGCCAGTCGGGCATGGCGGCGGGGGTGGCGAAGGCGTTGGAGAGGAAGCCGACCGGCCAGACCAGGATCTGCACGGCCTGCACCAGCTCCGGCTTGCCCGCGAGCAGGGCGAGGTGGATGCCGACCCACAGCATGGCGAAGCGGAACAGGAGCAGCAGCCCGAAGGCGGCCAGGAAGGCGCCGGGGCCGCCGTGCGCGCGCCAGCCCAGCGCGTACGCCACCCCGGTCATCAGCGCGAGCGCCACCGCCGACTGGAGCATGTCGGCAGCCGAACGACCCACCAGCACCGCCCCGTCCGCCATCGGCATCGAGCGGAAGCGGTCGATGACGCCCTTGTTGAGATCCTGGGTGACCGCGAGCATGGTGCCCTCCAGGCCGAAGGCCATGGTGAGCGCGAGCATGCCGGGCACCAGGTAGTCGACGTAGTCGCCGCGCACACCCCGGCCGCCGCCCACCAGATAGCCGAACATCAGCAGCAGCATCACGGGGAAGACCAGGGCGATCAGCACCTGCCCGGGCCGCCGTGCCCAGTGGGCGAGTTCGCGGCGGGTCATGGTCCAGGAGTCGGCCACGAAGTAGGTGCTCACAGGGTCTCCTTCGTACGGTCCGTGCGGTCGCCGCCTCCCGTGAGGTGCAGGAACACCTCGTCCAGCGTGGGGCGGCGCAGGGCCACGTCCACCGCCTCGACGCCGGCGGACTCCAGGGCCCGTACGACCCCGGAGAGTGCCGCCATCCGGTCGGTGACCGGGGCGCTGAGCAGTCGGCGGTCGGGGTCGACGGAGATGTCCTCGGGCGGGAGCGGCAGCAGGGCGACGGCGGCGCCGAGCTGGCCGGCGTCGCGCAGGACGACGTCGATGCGGTCGCCGCCGGTCATGGCCTTGAGGTCGTCGGCCGTGCCGTCGGCGATGACGCGGCCGTGGTCGAGGACCGAGATGCGGTCGGCGAGCTGGTCGGCCTCCTCCAGGTACTGGGTGGTCAGCAGCACCGTCGTACCGCCGCCGACCAGGGAGCGGACGGACGACCACACCTCGGCCCGGCCGCGCGGGTCGAGGCCGGTGGTCGGTTCGTCGAGGAAGAGCACCTCGGGTTCGGTGATCAGGGCCGCGGCGAGGTCGAGGCGGCGCCGCATGCCGCCGCTGTAGCGGCCGACCGGCTTGCGGCCGGTGCCGTCGAGGCCGAAGCGCTCCAGGAGCTCGCCTGCGCGTACGCGGGCGGGGCGGGCGCCCAGGTGGTGGAGGCGGGCGAACATCTCCAGGTTCTGGCGGCCGTCGAGTTCCTCGTCGAGGGCCGCGTGCTGGCCGAGCAGGCCGATGCGCCGGCGGACCGCGCGGGCCTCGGTCGGCACATCGTGCCCGGCGACCGTGATCCGGCCGCCGTCCGGCCGGAGCAGGGTGGACAGGATCCGGACCAGGGTGGTCTTGCCCGCGCCGTTGGGGCCGAGCAGTCCGTGCACCGTGCCGCGGGTGACCTGGAGGTCGAGCCCGTCCAGTGCCTGTTTGCCGCCGTAGGCCTTGCGTGCGCCCTCGACGGTGATAGCCGTGCCGGCCACTTGCCACTCCCCCTCGCCGATCTGTGTAGTCAAATTTGATTACCCGGTGAAGGTAATGCCCAGCGGGGCATTGGTCAAACTTGATCAGTGACTGTCTTCCGGATGCCGCTGCCCCGTCGCGTACGGGTTCTCCTCGCCCTCGGCCAGGACGCCGACGAACGGTTCGCCCTCGCCGGCGAAGGTGTAGGCGCCGCCTTCGAGGCGTTCGATGAGCCCGCGGGTCCAGGCGGCGTCCGAGTCGGCCGTGTGGACCCACAGGTTCATGATCTCCCCGATGTGGCCCAGCTGTTCGGGCCCGTTCTCGGGGATGTAGTGCTCGGTCACGGCGGACCGCCACTGCCCGATCCGCCGGATCCGCTCCTTGAGCAGGGCCACCGCCTCGTCCCGCTCCAGCTCGACCAGGAAGCCGATCCCCGCCGACTGGATGTCCATCTTCTGGTCGTAGGAGACCAGGGACTCGCGCAGCAGCCGGAAGAACTCCTCCGTCCCCCAGTCGGTGATCTCGTACTCGGTGCGCGGCGGGCCCCCGGCCGTGGACGGCGCGATCTCGTGCGCGTGCAGCAGCCCCTGCTTGGCCATCTGCTTCAGGGCGTGGTAGATCGAGCCGGGCTTGGCGTTGGACCACTCGTGCGCGCCCCAGTACTCCAGGTCGTTGCGCACCTGGTAGCCGTGGGCCCGCCCGTGCTGGCGGACCGCGCCCAGCACGAGGAGACGGATCGTTGACATGCGGTCCAGGTTATGACCTCAGTTCTCGGCGAGAGCAACCAGCTCGAACGCCGTCTTCCCGTCCAGCGACTCCCGGATGATGTCGGCGTGGCCCGCGTGCCGGGCGGTCTCCCGGATCAGGTGCAGGCACAGCCAGCGCAGCGAGACGGCCTCGTCCGGCGGGAACCAGGGGTCGTTCGGCAGCGGGAAGGTGTCGTCCAGGCTCGGCGCGGAGCGGATGAAGGCCTCCGTCTCGGCGGCGACCTCCTCCCAGTACGCCAGCTGCGAGGCGAGGGTCTCGCCGTCGGCCAGCTGGAAGCACTCGTGCCAGTTCGACTCGTCCCGCTTGACCGCCGGCGGCTCGCCCTTGGCGCGGGCGATCCAGCCCTGCTCGACCTCCGCGACATGCTTGACCAGCCCGCCCAGGGACAGCTCGCTGGCGCTGGGCCGGCTCGCGGCCTGCTCCTCGCTCAGCCCCAGCACCGCCCGCCGGATGCCGCCGCGCTGCTCCGCGAGGAAGGAGAGCAGCGCTCCCCGCTCGTCGCCCTGCGCCTCGGCTCGCACGTGAGTGACCATGACCGTCCGCCTTTCATCGGGGGTTCCTGCCTGACACCGACGACGTTACGGACCCTTGCGGTCAGCTTCTGTCCGCGACTACGGGACCGGACTCAGAACGGAAAGGCGCTCCGCCCGTACTGCACCGAGATCCACTTCAGCGTGGTGAAGGCGTCCAGCGTCGTCTCGCCGTTCAGCCGGCCGATCCCGGAGTGCTTCTCGCCGCCGAAGGGGACCAGCGGCTCGTCGTGGATCGTGCCGTCGTTCACATGGAACATGCCGGTGTCGATCCGCTTGGCGAAGGACACACCCCGTTCGACGTCCGCGGTGTGGACGGCGCCGCTCAGGCCGTAGGGCGTGTCGTTGACGATGCGGACCGCCTCCTCCTCGCCGTCGAAGGGGACGAGCAGGGCCACGGGCCCGAAGATCTCCTTGTGCAGGAGGGAGGAGCCGGAGGGCACGTCCGTCAGGACGGAGGGCTCCACCAGGTTGTCGGTGGTCGAGCCGCGTACGAGGAGCGTGGCGCCCTCGGCCACGGCCTGCTCGATGGTGGCCGAGATGGTGTTCGCCTGAAGGGAGTTGATGACCGGACCGATGACCGTCTGCGGGTCGCTCGGGTCACCGGTCTTCAGCGTTCTGACCTTGGCGACGAACTTCTCGGTGAACTCGTCCGCCACCGACCGGTCCACCAGGACGCGGTTGGCGGCCATACAGACCTGGCCCTGGTCGGCGTACCGGCTGAAGACGGCCGCGTCGACCGCGTAGTCGACGTCGGCGTCGTCCAGCACCACCAGCGCGCTGTTGCCGCCCAGTTCGAGGACCGTGCGCTTGAGCTGCGCGGCGCACACGGTGGCGATGTGCCGGCCGACCTTGTCGGAGCCGGTGAAGGAGATCAGCTTGGGGACGGGGTGCTCGATGAAGGCGTCGCCTATCTCGGCTATGTCGGTGAGCACCACGTTCAGCAGGCCGGGCGGCAGACCGGCGTCCTCGAAGAGCTTCGCGAGCAGCGTGCCGCCGCAGATCGGGGTGTCCTGGTGCGGCTTGAGGACGACGGCGTTGCCGAGGGCGAGGGCCGAGGCCACCGGCTTGACCGACAGCAGGAACGGGAAGTTGAAGGGGCTGATGACGCCCACCACGCCTACCGGGACGCGGTAGAGGCGGTTCTCCTTGCCGTCGATCGGCGAGGGCAGGAACCGGCCCTCGCAGCGCAGCGCCAACTGGGCCGACTCGCGCAGGAACTCCTTGGCCAGGTGCAGTTCCAGCTGCGCCTTCATCCGGGTGCCACCGAGCTCCGCGATGATCATCTCGGTGATCTCGGTCTCCCGCTCCTCGACGAGGCGCAGGACCTTCTCGAAGAAGACGCGGCGGGTGTAGGGGTTGGTCTCGGCCCATTCCCGCTTCGCGCGGGCCGCCGCCCGGTAGGCCTCGTCGACCTCGTCGGTGGTGGCTATCGTGATCGAGGCCAGCTTCTCACCGTCGTACGGGTTGAAGTCGATGATGTCCCAGGAGCCGGTACCCGGGCGCCACTCACCGTCGATGTACTGCTGGGCCAGGTCGGTGAAGCAGGACGACATGTGATCCCTCGATCCTTGCTGCCGAAGCGGTCGAGACAGACACCCGATCAACTTCACGGTCCGATGAGACTGATCACACATCATCGTACTTGTGATTGTGGTGAGTTGGGGTGTCACCTGGGGACACGACGGCTGTGAAGTCAAGGGCGCCCTGCGTCAGGACAGCTGCAGCAGCCCTCGCAGCAGATCCCGGCTCTCGTCCGGTCCGGGGCTGTCCTGCTGGAGCTCCTTCAGGGCCTGTTCGTACTGGGCGACGTCCTCGCGCTTGTCCAGGTAGAGCGCGCTGGTGAGCTGCTCCAGGTAGACCACGTCCGACAGATCGGACTCGGGGAAGCTGAGGATCGTGAAGGCACCGCTCTCCCCCGAGTGGCCGCCGAAGCTGAACGGCATGACCTGCAGCCGGATGTTGGGCCGCTCGGAGATCTCGATCAGGTGCTGGAGCTGGCCGCGCATCACCTCGCGGTCGCCGTACGGGCGGCGCAGGGCGGCCTCGTCGAGGACGATGTGGACGTCGGGGGCGTTCTCGGCCACCAGGTACTTCTGCCGCTCCAGGCGCAGCGCCACGCGCCGCTCGACATCGGCCGTGCTCGCGCCCTTCATACCGCGCCGCACGACCGCGCGGGCGTACTCCTCGGTCTGCAGCAGACCGTGCACGAACTGCACCTCGTACGCCCGGATCAGGGAGGCCGCGCCCTCCAGGCCGACATAGGTGGGGAACCAGCTCGGCAGGACGTCGGAGTAACTGTGCCACCAGCCCGCCACGTTGGCCTCCCTGGCGAGGGAGAGCAGAGACTCGCGCTCGGCCTCGTCCGAGATGCCGTACAGCGTCAGCAGGTCCTCCACGTCCCTCGTCTTGAAGCTCACCCGGCCCAGCTCCATCCGGCTGATCTTCGATTCGGAGGCCCGGATCGAGTAGCCCGCCGCCTCTCGCGTGATCCCCCGCGATTCACGCAGTCGCCTGAGTTGTGATCCGAGCAGCATGCGCCGCACCACCGATCCCGGCTCTCCCGCGCTCACGTTCGCCAGCCTCCCCAACCGTCTTCAGGGGCCGCAGTCTGCCACTAAAACACTTCGAGCAGTACTCGTCCGGTTACGGAAACGGAAAGACGCCAATGATTTCACACAGGAAGTTGCAAGGGAGAGGTGTGGGACGTGCATGAGCTTGGCGGAAAAAATGGCCAACAAGCGGTACGGGGCGGCTCAATTCGGTCTCGTGCACGTGCATCTGCCCTTGCATCTGCTGTGCGCATCCGAAACCATGGTCCCGCGCCACCGCTGCATCGCAACGACCGCGAATTCCCGGGAGTGCCTCGCATGGGGACGAATGGATCGACCATGCTCGAGCCGTTACGGCAGGGCCTTCCGCCGCTGGATCCCGCGGCCGTGTCCAGCGCCGCCTCCTGCGCTCTGCCCGCCCGCTACGAAGCGGTGCGCGAGGCCCGCCTGTTCACCCGCCGGACGCTCGACCAGTGGGACGTGGGCGACCGCTTCGACGACATATGCCTGGTCGTCTCCGAACTGGTCACCAACGCCCTGCGGCACGCGCTGCCGGGCGACACCGGGCGGTGCGCGGACCATGCCTCGTCGGTGCGGCTGCACCTGATGCGGTGGACCGAGCGGCTGGTGTGCGCGGTGCGCGACCCCAGCCACGAGACCCCGGTCGCACGCGACTCGGACGACTTCTCGGCGGAGTCGGGACGCGGTCTGTTCCTCGTCGACTCCTTCAGTGACGGCTGGGGCTGGCACCCGCTGGCCGGCACCCTCGACGGCAAGGTCGTCTGGGCGCTGTTCCGGCTGCGGCCGGACGAATGACGAAACGCGGCGTCGTCCGACGCCGCGTTTCTACGCGCGTCCAGCGCGAGTGTTGTCGTGAAGGCCCTGGTGTGTCCCCGGCCGGGCGCGTGTGCGTCAGCCTGCTACCAGGTGGTCGAACTCGCCGTCCTTGACGCCCAGCAGCATCGCCTCGATCTCCGCGCGCGTGTAGACGAGCGCGGGACCGTCCGGGAAGCGCGAGTTGCGCACCGCCACATCTCCGCCCGGCAGTCTCGCGAACTCCACGCAGGAACCCTGCGAGTTGCTGTGCCTGCTCTTCTGCCAGGCCACTCCGTCCAGCTGCGTGGCAGCCATGCCGTTGTACACGTCGTACCCCCCGTACACGCCGTCAACGTCGCGGTCCACAGGTCGCTCCCCGGTGGTGCACTTTGGCTGGTGTGGCCATAGATGCTTTGGTCAACTGTGCCGGATCATAACCCTGTTCACGTGCAGATGCATGGGCAGATGCACGTGCACGAGGGGTGGCTCTCCGGTTACAGCTTGGACGACTGCCGTACCGAAGCTGTTCCAGCGCCTGCCCCAGTGCTCGCCGCACATGCGAACGCCGACCCCCGTCCGTGATCATCAGCGCATGGTCTGCGCCCAGGTCGTCCGGTTCGAATCCTTCGTGCACTAGGAAGAGACGCGCATCGCGCCCTTGGTGTTCCAACGTTCACATATTGGTGCGGTCCGCGAGATCGGCCGGATCGGCGTCAGCCGGGCATCCGGAGGTCCTCCTGGGGAGTCCTGGTAGCTTGCTGCGGTCCCTCCGGCCAACCGGCGGCCGACCGGCTACAGCTTGGGAGCTTGCAGTGATTTCGGCGACTACGAGGGTGGCGACCACGAGAGCGCGGATCACGGCCGTGGCCGCGGCGCTGGCGGGCGCGCTGGCGCTGACCGCGTGCGGCGGCGGGGGTGACTCCGAGGACGACGCCTCGACCAGCCCGAGCGCGTCCTCGGCCCCGGCCTCGACCGCGAACACCGGGGGCGGTACGGGCGGGGTCACCGGCGCGTCCGACGACCTGCAAGGCAGCTGGCTCGCCACGACCGACGGCAAGGCGGTCGCCCTGGTGGTCAACGGCAAGAAGGCCGGGCTCTTCGCGACCGGCGGCACCGTGTGCAGCGGGACCGCCGGCGAGGAGGCCGGGATGGAGATGATCCACCTGACCTGCGCCGACGGCAGCAAGGCCCGGGCGACCGGGATGGTCGGCTCGGCCGGCAAGAACGCGATGACGGTGACCTGGTCGGGCAAGCTCGGCAAGGAGAAGTACACCAAGGCCGAGGGCGGAAAGCTGCCGCCGGAGCTGTCGACGGCCGCTTCCCCCGCGTCGTAGCGGTGGGGCGTGCGACGGGGCACCGGGCGCAGGCGTGATGATGCTGGGGCACCGTCACGATTTCGACAGGGGACTCCACTCATGCGCGCCATTCCGCTCACCGTCACCGCCCTCGCCGCCGCCCTCGTCCTGACCGCCTGCGACGACGGCGACGGCGGCGGCGGCAAGGGCAAGAGCAGCTCCGCCTGCGAGATCGGCGGGGTCTCCGTGCAGGTCGGGTCCGCGAGCGTGGCCCCGGCCGCCGGTGACACGGGCGAGGTGCCCGTCAGCATCACCAACCAGAGCAAGCCGTGCACCCTGGACGGTTTCCCCGACGCCACCCTGGACGGGGGCGGCGCCTCGGTGAAGCTCGCCGCCCAGCAGGGCGCGAAGGCGCAGAAGCTGAAGCTCCAGAAGGGCGACTCCGCGTCCTTCACCATCACCTACGAGCGCAGCGCGGCGGGCGACAAGAACAGCCTCGCCGCCAAGACCGTGAAGATCGGCCTGCCCGGCGGCGGCACCCCGCAGACCTTCCCCTGGAAGTACGGCCCCGTCGCCGGCAAGAGCAAGGCGGGGGACCAGGCTTCCGTGAGCGCCTTCCAGCAGGTGGGTGACTGAGCGTCAGTCGATCACCGGGCGGGCCCTGACCTGGGCCCGGTCGGCGGCCCGGGCGCCCTCCGTCCAGCCCGCCGCGTCGCTCACCCCGCGCAGACGGGTCGTGGTGGTCTGCGGGAACAGGTGCTCCAGGCGGTCGGTGACGGCCATCTCGCGGGTGGCCAGGACCGGGAGGAGATCCTGGGTGACCTGGGTCTCGGCGGCGGCCGTGAGGCGCTCGCCGACGCGGTGGGCGTAAGCCGCGAGGAAGGACTGCCGGAAGGTCTTCGTCCGCTTCCGGCCGCCCGCCCTCTGGGCCGCCTCGGCCTTGGTCATCGCGTGCGTGGCCTGGACGAGGAGCGAGGTGTAGAGCAGCTCGACCGACTCCAGATCGGGCTCGAAGCCGACGACCGTGGAGAAGCCCAGCGGTTCGTTCCACACCGCGCGGCAGTGGTTGGCGGTGGCGACCGCGTCGAGCAGGACCGCCTTGGCCTGCTCGTACGGCGGCTCGACACCGATGCGGCAGGCGCCGGGCGCGTCCGCCGAGGGCGCCCCGGCCGCGAGCAGCGCCTCGTCGATGCTGTGCCGTGCCATCAGCTCCTGCGCCTTGGCGCTCAGCGCCTCCGCCTCCTCCGGGTACCCGGTCGCCTCGGCCTTGGCGAGCAGCGCGCGGATCCGGGTGAGCATGCGGGAGGCGGGCCGGTGCTGCTCCCGGCGGGGTTCCTCCAGGGGTTCCAGGGCGGGCAGGCGCAGCAGCAGGCGGTAGAGCTCCAGGACGGCGGTGGCGTGCGAGAAGCGGTCGGGCCCGCGCGAAGGGGCGGCGGGGAGGTCGTCGAGCTGCGCGGTCCAGCGAGGGCCACGCGGCCGGTCCCGCGGCGCCTGCGCGCGGATCAGCGCCGCCGCCAGGGCCACGTGCACGTCGTCCAGCTCGCGCCGCACCAGCCGTACGACGTCGGCGGGCTGCCAGCCGCGCCGCCAGGCCGTCTCGACGAACTCCTCCCCGCGCCGGGCCAGTTCGGCGTCCGCCGCGGGGTCGGACGCGAGGAGGGAGGCGCCCGTGTCCAGGCCGGGGTCGGAGTCGTCGTACAGGGCGGCCCGGAAGGCTCGCTCGACGGTGGTGGTTTCGCTGCTCACCCGTCGATCGTGCCATGGGACGCCGACAAAGGGCCGCGGTTGTCCACAGGCTGTGGACAACCGTCCGTGGTCCTGGCGTCTCGCTCTCCGGAATTCGGTTTGGCCATCCCGGTGGCCGCGCGAAGCATGGTCGACACATCTCTCTACGCGGCGTTCCTCGTCGCGGCCTTCGCGCTCTGCGTCACTCCCGGCCCCGACATGATGTTCATCGTGGCGATGGGCGGCCGGGGCGGCCCGTCGGCGGGGGTGACGGCCGCCGTCGGGGTGGCCTGCGCGATGTTCGTGCACGCGGTCGCCGCCGCGCTCGGGCTGTCGGCGCTGTTCCTGACGCTGCCGGTGCTCTACCACGTGCTGCGCTGGGCGGGCGCCGCCTATCTGCTGTACCTCGCGGTCAGGGCGTTCCGCGGCGGCTCCGCGCCGGTCGAGGCGGAGGGCACCGCGGGCCCGGGGCGGTGGCGTGCCTTCTGGCGAGGAGCCGTCACCAACCTGCTCAACCCCAAGGTGATCCTCTTCAACGTCTCCTTCCTGCCGCAGTTCGTGAACCCCGAGCTGGGCCACGTACGGGAGCAATTCCTCGTCCTCGGCGCCACGATCACGGTGATGGGCCTGCTCGTGGACGGCTCGGTCGGGCTGCTGTCCGGGAAGCTCGCCACGCTGCTGCGGCGCAGCCGGCGGGTGGCGCGGGGGCTGGACCTCCTGAGCGGGACGGTGTTCGCGGGGCCGGCGGTACGGCTGGCGGCGGCGCCCAGGTAGAAATCCCGCCACCTGTCAACTTCGGGTTGACGCCCTCGGGCCGTCAACCTACGGTTGACACATGACGACGAACTCTCCCGGCACGGCTTCCGTGCGACTCGACGACCTCATCGAGGCCATCAAGAAGGGCCACACCGAACCCCTGGACCAGCTCCAGGACGCGGTGATCGCCGCCGACCACCTCGGCGACGTCGCCGACCACCTGATCGGTCACTTCGTCGACCAGGCGCGGCGCTCCGGCGCGTCCTGGACGGACATCGGCAGGAGCATGGGCGTCACCCGGCAGGCTGCGCAGAAGCGCTTCGTGCCCAAGGAGTCGGCCGACCTGGACCCGAGCCAAGGCTTCAGCCGCTACACCCCGCGCGCGCGGAACGTGGTCATGGCCGCCCACAACGCGGCCAAGAACGCCCGCAACACCGAGGTGCTGCCCGAGCACCTCGTCCTGGGCCTGCTCGCGGAGCCCGAGGGCCTCGCCGCGAAGGCGATCGCCGAACAGGGCGTCTCCTTCGACGCCGTCCGCGAGGCCGCGACCGCCGCGCTGCCCCCGGCCGCGGACGAGGTGCCCGAACTCGTCCCGTACGGCGCCGCCGCCAAGAAGCCCCTGGAGCTCACCTTCCGCGAGGCCCTCCGCCTCGGCCACAACTACATCGGCACCGAGCACCTCCTGCTGGCCCTGCTGGAGTACGAGAACGGCGAGGGCGTGCTGAGCGGCCTCGGCATCGACAAGCCGAAGACCGAGCGGTACCTCGCGAAGGTGCTGTCGCTGCTCGTGCTCGGGCAGGAGGAGGAGACGGGGGAGAAGACGGAGGAGAACGGACCTGAGAGCTGAAAGGCGCAGGTCAGCGCCGTTTGTCAGACCCGCCTGCCACACTCGCGACCATGACCGACCGCTGGGCCCTCGCCCCGGCCGAGGACGGTGGCGCGGAGCTCGCCCCCCTCGGCCCGGACGGGCTGCCCTGCGGGCCGGCGAGGCGGGAGCCCGATCTCGCCGGGGCGGTGCGGAGCCGCCCGGAGGTGACGCGCTGGGTGTGGCTGTCGACCGCCGAGGTCTATCCGCGTCTGCTCGCCACGGGGGTGCGAGTGGAGCGGTGCTACGACATCGAGGACGCCGAGACACTCCTGCTGGGCCACGAGGGCCGGTACGGCGAGCCGCGTTCGGCCGCCGCCGCCCTGGCCCGCCTCCGGGGCGGCCCCGTACCGCCCGATCCGCCGCAGCGCTCCGCCGAACCGGGCGCGCAGTCACCGCTGTTCGAGCCGCAGGGCGCCCGCCTGCCGCTGACGGACCTCCTCGCGGTCTACGCCGAGCAGCAGCGGCGGCACGACCGGGCCGCGCACCCCGACCGGATGCGGCTGCTGACGGCGGCCGAGTCGGCGGGGATGCTGGTGGCCGCCGAGATGAACCGGGCGGGACTGCCGTGGAGCGCGGAGGTGCACCGCGAGCTGCTGCGCGACCTGCTCGGCGAGCGGTACGCGGGCGGGGGTGAGCCCCGCCGTCTGGCCGAGCTGGCGGACGAGGTGTCCGCCGCGTTCGGCCGCCGGGTGCGGCCCGATCTGCCCGCCGACGTGGTCAAGGCCTTCGCGCAGGCCGGGATCAAGGTGAAGTCCACCCGCCGCTGGGAGATCGCCTCCGTCGACCACCCGGCGGTGAAACCGCTGCTGGAGTACAAGAAGCTGTACCGCATCTGGGTGGCGCACGGCTGGTCCTGGCTGCAGGACTGGGTCCGCGAGGGGCGGTTCCGGCCGGAGTTCCTCGCGGGCGGCACGGTCACCGGACGCTGGGTCACCAACGGCGGGGGCGCGCTGCAGATCCCCAAGGTGATCCGGCGGGCCGTGGTCGCCGACCCCGGCTGGCGGCTGGTGGTCGCCGACGCCGACCAGATGGAGCCGCGGGTGCTGGCGGCGATCTCCCGCGACCCCGGGCTGATGGAGGTGGCGGGCCGGGAGAGCGACCTGTACCAGGCCGTCTCCGACCGGGCCTTCTCCGGCGACCGCGCACAGGCCAAGCTCGCCGTGCTCGGCGCGGTCTACGGCCAGACCTCCGGCGACGGCCTGAAGAACCTCGCCGCGCTCAGACGCCGCTTTCCCCGGGCGGTGGCGTACGTCGACGAGGCGGCGCGGGCCGGCGAGGAGGGGCGGCTGGTGCGCACCTGGCTGGGGCGGACCTGCCCGCCCGCGGCGAGGTCCGGCGAGGACACGGCGGAGGAGGCGGGCATCCCGGTCGGGGACGAGGAGACCGACGGGCAGCAGTGGGTCCCCGGTTACGCCTCCACCAACGCCCGCGCCCGGGGCCGCTTCGCCCGCAACTTCGTCGTCCAGGGCAGCGCCGCCGACTGGGCGCTGCTGCTGCTCGCGGCGCTGCGGCGGAGCTGCGCGGACCTGGC
This sequence comes from Streptomyces sp. NPDC039424, assembly GCF_055639495.1. Lineage (NCBI taxonomy): Bacteria > Bacillati > Actinomycetota > Actinomycetes > Kitasatosporales > Streptomycetaceae > Streptomyces > Streptomyces sp. NPDC039424. Next base: position 90,447 of record NZ_JBVKAI010000020.1, read on the forward strand.
GGCCGAGCTGGTCTTCTTCCAGCACGACGAGGTGATCGTGCACTGTCCCGAGGAGGAGGCCGAGGCGGTGGTGGCGGCGATCCGGGAGGCGGCGGGCCTGGCGGGGCGGCTGACCTTCGGTGAGACGCCGGTGCGGTTCCCGTTCACGACGGCGGTGGTGGAGTGCTATGCGGACGCCAAGTGATCCGGCACCCGCTGCTCAGCCGGCTCCCGCGAGCAGCTCCCGCAGCTCGGCCAGGACCGCCGTCTCGTCCGTTCCGTCCAGCGCGGTGAGCGCCGCGCGCCACACCTCGTGCGCCTCCGCCACGCGCCCCTTCTCGTGCAGCAGGAGTCCGTGCTGGTGCCGGGCGAGGCCGCCCACGTAGCGGTCGGCGCGGGCGTCCGCGCGGCCGAGCAGCTCGGCGCACTCGCGCCCGGCGCGTTCGGTGCGGCCCAGGTGCCTGAGCGCGCGCACCAGGCCGAGCCGGGTCTGGGACTCGCCGTGCCAGTCGCCATGGCCGCCGAGGATGCGCAGGCTCTCCTCGAAGTGCGCGGCGGCGGCGGCCGGTTCGCCGAGGGTGAGGTGGGCGTAGCCGATGTTGCAGTGCGCGGAGTGCTGCACGATCACGGCGCCGATCGCGTCCCCGATGGCCAGTGAGCGCCGGTGCTGCTCGATGGCGGCGCGCGGGTCGGTGTGCTCGTACAGGTTGCCGAGGTGGCTGTAGGTGACGGCCTCGCCGTAAGGGTCGTTGAGCTGCCGCGAGTACTCCAGGCTCTGCCGCAGCGCGTCCCCGGACTCCGCGTACCGCCCGAGGCCCTCCAGCAGCAGCCCCCGGTTGTTGAGGCAGCGCCGGATCCAGGAGACCGTGCCGAGCCGCCGCCAGATCGTCAGGGACTGGTCGGTCAGGGCGAGGGCGTCGTTCTGCCGTCCGGTCAGGAAGTGCAGGCCCGCGAGGTCGCCGAGCGCGTACGCCTCGGCCGCCTCGTCGCCGAGCCGCCGCGCCGTGTCCAGGGCGGCCCGGCCGAGCACCTCCATCTCGGCGACCCGGCCGCTGCGCTGGACGTAGGGGAAGAACAGCCGGGCGAGGGTGGAGAGATGGGCGGCCTGCCGGTCGTCCGGTGTCCCGGCGTACCGCTCGACCAGGGCGACGACGTTCTCCAGTTCCCCCTCGCCCCAGGCGAAGGCCTCCTCGGCGGAGCCGAAGGGCGGTACGGCCCGCACGGTCGCCGCGTGCGCGGGCGGCTGGGCGGCGGTCGGGCGACGGCGGTCGTCCTGGTCGAGGCCGGGTTCCACGATCGCGGTGAGGGTGCGCTCGGCGACGGCGGCGTACCAGCCCAGGGCGGTGGTGGCGGCGGTGTCCTCGCCGGGGCCGGCGAGTTCGCGGGCGAAGTCGCGGACCAGGTCGTGGGGTGCGTAGCGGCCGTACGCCGTCTCCTCCAGCAGGGCGACGTCGACCAGGCGGTCCAGGGCGGCCTCGGCTCGGCGCTCGTCGGTGCCGGTGAGGCGGGCGATCAGGGCCGCCCCGTAGGCGGGCAGGTCGAGGGCGCCGATGCGGCGCAGGACACGGGCCGCGTCCCGGTCGGCCTCGCGGACGGAGGCGGCCAGCGCGTCGTGCGCGACGGCCAGGGAGCGGCGGACGCTCAGGTCGTCGTACTCCAGGTGGTGCAACCTGCCCTCGGTGGCCGCCAACTGACCCGCGAGCATGTCCGGGGTGAGGGCGTGTCGGGCGGCCAGCCGGGCGGCGACGACCCGCAGGGCGAGCGGCAGGCGGCCGGTGAGTTCGACCAGGGGGTGCCCGGCGTCGAGTCCGTCGCGGCCGGAGACCGTGCGCAGCAGCGCCGCGCTGTCCTCGCCGGTCAGCGGTCCGAGCGGGAAGCGACGGGCGCCGTCGAGGGCGGCCAGCGGGGAGCGGCTGGTGACGATCACCGCGCACCCGGGGCCGGCCGGCAGCAGCGGCCGTACCTGCGCGGCGTTCGCGGCGTCGTCCAGCACCATCAGGGTGCGGGTCGGCGCGAGCAGGGAGCGCAGCAACGCGGCGGCGGCGTCCGGGTGTTCGGGGATGCCCCGGGGTTCGGTGCCGAGGTCGCGGAGCAGGGCGCCGAGGGCCTGGGCGGGGGCCAGCGGGGACATGCCGGGGGTCGCGCCGTGCAGGTTGACGTACAGCTGGCCGTCCGGGAAACGCTCCCGCAACTGGTGTGCCACACGCAGGGCGAGGGCGCTCTTGCCGACGCCGGCCATGCCGCTGATGACGGCGACGACGGAGCTCCGGGCGGTGGCCGCGTCCTCACCGGGTCCGGCGAGGGCGCGGCGCAGGTCGTGGAGTACGGCGCCGCGGCCGGTGAAGTGGGCGGGTGGCGGCGGGAGCTGCGCGGGGCGGGGCGCACGGGGCGCCGGGTCGGTGTCCTCGCGAGTGGACGCGGGGTGGTGCGGGGTGCCCTGCTCGGGCGGCGGGTCGTCGTCCGAGCCCGTGTCGGCGTCGGGGTGCGCCGCTCGCCGGTCCCCGCCCGCGAACTCACCGTTCTCGATGGACAGGTGCCCCTCGTACGCGCCCTCCCGCGCGCCGCTCCCGGTGGAGTCGGCCGGGTCCCCGGCCGCCCGCAGCACCTCGACATGGGCCTTGCGCACCGCCGGGCCCGGCTCGACGCCGAGTTCCTCGACGAGGCGGGTGCGCAGGTCGCGGTGGACGGCGAGGGCCTCGGCCTGGCGGCCGGTGCGGTGCAGGGCGAGCATGAGCTGGCGGTGGTAGGCCTCGCGCAGCGGATGCTCGGCCACGAGGGCGGCCAACTCCGGCACCAGCGCGGCCAGCCGGGGCCCGCCGAGGGCCAGTTCGGCGTCGTACCGCCACTCCAGCAGGAGCAGCCGGGCCTCCTCCAGGCGCTGGGCGAAGGCGTATCCGCCGAGTTCGGCGGGCAGTCCGCTCAGCGGCGCGCCCCGCCACAGCGCGAGCGCCGCCGTGCAGGCGCCCAGCACGCCCGCCCAGTCCCGGCGGCCGTGCGCGGCCCGTGCCTCGGCGACCCGGGCGTCGAAGACGTGCACGTCCAACTCGCCCTCGTCGACCCGCAGCAGATACCCCGGCGGCACGGCCCTGAGCCGCTCCGGCTCGTCGAGGAGCCTGCGCAGCCGGGTGACGTGGTTGTGCAGCGAGGCCTGCGCGGACGCGGGCGGCGCGCCGCCCCACAGCGCGTCCTTGAGCGAGTCGACCGACACGACACGGCCCGCCTCCAGCAGCAGCGCGGCGAGCAGGGCGCGCACCTTGGGGCTGCCGATCGCCCGGACCGAGGGGGCGAAGCCGTTGCGGTCGCCGGTGTCGCGGGCGCGGGTGTCGCACACAACCCGGTCGTCGGCGCGGTCGTCGGAGGCGTCACACGCGCGGCCCTCGGCGTCGTACGAAATACCGTACAGCGCACGGTCGTACAGAACGGGTGGTCCCAGCAGTCCGAACCGCAGCCCGCACCGCCGCATCAGCCGTTCCACTGCCTTCCCGCGCGGTCCCGTCCGACCGTGCTCCACGGTGGGCCCGGACCCGCCGTCCATGGCGGATTTCCGCCCTGTCCCCGGCGGTTTCCCGCCACCTTCCCTCTCCCGGACGCAGCTGGAATCCGCTACGGTTCCGGCCTACTGCCGCCATTGCCCGACGACTTCACGCCAGTTCGCCCGCGGTTCCAGAAAAGAACCGTTGGCCACATGTTAGCGATCCGTTGGTGCGTCCTGATGTGATCGTTCCATCGGATCTGGCCCGACGGCGCGCGCGTACGACGCGTAACTCGGGGGAGTGTCGCCGCTGGCCGGATCCGGGGACGCAAGAGGGCCCCGGTCGGCGGAGGTGACCGACCGGGGTCCTTGTCCCGCATGTTCTTCGGCGTCAGACGACGGGCGGGCGCCCCAGCCGGGCCGGCCGCCACACCGTCCGCCGACCGGATGCGTACGAGGGCCCGTTCATTCGCTGCGCAGCGCGCCGACGGTGTCCCCCCGGGCCGCCCACCCGGCCGGCAGCAGTGCTCCGGCGACCGCGATCACCAGTCCCCCGAGGGCGAGCAGGGCCAGTGTGGGTGCGTGGTAGACGGCGATGACCGACCGGGGCAGGGTCATGCCGACGGCGTCGCCCATGAGGGGGGTGACGTACCGGTGCAGGGCGACCCCGGCCGGGACCGCCGCCAACCCCGCGAGCAGGCCGACTGCGGCGACCGAGGTGACGACCATGGTCACGGTCTGGCGGGGGGTCATGCCCAGGGCCTTGAGGACGCCGAGGTCGTGGACGCGGTCGCGGGTGTCCAGGACGACCGTGTTGAGCACGCCCAGGCCCGCGACCGCGACGAGCATCAGGGTGAGCGTGCCGACCAGGGCGTCCATGGTCACGATCACCTCGGACGTGTCCCCGGTGTTGGCCAGGGCGACGGCCCCGGTCGGGTCGAGCGCGGTGTTGAGCGAGTCCAGGTAGGGCGCGAGGTCCGTGCCCGGCTTCGTCCGCACGGCGTAGCGGCCCGGCTTCGCGTCGAGTCCCAGGTCCGCGAGGGCCGAGGTCCCGGTCAGGAGTTCCATGCCCTCGCCCTCGGTGAAGAACGCCTCGCCGACGATCCGTACCGAGGTGTGCCGCCCCTGCTCCGTCAGGGTCACCGTGTCGCCGACGCGGATTCCGGCCGCCTTCAGGAAGCGGGTGGTGACCACCGCCTGACCCGGGCCGTCCAGCCAGCGACCGGAGACCATCCGGGGGGCGCCCCAGGAAGAGTCGCCCAGGTACGCGACCACGGTCGTGGCGCCGGTGACACCGGAGGCGCTCACCTCCGCCTGGGCGGTGCCGTAGAAGCGGTCGGTCCCCCGCTGGGCGCGGAGCGCGGCGGCGACCTCGGACGGTTCGGCCCTCTTCTCGCCGGGCCCGCCGTCCGCGGGGACCGCCTGGGCGCCGGGCGGGGCCTGCGAGCCGCCGGCCGCCACCACCACCGAACAGGCCGAGTCCAGCATGCGGCCCGACTGGACGGCCCCGAGCGTGAGCGCGAGCCCGACGCCGAAGGTGACGGTGGCGGCGCCGAAGGCGACCGCGGCAGCCGTCGTGGCCGCACGCGCCGGGCGGGCGAACGGGTGCGCCAGCCCGAGACCGACCGCGCGCGGCACCGGCAGCCGCCCGGCCGGCCGCCACGCCGGACGCCCCCGCCCGGCACCGGGCGTACGTCCGGCGGTGATCGCCTGTACGGTGCGCAGCCGGCCCGCGCGCAACGCGGGCGGCAGAGCGGCGAGCGCGACCAGGGCGAGGGCCGCGCCCGGCACGGCGACGTCGATCCACACCGGGATCGACGCCGACGGGCCGTCGAAGGCCTCGCCGACCTCACCGAGCACCGGCACGGCCAGCAGGTTCCCCAGCACCAGCCCCGGTCCGCAGCCCACCGCCGCCGGGATCAGCGCCTGCCCCACATAGGCCCGTACGACCTGCGCCGGGGTGAAGCCGAGCGACTTGAGGATGCCGATGCGCCGGGTCGCGGAACCGACGGCGCCGCTCACCACGATGCCGATGACCAGCACCGACAGCAGCAGTCCGAGGACCCCGAAGGCGGCCAGGAAGGGCACGAACGCCATCGCGTTGGCGGTCTCCTGCTGCCGGACGGTCAGATACGACTGAGCGGCGGTCATCGCGCCCTTCGGCACGGTCGCGCCGATCTCGGCCCGGTCGGCGGCCACTTCGGCGTCCGTGCCCGCGTGGCGGAAGCGGTACAGCATCTCGTACGTCGCCGTCCCGCCCCTCGCCGTGAGGGCCTCGGCCTGAGCCGGTGTCACCCAGGCGTCCGCGGTGCCCGTCACCGACCGGGCGACGCCGACCACGGTCAGCGTCGGGCTGCCCGGCGCTTCGGGAAGCGTCAGCCGGAAGCCCGGGCTCACCGGAAACCCGTCGTAGGCCAGCACGATCTCGCCCGGGCGGGTGGCCCAGACGCCCTCCACCAGGCCGACCCGGTCGACCGGGCCCGCGGCGGTCGACCGGCCGACCACGATCATCGGGGGCAGGTCGACACCGGCCGGGAGCATGTCGGAGGCCGAGGCCGTGCGGGGGCGTACGGAGAGGCTCCGGAAGGGGCCCGCCGCGTCGGTCACGCCGGGCGCGTGGGCGGTGGCCGCCAGCTTCCCGGCACTCACCTTCGTACCGTCGAACTGCGCGGTGAGGTGGGCGCCGTGCCGCTGGGCGAAGGCGCGGTCGAAAGGCGCCCGGGACGCGACGAGCAGCCCGGCGGCCAGAACCGAGGCGGTGACGGACATGAGGGTGGTCAGGATCAGCACGGCGGTCTGCACGCGGCGGCGCCCGACCCCGGCGCGGACCACCCGGGCGAGGGCGCTCATCGGGTCCTGCCCTCGGACGGCGCCTGTGACTGTGCCGGTCTCGGCCTTCGCGTGGGTCCGCTGTCCCGTACGATCCGGCCGTCCACGAGTTCCACGGTGCGGGTCGCGCAGGCGCGGGCGAGTCCCAGGTCGTGGGTGACCAGGACGACCGTCTGCCCTTCCGCGTTGAGGTCGGTCAGCAGTTCCCGGACGTCCGCGCCGGAGGCGGTGTCCAGCGCGCCCGTGGGCTCGTCGGCCAGCAGCAGGGCCGGACGGTTCATCAGGGCCCGGGCGACGGCGACACGTTGCCGCTCCCCGCCGGACAGAGTGCCGGGGTAGGCGTCGGCGTGCCGGTCGATGCGCAGGTACTCCAGCAGCCCGGCGGCGCGCCCGCGGGCCTCGGCCCTCGGCAGGCCCGCCAACTGGGCGGGCAGCAGGACGTTGTCGGTGACCGTGAGGTCGTCCAGGAGGTTGAAGAACTGGAAGACCATGCCGATCCTGCTCCGCCGGTACTCCGCCGACCTCGCCTCGCTCAGCGCGTCCACCCGCATCCCGTCGACCGTGACGCTGCCCGTGCTGGGCCGGTCGAGCCCGGCGATCAGGTTCAGCAGCGTCGACTTGCCGCCGCCGGACGGGCCGAGGACGGCGACCGACTCTCCGGCGCGCACGCTCAGCGTGACATCGGCCAGGGCCGGGGGGCCTTCCCCGTACGTCCTGGTCACCTCGCGGATGTCGATGACGGGGGTGGGCGTTGCCACGAGGCCTCCAGGAGTGGGTGGTTGGCGGAACGGCCCGAAGGTAGGGCGCGGGCGGTGACGGAGTCGTCGGCCGCGACGGCGAAACCGGCTGCCGTTCCCGGATGACCCGGCGGGCACGTCATCCCTGCGATGTAGGCGCGGGATGTAGCACTCTTCCGCGCTCGTCCGCAGCGGGAGGGATGTGGGCCGGTCCGGGGGATTGCCAGACTGGGCGCATGAGCGGGGCTGTGGGGGCGGGGATCGTGGAGCAGTGGCGGTCGGGGGTCGCCGCGGTGCTGCGCCGGGGGCCGCTGGGGCGGTGGGGTTCGCGGGCGCAGTGGAGTTGGCTGGCACGGTGGAGTCCGATCGCGCACCGGGGTCCGCTGCCGCGCCCGTCCCGGGGGATGTGGACGGCCGACGCGGTCCTCGCCGTCGTACTCGCCGTCTGCACGGTGGGCAGCGCCTATCGCGGGGGCAGCGGCGGGTTCCCGGTTCCGTCGGCGGTGGGGCGGGGGGCGGAGACGGGGCCGACGCTGCCGGAGCCGCCGGAGGTACCGGTGCCGGGGGCCGCACCCGGTGCTCCGAGTGCGCCGGTGAGCGGTGTGCGAGGTCTCGATCTCGGAGCCGTCCCGCCCGGGCAACTGGTCCTGGCGGCCCTGACGGCGTTGCCCCTGGTGCTGCGGAGGCGGTACCCGCTGGCCGCGTTCTGGGCGGTGACCGGCATGAGCCTGGCGTTCGACCGGCGCCTGGGCGGCGGCGACGCGACCGTGTACCCGTTCCTCTCCTGTGTGGTCGCCGCCTACAGCGCCGCGGTCTACAGCCCCCACCGGGCGGGCACCCTCGCCAGCCTGGTGGCCGGCGCCGGCCTGCTCGCCGCCTTCCACGACGACACCTTCCCGGCGCTCACACCCGGTCTGCTGCCGTTCCTCGCGCTGCTCGGAGTCGGGTTCGGGGCCAACGCCATGCACACCTGGAATCAGCGTCTACGCCTCCTGCGGGAGGAGCAGGAGACCGCCACCCGGCTGGCGGTCGACCGCGAACGCTCCCGTATCGCCAGGGAGTTGCACGACGTCGTCACCCACAATGTGAGCGTGATGGTCATCCAGGCGGGCGCGGCCCGCAAGGTGATGGACACCGCGCCCGACCGGGCCCGCGAGTCACTTCTCGCCGTCGAGGCCGGCGGGCGCACCGCGATGGCCGAACTGCGCCATGTCATGGGCCTGCTCACCATGGCCGCCACCGACTCGCCCGGGCAGGCCGGGGACACCGCCCCGGGCCAGGCCTCGGAAACCGACCTGGCTCCGCAACCGGGCCTCGGGCAGGTGGCCGCCCTCACCGACCGCGTGCGGGCGACCGGCGTCCCCGTCGAGGTCACGGTCACCGGCACCCCGGCGCCGCTGCCCGCCGGGGCCGACCTGGCCGCGTACCGCGTGGTGCAGGAGGCGCTGACCAACACCGTCAAGCACGCCGTCGGCGCCCGCGTCCGGGTCGCCATCGACCACTCCCCCGACGCCGTGCGCATCGAGGTGTCCGACACCGGCGGCACCTCCGCGACACCGGCCGGTCCCGGCGGCGGGCGTGGCCTGACCGGCCTGCGCGAACGCCTCGCCGTCTACGGCGGCACCCTCCAGGCGGGCGCACACCCCACCGGCGGCTTCCGGGTCCGCGCGGTCATCCCCATCGCGATACCGGCCCAGGAGCTCTCGTGACCGAACCGCCGCGCGTGGTGATCGCCGACGACCAGGCACTGGTCCGCACCGGCTTCGGCATGATCCTGACGGCGGACGGGATCGACGTCGTGGCCGAGGCCGCCGACGGGGACGAGGCGATCGAGGCGGTCCACCGCACCCGCCCGGACCTGGTCCTGATGGACATCCGGATGCCCGGCACCGACGGTCTGGAAGCCACGCGGCGCATCCTCTCCGGCACCGTGCCCGAGCCGCCCCGCGTCATCATGCTGACCACCTTCGACCTCGACCGCTACGTCTACGCCGCGCTCACCGCCGGTGCCAGCGGCTTCCTCCTCAAGGACGTCACCCCCGAACACCTCGTGGCCGCCGTCCGCCTCGCCCGCACCGGCGACGCGCTGCTCGCCCCGGCCATCACCAGACGCCTCGTCGAACGCTTCGTCACCCGCGGTCCCCACTCCCCCGCCCTCCACCGCGACCTGGCGGTGCTCACGCCCCGCGAACTCGAAGTACTGCACGCCCTTGGCACCGGCCTGAGCAACACCGAACTCGCCGCCCGCTTCCAGCTCAGCGAGGCGACCGTGAAGACTCACGTCGCCCGCATCCTCGCCAAACTCCGCCTGCGCGACCGCGCCCAGGCCGTGGTCGTGACCTATGAGACGGGGCTGATCGTGCCGGGGGCGTGAGGCCGCGGTGTCCGCGGTGTCCGTGTCAGGACACCGGTCGGAACGTGGCGCGTCCCACGCTGATGCAGGTGTAGCCGACGCGGGCGAGGGCCGCGGGGTCGAGCAGGTTGCGTCCGTCGAAGAGGACGGGGGTGCGCATCAGGTCCCGGGCCGCTTCCCAGTCGGTGTCGAGCAGTTGGGGCCACTCGGTGACGATGACGGCGGCGTCGGCGGCGGTGAGGGCCTCGGGGACGGTGGGCCGGCGTTCGGCCTGGTTCCAGGGCTGGGTGTCGGCCGGCCGGGCCATGGGGTCCCAGCAGGTGAGGGTGGCCCCTTCGGCGAGGAGGCGGGAGGCCAGTACGGTGCTGGGCGCCTCGCGCATGTCGTCGGTGCCGGCCTTGAAGGTCATACCGAGCAGGGCGATGCGCTTGTCACGCAGGGTGCCGAGTTCGGTCTTGAGGCGCTGAACGGCGCGGCGGGGCTGCAGATCGTTGATCTCGATGACGGCGTTGAGGAGCTGGAAGGAGTAACCGGAGTTGCTGGCCATGGCGCGCAGGGCGCGGGAGTCCTTGGGGAAGCAGGACCCGCCGTAGCCGAGGCCCGCGTTGAGGAAATGACGGCCCAGGCGATGGTCGAGACCGACGGCGTCGGCGACGCGCGTGACATCGGCTCCCGTCGCCTCGCAGACGGTGGCGATCTCGTTGATGAAGGTGATCTTCGTGGCGAGCAGGGCGTTGGAGGCGAGCTTCACCATCTCGGCGGAGGCGACGTCCATCGTCTGCACGGGGCCGTCGATGCCGGCGTGCAGGCCGGTCAGCAACTGCGCGGTGGCGGGGTCGTCAGTGCCGATGACGATGCGGTCGGGGTGGAGGAAGTCCGTGACGGCCCGGCCCTCGGCGGTGAACTCGGGGTTGGAGGCGTAGCCGACGTGGCCGAGGCCCGCCTCGTCCAGCGCGGTGCGCACGCGGGCGCCGGTGCCCACGGGAACGGTGGACTTCACGACGACCGCGGCCAGGTGCGTCGCCTCCCGCAGACTGTCGATGACGGACCAGACGCGCGAGAGGTCGGCGTCACCGGAGGCGGTGGGCGGCGTGTCGACGCAGATGTAGGCGACATGGGCGTCGCGGACGGCTTCGGCGGCGTCGAGCGTGTACGTCAGGAGCTCTTTGTTCTCGGCGAGCAGATCGCCGAGTCCCGGTTCGTAGATGGGTACGTCCCCCGCCTGAAGCAGCCGGACGCGCTCGGGCTGGATGTCGCGGACGGTGACGCGGTGGCCCAGGTGCGCGAAGCAGGCGGCGGTGACCAGGCCGATGTATCCGGCACCGAAGACGGCGATGTTGCGGGCGCTGCCCTGCATGAAGGGGCTCCAATGCGGTGAGGAGGCGGTGCTGCGTGGGGCAGGCGGGCGGACGCCTCAAGTGCGTGCGTGTGGCGGAAAAAAGCCGCAGCCGCAGCCATGGCGAAAGGGCTGCCGACCATCTGTGGCCATGCCAACGAAATGAGCTTACGGGCACTCATGACGCCGTTACCTGCACGGTTGTCTCCACGTGATCTTCTCGTGACTAAGTACCACTTTCAAATACTTGCGTGCTATACACATCTCTCACAGGATCTTCACCTGGCCTGTTCTTGATGGTTTCTCATCTCCTTGGGGGGAGTCATGTCCGGACACGGACAGCTTGCGCAGACCGGTATGCCCGCCATCGTCATCGGCGGCATCACCTACCCGCTGGGCGGCTGGATGGTCGCCGCCGCGGTCGCCGTGGTCCTCGGCGCCATCCTCGTGGTGCGCTTCAACTACCGCCGCGGCCTGACGGCCGGTCAGGGCACCACCGGTCAGGGCGGTGCGGTGCAGAATCGTTTCTTCCGCCGCCGGTGAGCACACGTCACACCGAAGGACCGGTGCTGTCGGCCCATCAGCACCGGTCCGCGACGGTCCTGATGGGGATCGTCGTCATGCTCGCGGCCGCCGCCTGGGCGGGCTACCACGCGCTCAGCGCGTTCGCGCACACCGGCCACAGCCAGAACCGGCTGACCGTCGTCTGGGCCTCACTGTTCCTGATCTTCCTGCTGCAGACGTTCATGTACCACCTGGAACGCCCGCGGCAGCTCACCTCGCGTATCGCCCGGCAGCTCGACGGCCTGCACGTGGCCATCCTGGTGCCCGTCTACAACGAGGACCCCGGCTACCTCCGGCTCGGACTCGAGTCCTTCCTGCGCCAGACCCGCAGGCCCGACTCCGTCCACATCGTCGACGACGGCTCCACCAACACCGAATACGCCGAGGTCCGCCTCTGGTGGGAAGAGGCCGCACACCACGCCGGCATCGCCACCACCTGGCAGCGCGTGCCCAACGGGGGCAAGCGTCACGCTCAGGCGCACGCCGTACGTGTCAGCCCCGAGGCCGACATCTACATCACCTGCGACAGCGACAGCTGTTTCGCGCCCGCCGCACTCGAACAGGCCCTCATCCCGTTCTCCCGCGCCCGTGTGCAGTCGGTGGCGGGGATCGTCATCGCCACCAACAACCGCGCCAACTGGCTCGTGCGCATCACCGACCTGTGGTTCGTCGTCTGCCAGCTCGTCGACCGCTCCGGCCAGTCCGCGGTCGGTGCCGTCATGGTCAACTCCGGTCCGCTGGCCGCCTACCGGGCCGGCATCATCCGCGACAACCTCGACGGATACCTCAACGAGACGTTCATGGGCCGGCCCGTGAACTTCTCCGACGACAGCATGCTCACCCTCTACGCCCAGGAGCGCGGACTGACCGTCCAGCAGCCCTCGGCGATCTGCTTCACCGCCATGCCGGAGAAGTGGTCCCACTTCAACCGCATGTACCTGCGCTGGATGCGCGGTTCCACCATCCGCTCCATCTGGCGGATGCGCTACCTCAGCCCCGCGCGCCCCGCGTTCTGGCTGCACGCCATGCGATGGATCCAGATGGTCCTCACCCAGATGGTCACCGTCTGGATGCTCGTCGTCGAACCCCTCGCCTACGGCAACCTGCCGCCCCGGAGCATGCTGGTCGTACCGTTCCTCATCGGCTGGGCACAGGGCCTGCGCTACCTGAGCATCATCCGCTCCGACGAACGCATCCGCTCCCGCGCACTGACCTGGCTGGCCATGCCCGCGGCCATCATCCTGGCCTGGACCGTCCTGCGCTGGCTGCGCTGGTACGGCATCGCGACCTGCGCCAAGACCGGCTGGGGAACCCGCCAGAACGGCGCCGAAGTCACCCTCACCGGCGCCGTCCCGACCACCCCGGCCTGACCCGGCCCCCCCCACACCGCCTCGAAGCGCCCGTCCACATCCCCGGACGGGCGCTTCGGCTTGCCGTGATCATTTGACGGCCCGCGTGACAAAACCGCCAAGCGGGCCATCCTGCGCGGGGACAAGGCCGGCCCGGTGGACGCCGCGTGAGCGGCACGCTCGTCCCGGACTGCGAAGGGCTGTCCAAACTGGTACGACGCACCCCCGGCTCACCGAATGGCTGGCTGCCGCCGAGGCCGAGGACATCCGCGTCATCACCAGCTCGGTCACCCTCGTCGAGGCCCGTGACCCCAAGACAAACCAGGCCCGCTTCGACTACGCCGTCTCCCCCGTGAACATCATCCCGCCCACCGAAGCCATCGCCCGCCGAGCCGGCAATCTCCTCGCCGCAGCCGGACCCCACGGCCACGAGTACGCCCTCGACTCGATCGTGGTCACCGTCCTGACCTCGGACCCCGAGGACCTCCTCATGCTGTGCGGCCCGGGCGTCCACGTCATCAAGGTCTGACACAGTTTGTTAACGTGCGACCCGTGACAGCTGATGAACGTGAAAAACCTGACACGGAGCACGAGTTAGCGGCGTCTCCGGAGAGCTGGGCGGGCCTGGGCCCGGTCGGCGGCTTCCTCTTGATGCTCTCTGGACTCGGACTGCTCCTTTGGGGGTTCCTGGGCCGGCCCAGCTCCAACCCTTCACTGATCTACCAGGCCGCGAAGGTCGTGGCGATCGGCCTGGTGGTCACCGGTACCACTCTGGTGGCACGCCGACGCGACTCGTCACGGCGCCCCGACACAGAGACAGAGCCTCCGCCACGGTCGTGACACGTACCGGCCCGAGCCGGAGATCTGGCCCGCGCCCGCCGCCGCGTCCGCTGAACGAGAAAGCCCAGCTCAGACAATGTCTGGGCTGGGCTTAGAAAGAGCCGCTTTCGGGATTCGAACCCGAGACCTACGCATTACGAGTGCGTTGCTCTGGCCATCTGAGCTAAAGCGGCGCGCTGTCCGCACTATGGTGCGATCAGCAACGTCGGTAAGTCTACACAGTTTCCGGGGGTGCTTCGTACACGCCCCGGGGCGGGGGCCGCCGGGGCGTGTGGTGGGGGTGTGGGCTGGGGTTATGTGCAGCGCTTGCCCTGGGCGGGGGGCGTGCCGTGGAGGAGGTAGGTGTCGATGGCGGAGTCGATGCAGGTGCTGCCGCGGCCGTAGGCGGTGTGGCCGTCGCCGACGTAGGTGAGGAGGCGGGCCGAGGCGAGCTGGTGGGAGAGGGACTGGGCCCAGCGGTAGGGGGTGGCGGGGTCCCGGGTGGTGCCGACCACGACGATCGGGGCGGCACCCTTGGCCTCGATGCGGTGCGGTGCGCCGGTGGGCTTCACCGGCCAGTACGCGCAGTTCAGGGAGGCCCAGGCCAGGCCCTCGCCGAAGGCCGGGGACGCCTTCTCGAAGGCGGGGAGGGACTTCTTCACCTGGTCGGCGTCGGCGAAGGAGGCCGGCAGGTCCAGGCAGTTCACGGCGGCGTTGGCGGCCATCAGGTTCGTGTAGCGGCCGTCGGGGTCGCGCTCGTAGTAGCTGTCGGAGAGGGCCAGCAGCCCCGTGCCGTCGTTCTTCTTCATGGCCGAGGTCAGCGCCTCGCGCAGCTGTGGCCAGGTCGCCTCGTCGTACATCGCGGCGATCACCCCGGTGGTGGCGAGGGACTCGCCGAGCTTGCGGCCGCCCGGGTCGCCGGCGGGGATGGGATGGGCGTCGAGCTTGCGGAAGAAGGCCTTGAGGTTGTCGCCGACCTGGGCGGGCGTCGTGCCCCGGTGGCCGAGCGGGCAGTCGCTCTGGCGTACGCAGTCCTTCGCGAAGGCCTGGAAGGCCGTCTCGAAGCCCGCCGTCTGGTCCAGGTTCAGGCGGCGCGCGGAGAGGGAGGGGTCCATCGCGCCGTCCAGGACCATCCGGCCCACGCGCTTGGGGAAGAGGCCCGCGTACGTCGCCCCGAGGAACGTCCCGTACGACGCCCCCACGTAGTTCAGCTTCGGGTCGCCGAGCACGGCCCGCAGGATGTCCATGTCCCGGGCCGCCTCCACGGTGGAGACGTGCCGGAGCAGTCCGGCTTCGTGCGCACCGCAGCCCTCGGCGAACTTCTTGTACGCCTTGACCAGCGCGTCCGTCTCCTTCTGGTCGTCAGGGGTGACGTCCGTCTGGGTGTACACGTCCATCTGCCGTCCGCCGAGGCACTCGACGGGCTCGCTGCGGGCGACGCCGCGCGGATCCATCGCGACCATGTCGTAGCGGGCGCGGACCTCGGCCGGGTAGCCGATCCCGGCGTACTGCTGCAGATAGCCGATCGCCGAGCCGCCCGGCCCGCCCGGGTTGACCTGCAGCGAGCCGAGCGGTCTGCCCTTGCCGGTGGCCTTCTTGCGGGCGACGGCGAGCTTGACGTCGCCCGAACCCGGTTTGGCGTAGTCCAGGGGGGCCTTCATGGTCGCGCACTGGAAGCCGGGGACACCGCAGTCGCGCCAGGTCAGCTTCTGCGCGTAGTACGGCTCGAGGGCGGACGGCGTGGCAGTGGGCAGCGCGGCGAGGGCCGCCTCGGCCGTGCCGTCGGGCGCGCTCC
The DNA here is from genome assembly GCF_055639495.1 of Streptomyces sp. NPDC039424. NCBI lineage: Bacteria > Bacillati > Actinomycetota > Actinomycetes > Kitasatosporales > Streptomycetaceae > Streptomyces > Streptomyces sp. NPDC039424. The sequence goes on from NZ_JBVKAI010000020.1 coordinate 105,680, forward strand.
TCGCGCTGCCCGTGGAGCAGCCGGAGACGAGCAGCGCGGCGGCCACGAGGAGGGGTGCGGCCACCCTCTTGGTGGTGCGGGGGATCTGGGCGGTCGGGACGGTCGGGCGGAGGATTCGCCTGAGGTGCATCAGGCGAGCGTAACGTTGTGTCATGGATCGGATGCCCTACGTGTGCGCCATGCCTCGTACGGGTGAAGTCGTCATCCCGTACGGGTGCTGTCGTCATCCTCTGTGCGATCGGTCACCCCGCTCTCAGCGCCATCGTCATCGCCTCCACCGCCAGCAGCGGCGTCACATTGCGGTCGAGGGCCTCGCGGCAGGCGGCGATCGCCTCGATGCGGCGGAGGGTGGACTCCGGTGAGCTGCCCCGGGCGATCCGGTCCAGTGAGTCCTCGGCGTCCGCGTTGGCGATCGCCACACGGGAGCCGAGCTGGAGGGCGAGGACGTCGCGGTAGAAGGCGGTGAGGTCACCCAGGGCGACGTCCAGGCTGTCACGCTGCGTGCGTGTGCGGCGCCGCTTCTGCATGTCCTCCAGGTCCTTCATCACGCCCGCCGTACCCCGCGGCAGCCGCCCGCCCTGGGCCGCGCCGAGGGCCGCCTTCAGCTCCTCGGTCTCCTTGCCGTCCGTCTCCTCGGCGAGCTGCTTGGCGTCCTCGGCCGCCGCGTCGACCAGCTCCTGGGCGGCCTTGAGGCAGGCGCCGACCTCGTCGAGGCGCAGCGGCAGCTTCAGCACGGCGGAACGGCGCTCGCGGGCGGCCGGGTCGACGGCCAGGCGGCGGGCCCGGTCGACATGGCCCTGGGTGGCGCGGGCCGCCGCGGCGGCCACGCCCGGCTCGACGCCCTCGCGTCGTACGAGCATGTCGGCGACCGCGTCGACCGAGGGTGTGCGCAGGGTGAGGTGGCGGCAGCGGGAGCGGATGGTGGGCAGGACGTCCTCGATCGAGGGCGCGCACAGGAGCCAGACGGTGCGCGGGGCGGGCTCCTCCACGGCCTTGAGGACGGCGTTGGCCGACTTCTCGTTCAGCCGCTCGGCGTCCTCGACGAGGATGATCTGCCAGCGGCCGTTCGCCGGCGCGGTGAACGACTTGCGGACCGTGTCCCGCATGTCCCTCACCAGGATCTCGGCACCGACCGCGGCGACCGTGGAGACGTCCGCGTGGGTGCCGACCAGCGCCGTGTGGCAGCCGTCGCAGAAGCCGCAGCCGGGGGACCCGCCAAGTGCGCGGTCGGGGCTCACGCACTGCAGCGCGGCGGCGAAGGCCCGCGCCGCCTGGTTGCGGCCCGCGCCGGGCGGTCCGGTGAACAGCCAGGCGTGCGTCATCCTCGACGCCTCCGGCACGGGCATGTCGGCGGCGGCCGCGGTGACGAGGGCGTCGGCGTCCCGAGCCGCGCCGTCGAGCAGCGCGGCCACCTTCTCCTGCCCGACGAGGTCGTCCCACACGGTCACGGGTCACGCCGCCCTTTCGTCACGTTTCACCTTGCGGAATCCATTGTGCGGGGCGGCACTGACAAACGCGGGACGACGACGGGGTGCGGGCCCGCGGGCGGAGGGGCTCAGCGCCCCCGGCCCCGCCTGCGTCCCCGGCCCTCGTCGGGCTCGTCGTCGTCCTGACGCGGTCCGAGCAGTTCGTCCGCCAGCGTCGGCAGGTCGTCCAAGGGCGTCTCCTCGGCCCAGTCGGACCGTGTCCGCCGTCGCGGCGCCCCGTCCTCACCGACCTGCGGCAGCTCCCTCGTACGGCCCTCGGAGCCGTCGGGCCCCGCCGCCGGCCGCTCGTCGCGGAAGAACCCCGGCGGCACCCGGCCCGCGGGATCCTCGTCCCGCACCGGAGGCAGTACGGCCGTCTCATCGGCGGCCCCCGGAGGCACCGGGGGCAGTACGGCGGTCTCGTCCGCGGCGCCCGGAGGCACCGGCGGCAGCACGGCCGTCTCGTCCGCCGCTCCGGCGGCCGGCGGCTGCGGCAGCTCCGCCGTCACCTCGGAGTCGGCGCCGGCACCGGGCCCGCCGGAGGCGCCCCGGTCCCTGACCGGCCGCAGTACGGCCGTCTCCTCCACCGGTCCACCCGACGCGTTCGTCGGCGTCACGACGGGCGTGGGCACGGTCACCGCCTCCGGCGGCACCGCGGCGTCGTCGGGCGCCACCGGACGCGGCCCGGCCTGCGCCTCGGCCGCGGCCCGCTCGGCCGCCCTGCGGGCCTCCTCGGCCCGCAGCAGCGCCTCCTCGGCCTTCTGCTGCTTCTCCAGGCGCCGCGCCTCGGCCTCGGCGCGCAGCCGGGCCTCCTCCTCGGCCTGCTTGCGCCGCCGCTCCTCCTCGGCCCTGCGCCGGGCCTCCTCCTCGGCGCGGGCCTTCTCCTCGGCGAGGAGCCGGGCCCGCTCCTCCTCGGCACGCCTGCGCGCCTCCTCGGCCCGCTGCCGGGCCTCCTCCGCCTGCCGCTCGGCCTCGCGCCGCTGCGCCTCCTCCAGCTCGCGCCGCTTGCGCTCCTCCTCCTCGGCACGCAGCCGGGCGAGCTGCTCCTGGCGCTCGCGCTCCAGGCGCTCCTCCTCGGCCTTGCGGGCGGCCTCCTCCTCGGCCCTGCGGCGGGCCTCCTCCTCGGCCTTCTTCCGCGCCTCCTCCTGGGCCTTCACCTCTGCCTCGGACAGCGGCAGCATCTGGTCGAGGCGGTGCCGGACGACCGTGGTCACCGCCTCGGGCTCCTGCCCGGCGTCCACGACCAGGTACCGGCCGGGGTCGGCGGAGGCCAGCGTGAGGAAACCGGAGCGCACGCGCGCGTGGAACTCGGCCGGCTCCGACTCCAGCCGGTCCGGCGCCTCCGTGAAGCGCTCCCGGGCGGTCTCCGGCGCGACGTCCAGCAGCACCGTCAGGTGCGGGACCAGGCCGTTGGTCGCCCACCGCGAGATCCGCGCGATCTCGGTCGGGGACAGATCGCGGCCCGCGCCCTGGTAGGCCACCGACGAGTCGATGTACCGGTCGGAGATCACGACGGCCCCCCGCTCCAGCGCGGGCCGTACGACGGTGTCGACGTGCTCCGCCCGGTCGGCGGCGTACAGCAGCGCCTCCGCGCGGTGCGACAGGCCCGCCGACGACACGTCCAGCAGGATGGAGCGCAGCCGCTTGCCCACCGGCGTCGCCCCGGGTTCGCGGGTGAGCACGACCTCGTGGCCCTTGGCGCGGATCCACTCCGCGAGGGCCTCGGCCTGGGTGGACTTGCCGGCGCCGTCGCCGCCCTCCAGGGCGATGAAGAAGCCGGACGCCGCGGGCACCTGCGCGGGGTCGTCGCCGCCGAGCAGCGCGTCCCGCAGGTCGTGCCGCAGCGGCACCCCGGAGCGGTCGTCGACCTTGGCCAGCACCAGCGCGGCCACCGGCAGCAGCAGCGCGCCGACCAGCATCAGGGTGAAGGCCGCGCCGCCGTGCGCGAACACGAACTTGCCGTTCTCCAGGCGGTGCGGGCCGATGAGTGCCGCCACCAGGGGCGCGATCAGCGCGCCGAGCGCCACGAAGACCCGTACGACGGCGTGCAGGTGTTCGGTCGTGCGCGGGCGGCGGTACTCCTCGGTCTCCTGGTCGAGGAGCGTGTGCCCGGTGTTGGCGGCCACGCCCGCGCCGACGCCTGCCAGCGCCGCGATCAGCAGCACGCTGGTGACGTCCGGGACGAGTCCGGCGGCGAGCAGCGCGACTCCGGTGAAGGCGATCGCCAGTGCCAGCAGCCGGCGGCGGGAGAGCGCGGGCAGGACGGCGGGCGCCGTACGGATGCCGACGACGACTCCGCCGGTCAGCGCGAGCACCAGCAGCCCGTACAGCACCGGGCCGCCGCCCAGGTCCTTGGCGTCCAGCACGGCCACGGCCACCGCGGCGGAGATCGCTCCGGCGACGGCGGCGCAGGCGGGGACGAGCAGCGGCAGCGCGCCCGTGCGGCCCTTGTCGACGCCCGTGCCCGTCTTGGGGCGGCGCAGTCCCTCGAGCGGGGACCGCGCGCGGGGGGTGCGTGTCGCGGGCAGTTCCAGGGCGGTCAGCACGGACAGGGAGGCGGCGAACAGCCCGGCCGCCACGTACGACCCGAGGGCCGCCTGGTGCTGGGCGAACCAGTCGATCCCGGCGCCCAGCAGGTTGTTGATCAGCGCCGCGACGACGAGGGCGGCGGCCGCGAGGGGGACCGCCACGAAACTGGTGCGCAGCGACAGCCGGCGCAGGGCGTCCATGTGGTCGGGCAGCGGCCGTACCGTCGCGCCCTCCGGGGGCGGGGCGGGCAGCAGGGCCGGGGCGGCGCTCTCCCGGCACACGGTCCAGAAGCGCTCGGCGACCCCGATGACGAAGGCGGTGACCAGCAGGACCGCCAGCGCGTTGGCCGGGGTCCAGTCGATCCACAGCGGGGCGACGATCAGCAGCGCGGCGCGCAGTCCGTCGGCGCCCACCATGGTCCAGCGGCGGTCGAGCGGACCGTCCTGGGAGGTCAGGGAGGTGAGCGGGCCGAGGAGGACGGCGCCGAAGAGCAGGGTCGCCAGGATGCGCGCCGCGAAGACGGTCGCCACTGCGAACGCCACGCCCCGGTAGCCGCCGCCGAAAGAGCCCTCGGCGATCGCCGCCTGGAGGGCGAGGACGACCAGCACGAGGAGTGCGAGGGTGTCACCGACACCGCTCACGAGCTGTGCGCTCCACAGCCGCCTCAGCTGCGGTCGGCGCAGCAGCGCACGGACGGCGCGCTCACGGGAGTCCGCCACCAGGGTGTCGTCGGGGGCCGGGTTGTGGGCCGTAGGCTGCTCGGCTCGCGTCATGCTTTCAGCCTATCGGGAGCGGCTGACAGCCCGCCGCGACCGTCCGAACGTGCGCACGCCCCGACACCAAAGTGATGCCGGGGCGTTCGTTTCGCGAAGCCGCCGTGAAGGATTCGTGCGTGACGAGCCCTCAGTCCTCCGCCTTGGCGGCCGTCGCCTTCTTCGCGGTGGTCTTCTTGGCGGTGGTCTTCTTCGCGGCCGTGGTCGTCTTCTTCGCGGCCGTCTTCTTGGCGGCGGTCTTCTTCGCCGGGGTGGCCTTCTTCGCGGGCGCCTTCTTCGCCGTCTTCTTGGCGGGCGCCTTCGCCCGCTTCTCGGCGAGCAGTTCGAAGCCGCGCTCCGGGGTGATCGTCTCGACGCTGTCGCCGGAGCGCAGGGTCGCGTTGGTCTCCCCGTCCGTGACGTACGGCCCGAAGCGGCCGTCCTTGACGACGACCGGCTTGCCGCTGACCGGGTCCTCGCCCAGCTCCTTCAGCGGCGGCTTGGCGGCGGCCCGCCCACGCTGCTTGGGCTGGGCGTAGATCGCCTGCGCCTCTTCCAGCGTGATGGTGAAGAGCTGGTCCTCGGTCTGCAGCGAGCGCGAGTCGGTGCCCTTCTTCAGGTACGGACCGTAGCGGCCGTTCTGCGCGGTGATCTCCACGCCGTCGGCGTCGGTGCCGACGACGCGCGGCAGCGACATCAGCTTGAGCGCGTCCTGCAGCGTGACCGTGTCCAGGGACATCGACTTGAACAGCGAGGCCGTACGCGGCTTGACGGCGTTCTTGCCGGTCTTCGGGGTGCCCTCGGGGAGCACCTCGGTGACGTACGGGCCGTAGCGGCCGTCCTTGGCGATGATCTGGTGACCGCTCTCCGGATCGGTGCCCAGCTCGAAGTCGCCGCTCGGCTTGGCGAGCAGTTCCTCCGCCAGCTCGACGGACAGCTCGTCCGGCGCCAGGTCCTCCGGGATGTCCGCGCGCTGGTGGTTCTCGGAGTCCTTCTCGCCGCGCTCGATGTACGGGCCGTACCGGCCGACCCGCAGCACGATGTCGTTGCCCACGGGGAACGACGACACCTCGCGCGCGTCGATCGCGCCCAGGTCGGTCACCAGTTCCTTGAGGCCGCCGAGGTGGTCGCCGTCGCCGTTGCCGGCGTCGGCCGCGGGGCCCGCGACCGTGCCCTCGCCGAAGTAGAACCGCTTCAGCCACGGCACGGCCTGGGCCTCGCCGCGCGCGATGCGGTCGAGGTCGTCCTCCATCCGGGCGGTGAAGTCGTAGTCGACGAGCCGCCCGAAGTGCTTCTCCAGGAGGTTGACCACGGCGAAGGACAGGAAGGAGGGCACCAGGGCGGTGCCCTTCTTGAACACGTAGCCGCGGTCGAGGATCGTGCCGATGATCGACGCGTACGTCGACGGGCGGCCGATCTCGCGCTCTTCCAGCTCCTTGACCAGCGAGGCCTCGGTGTAGCGGGCCGGGGGCTTGGTGGCGTGCCCGTCGACCGTGATCTCCTCGGCGGACAGCGCGTCGCCCTCGTCGACCTGGGGCAGCCGGCGCTCGCGGTCGTCCAGCTCGGCGTTCGGGTCGTCGGCGCCCTCGACGTAGGCCTTGAGGAAGCCGTGGAAGGTGATCGTCTTGCCGGAGGCGGTGAACTCGACGTCCCGGCCGTCGGCGGCGGTGCCGCCGATCTTCACCGTCACGCTGTTGCCCGTCGCGTCCTTCATCTGGGAGGCGACGGTCCGCTTCCAGATCAGTTCGTAGAGCTTGAACTGGTCGCCGGTCAGGCCGGTCTCGGCAGGGGTGCGGAAACGATCACCCGAGGGGCGGATCGCCTCGTGCGCCTCCTGGGCGTTCTTGACCTTCCCGGCGTACGTGCGCGGCGTCTGGGGCAGGTAGTCGGCGCCGTACAACTGCGTGACCTGGGCGCGAGCCGCGGTGATGGCGGTGTCGCTCAGCGTCGTGGAGTCCGTACGCATGTACGTGATGTAGCCGTTCTCGTACAGCTTCTGCGCGACCTGCATGGTGGCCTTCGCGCCGAAGCCGAGCTTGCGGCTGGCCTCCTGCTGCAGCGTCGTCGTACGGAACGGGGCGTACGGCGAGCGGCGGTACGGCTTGGACTCGACGGACCGCACGGAGAAGCGGGTGTTCTCCAGGGCGGCGGCGAGGGCGCGGGCGTTCGCCTCGTCGAGGTGGAGGGTGTTCGCGCTCTTCAGTTGTCCCAGGGAGTCGAAGTCGCGGCCCTGCGCGACTCGCCTGCCGTCGACGGTCTGCAGGCGGGCGACCAGCGACGACGGGTCCGACGCGTCCCCCGCGCGGCCGGTCGCGAAGGTGCCCGTCAGGTCCCAGTACTCAGCGGAACGAAACGCGATGCGCTCGCGTTCCCGCTCCACCACGAGTCGAGTGGCGACCGACTGGACGCGGCCCGCCGACAGGCGCGGCATGACCTTCTTCCACAGCACCGGCGAGACCTCGTAGCCGTAGAGGCGGTCGAGGATGCGGCGGGTCTCCTGGGCGTCGACCATGCGCTGGTTGAGGTCGCGCGGGTTGGCGACGGCCTCGCGGATCGCGTCCTTGGTGATCTCGTGGAAGACCATCCGCTTGACCGGGACCTTGGGCTTGAGGACCTCCAGGAGGTGCCACGCGATGGCCTCGCCCTCGCGGTCCTCATCGGTGGCGAGGAAGAGCTCGTCGGAGTCCTTCAGCAGGTCCTTGAGCTTCTTGACCTGGGCCTTCTTGTCAGCGTTGACGACATAGATCGGCTCGAAGTCGTGTTCGACGTCCACGCCGAGGCGGCGGACCTCGCCGGTGTACTTCTCGGGCACCTCCGCGGCGCCGTTGGGGAGGTCGCGGATGTGCCCGACGCTCGCTTCGACGACGTAGCCGGGGCCGAGGTAGCCCTTGATCGTCTTCGCCTTGGCAGGCGACTCGACGATGACGAGTCGGCGGCCGCCCTGTGCGGTCTCGCTGGTCGGGGACAACTTCGCTCTTCTCTCCGGTCGACGCTGGGGCCTCCCCAGGCCTTGGTCCCGGGGTCGCGGCGTTGCTGTGTGGCTCACTCGTGTGACGCTGCGGAGTGTGACGGTACATCCCGCCCCCGTGTCAAACGGGAAAAGCCCACAACGGCCACTCGAACGGTAACCCGACTACCGCCCTTCCTGCCGCCCGGAGTCCTCAGCGGCCCTTCCGCCCCCGTCCGGAGCGTGACGCTCCCCTTACTCCCGGGACACGGCGTGCGGCCCCTTCAGACGCGGGTCAGGCAGTACGTTCCGAGGGCCAGCGCGATCACCGCGGCGAGGCTCGCGAGGGTCGCCGATGCGACCTGGTTCACACCGAGGGCGACCGGCTCGCGTCGCCGGACCCGGGTGGCGGTCCACACCAGCAGTGCGGCCCCGAACAGGGCGAACACCACTCCCGCGAAGATCGCCGGTCCGCTCTCCATGACCCCGTGCGCCTCTTTTCCGCCGTCCGCGAGTGCCCTGCGCCGGGAGACTGCCACGCGCGGGCGGCGGGCGGGCGAACCCGAGGTGAACGCCGGGCCGACAACCCCTCGCGCGCTCCCTCACGCGCCCCGGGCGACCAGCGGGGCGCCAATATTTTTCCCGTCGATTTCTTGTCATCGGCGAGTCCCTGGATCACCGCGGTCCGATTCCCACACTTCTTGGCCGGTTTCCGACGCCTGTGGTGGCGGGTGCGTGCGGTGGCGGCGGAGGCGTGGCCGCGTGGACGCTGTCCGGCCGGTCGCGGGCGTGTGCTGCGGCCGACCGGGCGGGGCGGCACCGTCTGGGCTGCCGTCGGGGGGAGCCCCTCAGCTCGCCGGTTCCAGGAACCCCTGCTCGACCAGGAGCCGGATCTGGGCCGGGGTGCGGTCGCGGAGCAGTACCGGGTCCTCGCCCATGAGCTGGGCGATGGCGTCCAGGATGCGGCCGGCGCTGAGCGTGCCGTCGCAGACGCCCGCGAAGCCGGCGCCGACCGTGTCCACCTTGGTGGCCCGGCGCATCCCGCGGTGCTGGCGCAGCACCACGTGCTCCGGGTCCTCGGCGCCGGGCAGCCCGACCTGCTCCTGGACCACCTCGGCGGCGAGCCTGAAATGCCCGGCGAGCAGGGCCGCGTCGTCGTGTTCCCGCAGGTAGTCGAGGCGTTCGAAGTGGGCCAGGATCGTGTCCCCGAGTGGCTGTTCGATCGGATGCGGCCACTCCTCCACGGTGACCGAGGGCTCGGCGGCATCCGTCCTGCGCAGGGTGATCCAGCCGAAGCCCACCCCCTTGACCTTCCGCGCCTCGAACTCCTCCAGCCAGGCGTCGTACCGCGCCTGGTACTCGGCCGGGTCACCGCGGTGGTCGCCCGCGTCCCTCAGCCACAGCTCGGCGTACTGCGCGACGTCCTGCACCTCGCGCTGCACGATCCAGGCGTCGCACCCGCGCGGCACCCACGACCTGAGCCGGTCCTGCCAGTCCTCCCCCTCCACGTGCTGCCAGTTGGCGAGGAACTGCGCGAAGCCGCCCCGGTTCAGGCGGTCGCTCGCCCCTTGAACGAGCGATCGGCACAGATCGTCCCCGCCCATCCCGCCGTCGCGGTACGTCAGCCGGGCGCCCGGCGAGATCACGAAGGGCGGGTTGGACACGATCAGGTCGTACGTCTCCCCCTCCTTGACCGGCTCGAACAGCGAGCCGGGGCGCAGGTCGGCGGCGGGGGCGCCGGACAGCGCGAGGGTCAGCGCGGTGATGTGCAGCGCGCGCGGGTTGAGGTCGGTCGCCGTCACGCGCGTGGCGTGCCGGGTGGCGTGCAGCGCCTGGATGCCGGAGCCGGTGCCGAGGTCGAGCGCGGAGGCGACGGGCGTACGGACGGTGATGCCCGCGAGGGTCGTGGAGGCACCGCCCACGCCCAGCACGACCGCGGAATCCGTCTGACGTCCCTGGCCGCCGATGCCGCCCGCGCCGCCCACCGCGCACCCGAGGTCGGACACGATGAACCAGTCCTCGCCGCCGGGCCCGCCGTACGGCCGTACGTCCACGGTCGCGGCGACCTCGTCGCCACCCGTGCGCACCAGCCACCCGCTCTCGAGGCACTCCTCGACGGGCAGGACGTCCGCCACGCGCGCGTGCGGCACCGGCTGCTGGAGCAGGAAGAGCCGGACGAGCGCCTCCAGGGGCGTGTCGCCGCGGGTCGCCCGGAGCGCGGGCACGGTCTCACTACGGGCCAGCGCGGCGTACGCGGGGGCGCCGAGCAGCTCCAGCAGCCCGTCGGCGGTGAAGGACGCGCCGAGCAGGGCGTCGCGCAGCCGGGCGGCGACGTCGGGACGGTCGGGGGACGGCAGCGAGGGCAGAGTGGCGTTACTCACGCCCCTATTGTGACCCGCGCGCCGGGCTCAGCTGCTGGTGGCCGACGACGCCGTGGACACCTTCTTGCAGCTCGCCTGCTTGGCGATGGCGTCCTTGACGTCGCCCTGCTCCAGGTTCTGCAGGGCGGCGGTCCCGCTCTGGCTCTGCTTCTGCAGGTCCGTCATCTGGGCGGCGATGTCGTGCAGCCCGGTGGCGAACTTCCCCTGGTTCTTCGTGTCCAGCGCGTCGACCTTCTTCTTCAGGTCGGCGTAGGCCGCGGAGAGATCGTTGAGGTTCTTGACGGCGTCCTTCTGCCGCTTGGCGCCGTCGTCCACACCGGGGGGCGCCCCGGCGCTGCTGATGGCCGTGGCGAGCGCCTTGTAGCCGTCGGACATGTCCTGGAACGCCTGCGAGTCCGTCTTCTGGATGGTCGCCGGCGGGTTGCTGGTGTCCGAGGCGGTCTTCGTGATGGCGGCGTTGGCGGCCTTGATCTTGGCATCCTGCGCCGGCACCGCGTCGCAGACCTGCTTGGCCCACGCGTCCAGCTTGGGGTTGCCCTCGTCGCCGCTACTGCATCCCGTCAGCGCCACTGCCAGTACCGCACCGCCGGACAGCGCGGCCGCGAGCTTCTTGTTCACGGGTTTGGTCCCTTCCATGGCTCTCGGCCCCCGGAATCTACACGCCGCACGGCGGACACCCCAGACATAACATCCGCTAAGAGCCGTATTGTCACTATTTGAACCTGCGAGAGAAGGCTCACGGTGAGGTGGCGCCCACAACGCAGAGGCGGGCGGACGGCACGTCAACGCGTGCCACCCGCCCGCCCCTTGAGCAGGCCCCGTAAGACCGCCTACGAAACCACCGCGGGGTCAGCCGACTTGGACACCCGTTCCGCGTTTCCCTCCTCGTCCCCCACGGCGATGCCGCGCCGCTTGGAGATGTACACCGAGCCGACGATGACGAGCAGCGCGAGGACCGCGATCGCGATCCGCACACCCGTGTTCTTGTCGTCGCCGTAGGAGAACCGGATGACCGCGGGCGCGATCAGCAGCGACACCAGGTTCATGACCTTCAGCAGGGGGTTGATCGCGGGACCGGCGGTGTCCTTGAACGGGTCACCGACCGTGTCGCCGATCACCGTGGCCGCGTGGGCGTCGCTGCCCTTGCCGCCGTGGTGACCGTCCTCGACCAGCTTCTTGGCGTTGTCCCAGGCGCCACCGGAGTTGGCGAGGAACACCGCCATCAGCGTGCCCGCGCCGATCGCGCCCGCCAGAAACGAGCCGAGCGCGCCGACGCCGAGCGTGAACCCGATGAAGATGGGCGCCATCACGGCGAGCAGACCGGGCGTGGCGAGTTCCCGCAGGGCGTCCTTGGTACAGATGTCGACGACCTTGCCGTACTCGGGCTTCTCGCTGTAGTCCATGATCCCGGGGTGCTCGCGGAACTGCCGCCGCACCTCGAACACCACCGAACCCGCCGAGCGCGACACCGCGTTGATCGCCAGCCCCGAGAAGAGGAAGACGACCGCGGCGCCCGCGATCAGGCCGACGAGGTTGTTGGGCTGCGAGATGTCCATGATCAGGTTCATCGGCGCACCCGGTCCGGACACTCTCTCCCCGACGTCGCGCGCGCCGGTGGTGATGGCGTCCCGGTACGACCCGAAGAGCGCCGAGGCCGCCAGCACCGCGGTGGCGATGGCGATGCCCTTGGTGATGGCCTTGGTGGTGTTGCCGACCGCGTCCAGGTTGGTGAGCACCTGCGCGCCCGCGCCCTGGACGTCGCCGGACATCTCGGCGATGCCCTGCGCGTTGTCGGAGACCGGCCCGAAGGTGTCCATCGCGACGATCACGCCGACCGTGGTGAGCAGGCCGGTGCCGGCCAGCGCCACCGCGAACAGGGCCAGCATGATCGACGTACCGCCGAGCAGGAACGCCCCGTACACGCCGAGGCCGATCAACAGGGCGGTGTAGACGGCCGATTCGAGACCGACCGAGATACCGGCGAGGACGACGGTGGCCGGGCCCGTGAGGGAGGTCTTGCCGATGTCCCGCACCGGACGCCGGGTGGTCTCGGTGAAGTAGCCGGTCAGCTGCTGGATCACGGCGGCGAGCAGGATGCCGATGGCCACCGCGACCAGGGCAAGGACCCGCGGGTCGCCGTCCTTGCCCCGGATCGCCGCGTCGGTGACTCCGTCGAGGTCCGCGTACTTCGCGGGCAGGTAGACGAAGACCGCCACCGCCACCAGGGCGAGCGAGATCACCGCGGAGATGAAGAAGCCGCGGTTGATCGCCGTCATGCCGCTGCGGTCGGTGCGGCGCGGGGCGACCGCGAAGATGCCGATCATCGCGGTGAGCACGCCGATCGCGGGCACGAGCAGCGGGAAGGCGAGCCCGGCGTCGCCGAAGGCCGCCTTGCCGAGGATCAGCGCGGCGACCAGGGTCACCGCGTACGACTCGAACAGGTCGGCCGCCATACCGGCACAGTCGCCGACGTTGTCGCCCACGTTGTCGGCGATGGTCGCGGCATTGCGCGGATCGTCCTCCGGAATGCCCTGTTCGACCTTGCCGACCAGGTCGGCGCCGACGTCGGCGGCCTTGGTGAAGATGCCGCCGCCGACCCGCATGAACATGGCGATGAGGGCGGCACCGAGGCCGAAGCCCTCGAGCACCTTCGGCGCGTCGGCCGCGTACACCAGCACCACACAGGAGGCGCCCAGCAGGCCGAGCCCCACCGTGAACATGCCGACGACGCCGCCCGTGCGAAAAGCGATCTTCATGGCCTTGTGCGAGACGGTGGTGAGATCCTTTTCCGGCTCACCCTCCGCCGGAGTCGCTTCCCGGGCCGCGGCGGCGACGCGCACATTGCTGCGCACCGCGAGCCACATGCCGATATAGCCGGTGGCCGCCGAGAAGGCGGCACCGATCAGGAAGAACACCGACCGTCCGGCACGCTGGTTCCAGTCGTCCGCGGGCAGCAGCATGAGCAGGAAGAACACGAGGACGGCGAATACGCCGAGCGTGCGCAACTGTCGGCCCAGATATGCCTTGGCGCCTTCCTGGACCGCCTCCGCGATCTTTTTCATGCTGTCGGTGCCCTCGCCTGCCGCCAGGACCTGGCGCACCAGGACGCCCGCGACCACGAGCGCGGCCACGGCGACGGCCGCGATGACCGCCACGATGATCCGGTTGTCGTGGGTCAGGACTGCGGCTGCGAAGGTTGTGGGGTGGTCCAACTGATGAGGGGTAGAAAGCCCCGCCATTCGTCCTCCTTGACGCTTGGGCTGAGCTCAAGATGTGGACGGATTCTAGGTACCGGAACCTGATCTAAACAGACCGCGGTAAACGGAATTGGCCTTCACATGCTCTTCAGCAAATGATCGACGTCACGCCACTCAACCCGAAAGAGGTAATGCCTCAAAGCCATTGACACTTGATCAAATTATCGGGCGATTGATCGTGAATTCATTCACGAATTCTGGTGGCGTGCGGACAATAAGACAAAAGGACCCTGCTGAGCAGGGCCCTTCGGGTGATGCGGGGTCGGTCAGGCGAGTCGGTCAGGCGAGTCGGTCAGGCGAGTGCGGCGGCCGGCGGTGTGGTCGGCCAGGTCATACGGATCAGGCCGCCGTGTTCCCCGGTGGAGACCTCCACGTCGTCGACGAGGCCGCTGATGACCGCGAGGCCCATCTCGTCCTCCTCGGCCTCCACGTCCGCGTCGGGGGCGGCTCCGTCGGTCGGGTGACCGTCCGGGACCGAGTGCGGGGCCTCGTCGCCGACCTCGATGGAGAACTGCTTCTCGTCCTCGATCAGCGCCACCTTCACCGGCGCCGTGATGCCGACGCTCTGGTGCAGTCCGACGGCACGGGAGCACGCCTCGCCCACGGCGAGGCGGACCTCGTCCAGGACGGCCTCGTCCACTCCGGCCCTGCGCGCCACCGCTGCCGCCACCAGCCGGGCGGTCCTGACGTGCTCGGGCAGCGCGCTGAAGCGGAGTTCAACGGTGGCCATGCGTCCCCCTCGGAACTACGGGCGTGCGGTCGGGGGCCGGGCCGCCGAGAGCCCGGGCCCCCTGATGAACTTCTTCCGCCCGGGCGATCGACGCCCGGGACACGGGCCGACCGGACGACCGGACCGGTCACCGGTCCCAGGTCGCCTCGACAGCTCGGGAGACCCGAGTCAGTCGGTGGCCGCCACCGCTTCCTCGACCGAGGTGTGAATCGGGAACACCTTGGTGAGGCCGGTGATGCGGAAGATCTTCAGAATGCGCTCCTGGTTGCAGACCAGGCGCAGCGAGCCCTCATGGGCACGCACCCGCTTCAGGCCGCCGACCAGCACGCCGAGCCCGGTGGAGTCGAGGAAGTCCACGCCCTCCATGTCGACGACGAGGTGGAAATTCCCGTCGTTCACCAGCTCGACCAGCTGCTCGCGCAACTTTGGCGCGGTATATACGTCGATTTCGCCACCGACCTCGACGACCGTACGATCGCCGACGGTACGGGTCGACAGGGACAGGTCCACGGATCCTCCAGCACCTTGCTATCGAGCGGGTCGCCCCTCGGGCACCTCGGCTTGCGGCCCCCGGGACGCATCGCCAGCCGCGATGGCATTCAATCACTTACCGGCAGGCGTGCACGACGCCTTGGCTCCATTGTCCGTCACGTCAGTGACACACTCGGTGCCGATGGCCAAGAATCACCGATCCGATCGACCTCCGGCGGAGCCCGCGACCCGGTTCTCCCCGGGCACGGTCCTGGACCGGCTCGCCTCGGGGCCGAGCCGGGCTTCGCGCATCACTCATACGGAGCACTTGCCCCCGCGCGCGGGTCGCCATGCCGTTTGGCCTGATCGAATTCGCTCGGAAGTGATTGCCGCCGTACAGGCGTGCGGTATCGAGCACCCCTGGGCCCACCAGGCGCGCGCCGCCGAGCACGCCCTGGACGGCGACTCGGTGGTCGTCGCCACGGGCACGGCGTCCGGCAAGTCCCTCGCCTACCTCGTCCCCGTCCTGTCCACCCTCACGGATGGCGCCGAGACGGCGAACGGCCGAGGCGCCACCGCCCTGTACCTGGCACCCACCAAGGCGCTCGCGGCCGACCAGTGCCGTTCGGTGAAGGAACTTTCACAACCGCTGGGCACCGCGGTTCGCCCGGCCGTGTACGACGGCGATACTCCGTTCGAGGAACGCGAGTGGATCCGCCAGTACGCCAACTACGTCCTCACCAACCCCGACATGCTGCACCGCGGCATCCTGCCCTCCCACCCGCGCTGGGCCTCCTTCCTGAAGGCGCTCAAGTACGTCGTCATCGACGAGTGCCACACCTACCGGGGCGTCTTCGGCTCCCATGTCGCCCAGGTCCTGCGCCGGCTGCGCCGCCTGTGCGCGCGCTACGGCGCCTCGCCGGTGTTCCTGCTGGCCTCCGCGACCGCCGCCGAGCCCTCCGTGGCCGCCCGCCGACTGACCGGCCTGCCGGTGGTCGAGGTCGCCGACGACGCCTCTCCGCGCGGGGAGCTCGTCTTCGCCCTGTGGGAGCCCCCGCTGACCGAGCTGCACGGCGAGAAGGGCGCGCCCGTCCGCCGTACCGCCACCGCCGAGACGGCCGACCTGCTGACCGACCTCACCGTGCAGGGCGTCCGCTCGGTCGCCTTCGTGCGCTCCCGGCGCGGGGCCGAGCTGATCTCGGTGATCGCCCAGGAACGCCTGGCCGAGGTCGACCGCTCCCTGGCCCGGCGTGTCGCCGCCTACCGCGGCGGCTACCTCCCCGAGGAGCGCCGCGCCCTGGAACGCGCCCTGCACTCCGGCGAACTCCTCGGCCTCGCCGCGACGACGGCCCTGGAGCTCGGCGTGGACGTCTCCGGCCTGGATGCCGTGGTGATCGCCGGATACCCCGGCACGCGCGCGTCCCTGTGGCAGCAGGCGGGCCGGGCGGGCCGCTCCGGCCAGGGCGCCTTGGCGGTGCTGGTCGCCCGCGACGACCCGCTGGACACCTTCCTGGTCCACCATCCCGAGGCCCTGTTCGACCAACCGGTGGAATCCACCGTCCTCGACCCCGACAACCCCTACGTCCTCGCCCCGCACCTGTGCGCGGCCGCCGCGGAGATCCCGCTCACCGAGGAGGACCTGGAGCTGTTCGGCCCCGCCTGCGCGGAGCTGCTGCCGCAGCTGGAGGCCGCGAAGCTGCTGCGCCGCCGTACGAAGGCCTGGCACTGGACCCGCCGGGAGCGGGCCGCCGACCTGACCGACATCCGCGGCGAGGGCGGCCGGCCCGTGCAGGTCGTCGAGGAGGCCACCGGACGCCTCCTCGGCACGGTGGACGCCTCGGCCGCGCACTCGACGGTGCACGAGGGCGCGGTGCACCTGCACCAGGGCCGTACGTACCTGGTGCGCTCCCTCGACCTGGAGGACTCCGTCGCCCTGGTCGAGCAGGCCGACCCGCCCTACTCCACGGTCGCCCGCGACACGACGGCGATCTCCGTCCTGGAGACGGACACCGAGATCTCCTGGGGCGCGGGACGGCTGTGCTACGGCTCGGTGGAGGTCACCAACCAGGTGGTCTCCTATCTGCGCCGGCGTGTGATCACCGGTGAAGTGCTGGGCGAGACGAAGCTCGACCTCCCTCCTCGTACGCTGCGCACGCGTGCGGTGTGGTGGACGGTCACCGAGGACCAGCTGGACGAGGCCCGGATCAACCCGGAGATCCTCGGCGGCGCCCTGCACGCCGCCGAGCATGCCTCGATCGGCATGCTGCCGCTCTTCGCGACCTGCGACCGCTGGGACATCGGCGGCGTGTCGGTCCCGCTGCACCCGGACACGCTGCTGCCCACGGTCTTCGTGTACGACGGCCACCCCGGCGGCGCGGGCTTCGCGGAGCGCGCCTTCCACACCGCCCGCGACTGGCTGACCGCCACCCACCAGGCCATCGCCTCCTGCGAGTGCGACGCCGGCTGCCCGTCCTGCATCCAGTCCCCCAAGTGCGGCAACGGCAATGATCCGCTGCACAAGCGGGGCGCGGTGCGCCTGCTCACGGTGCTGTTGCGGGGCGCGCCGCAGGAGAAGCCGGCCGAAGAGGGGACGGAAGACTCCGCGCAGGCGCCGTGCCTGTCGGTCCCGCGGGACCCGCCCGTGACCTGACCTCCGCCGCGAACGGCCCCCGGCCCGACGCCGCCGTCACGTCCGAGGTCTCACCCACGAGCGCGCACCGCACCAGCCGCGCCCCCTGGGCCCGCGCCACCCGGCCGGCCCGGGCGCAGGCCGCCGTGCGGCCGTCGGCCCAGTGGTCCGCCGCCGCGAGCGCCGCGAGGTCCGCGCCGCCGGCCGCGCGGTGCCGGACGACCACGGCCTGGCCCAGGGCGAGGACGACACCGAAGACCACGCACAGCACGGCGATCCCGGCGACGCTCCACACGGTGGCGGACCCCCGGTCGGAGCCGCGGCACGAGGAACGGCATCTCATGGCCCCGCCCCCGCCGTCTCCTCCGCCGCGGCCACGGCCTCCTCCCGCACCTCGAAGGGCAGGCCGGTCAGCACCGGCGGCCTCGCGACGACCGTCACGCGCACGTGGTCGCCTTCGCGGGCCACGGTGACCCGCGCGCCGGACGGTGCCGCCGCACGGGTCACCGCCACGACCGCGTCGGGGGCGTCCTGGCGGGCCGCCGCCCGGGCGCCGGTGCGCGCGGCGTCCACGCACTGGATCCGCGCGGCCACCGCTAACAGCGCCCAGACCAGCGTCATGGTGAACGCCACCAGCACCGGCAGCACCACGGCCGCCTCGGCGGTCACGAACCCCCTGTCGGCCGCCCCTCGCTCACATCCGCGCACTGAGGGCTCGCTTCACGATGGCCTGCAGTTCCGCCCGGACCTGACCGCTCGTCACGACCTCGTAGAGCAGCAGGGCGAACCCCACCGCCGCGACGATGCCCATGGCGTACTCCGAGGTGACCATTCCCGTGTCCCGGCGCCACCGCGCCCGCAGCCGTCGCCCCGCGTCCTTCAGCCTCTTGCCCATCTCAACCCCCGTGAGGTTCGTTCCATCGACCACTACTGATCACTTCGCCGGTTTCATCCCTGCTGCCGCCTCCGTTCAGCCACCACCTCCTCCCGCCACTCCGCTCGCCAGCCCGATCACCACGGGCAGGACGCCGACCGCGACGAAGGCGGGCAGGAAGCACAGCCCCACCGGTGCGCTGACCAGAACGGCCGCCCGGCGGGCCCGTGCCGTCGCGCCCCGCGCCCAGTCCGCGCGCGCGTCCGCCGCGAGCCGTGCGACCGGCGCTGCGGCCGGGAGCCCCGACTCGTCCGCCCGCTCCAGCAGCCGGGCCAGCGCCTCGGCACCCGGCATCGAGGCCAACAGGCGCCAGGCGTCCGCCGGTTCGCCGCCCAGCCGCACTTCCGCCGCACCCCGCTCCAGTGCCTCCCCGACGGGCCCCCCGAGGGCCTCGCCGACGGCCTGGGAAGCGATCACCGGCCCGGCACCGGCCGCGATGCAGGCGGCCAGGAGGTCCGCGGCGAGCGGGAGTTGACGGGCGGCCGAGGCGGCGTCGAACCGCGCCGTCCGTCCCGCGCTCTCCCCTTGCCGGTGCCGCCACCGCCACAGCCCCGCGGCGGCCCCCAGGCCCACCGCCACCCCGGGGACTCCGCCGACCAGCGCCCACCCGGCGGCCACCACCCCGGCCACGGGCAGCCACCGCCGTACGGCACCGCGCACCTCGACGGGCCGCCGAGGGGCCGCGGTCTCCAGGGCCAGCAGTCCGGCCAGCCGGCGTCGCGCCCGGCGCTCGCGCCGCGCCGCGTCGAGCCGCCGTGCGAGCCATGCGAGGGCCAGGGCCGCCGCGACGGTCATCCCCAGCCTGTGGACGACGTCGGTGCTCATACCGCCTCCGCTCCCCGCACGATCCGCGCCGACCACCACAGCCCGGCGGCCTCCAGCAGCCCGCCGACCAGCAGACAGCCCAGCCCCGCCCCGGTGTGCAGCAGCACGTGCAGCGGGCCGGCGCCCATGGCCGTGCCGAGCAGCAGGCCCAGGGCCGGCAGAGCGGCGAGCATCACCGCCGTGGCCCGGGCGCCCGCCAACTGGGCGCGCAGGTCGGCGCGTTGGTCCCGCTCAGCACGCAGGGCCGCATCGAGCCGGTCGAGCCCGGCCGCGAGCCCGGCGCCCTGGTCCACGGCCACCCGCCAGCAGGCCGCGAGCCCCAACAGCCCCTCGGCGCCCGGTTGGCGGGCCGCCCCCGCGAGCGCGCCCGGCACATCCCCGCCGAACCTCGCCGCCGCGAGCACGGCCGCCTGCGCCTCCCCGAGCCCGCCGGAGTCCCGCGCGGCGTACAACAGCGCCTCCCCGGGCTGCCGTCCGGCGCGCACCTCACCGGCGAGCGCCCCGCACAGCGCGATCACCGCGTCCCCGCACCGCTCGCGCGCCCGCCGCGCCTCACGGGCCAGCCGCAGCCGGCGCAGCACCGGCACTCCGGCCGCCCCCGCGACGGCCGGCACGACCGAGGAGCCCAGCAGCGCCAGCACCAGCCCGGCGGCCGGCGACCACCACTCACTCCGCAACCGGCCGCGCAGCCGCCGCAGTTCACCGAGGATCCACTGGGCGGAGGGCGGGCCGGTCCCCACCACCCCACCTCCGGCCAGCAGCAGCCGCGCCCGCCGCGCCCCGCAGTGCCGTCCGCCCGTCAGCCACACCGCCGCGCCGACACACGCCAGGGCGGCGCCCATCGACACGTCGGTCGTCGAGACCTCACCCATCGCTCCCGCCTCCTCCATCGCCGTAGCCATTCGCCTCGCCACCGGTCTCACCGCGCAGCAGCCCCCGCAGCCGCTCCCACCCCCGCTCCCGCGCGAACGCCCGCGGGCCCCAGCGCAGCGCCGGCACCGTCCGCACCAGCCCCGAGGGATCCCGCTCCAGCACGTGCACCTCGGCGATGCGGCGCCGGCCGGTCCGGTCGCGTACCAGGTGCAGCACCACCGACAGGGCGGCGGCCAACTGGCTGTGCAGGGCCGCCCGGTCGAGCCCGGCGGCCGTGCCCAGCGCCTCCAGGCGGGCCGGAACGTCCGCCGCCGCGTTGGCGTGCACCGTGCCGCAGCCGCCCTCGTGACCGGTGTTGAGCGCGGCCAGCAGGTGCACCACCTCGGCGCCCCGCACCTCGCCCACGACCAGCCGGTCGGGACGCATCCGCAGCGCCTGCCGCACCAGGTCCTCGAGGGTGACCAGGCCCGCCCCCTCCTGGTTGGCGGGTCTGGTCTCCAGCCGTACGACGTGCGGATGGTCCGGCCGCAGCTCCGCGGAGTCCTCGGCGAGCACGATCCGCTCGTCCGGCCCGACCAGCCCGAGCAGCGCGCTAAGCAGCGTCGTCTTGCCGCTGCCCGTGCCACCGCTGACCAGGAAGGACAGCCGGGCCCCGAGCAGCGCCCGCAGAACCCGGTCCCCGCCGGGCGGCACCGTGCCCGCGGCGACCAGTTCGCCGAGCGTGAACGCCCGGGGGCGCACCACCCGCAGGGACAGGCAGGTGCAGCCGACGGCCACCGGGGGCAGCACCGCGTGCAGCCGGGTCCCGTCGGGCAGCCGGGCGTCGGCCCAGGGCCGGGCGTCGTCGAGCCGGCGTCCGGCCACCGCGGCGAGCCGCTGCGCGAGGCGTCGTACGGCCGCCGCGTCGGGGAAGGTGACCCCGGTCAGCTCCAGTCCGCCGCCCCGGTCCACCCACACCCGGTCCGGGGCCGACACCAGGACGTCGGTGACCGACGGGTCGGCGAGCAGCGGTTCCAGCGGGCCGCTGCCCACCAGTTCGGACCGCAACCGCTCGGCGGCGCCCAGGACTTCGGCGTCGCCGAGCACCCGCCCCTGTTCGCGCAGCGCCTGTGCCACGCGCGCGGGTGTCGGTTCGGCCCCGCTCTCGGCCAGCCACCGCCGCACGCCGTCGAGCAGCGCCGGGGAGTCCGCTCGCTGGAGTCCGGGAAGCGTGCTCATACGCCACCCGCCTCTGCCAGGGTCCGCTCCCAGAACTCCTTGCAGAAGCGCGCCAGCGGCCCGCGGCCGGCCGCGCCGGGCGGTTCGCCGCCGTCGTGCGGGCGCAGCAGTCCCGCCTCGACGGGCACCTCACCGGCCAGGGGCAGGCCGAGCAGCCGGGCCACCTCACGGTCGTCGAGGCCGGGCGCGTACGGCCCTCGTACCGCCACCCTGAGATCGCGCAGGACCATGCCGACGGCGGACGCCACCCGGCCGGCCGCCGCGACGGCGCGCAGTTCGGCCGGGACCACGAGGAGGGCGAGGTCGAGCTGGGCGAGGGCCTCGGCGACGCCGTCGTCCAGGCGGCGCGGCAGGTCGACGACGACCGTGCCGCCGCGCCGCCGGGCGGCTGCGAGCACCGCCCGTACGGCCTGGGGCGGGATGGCGACGCAGTCACCGCGGTCCCAGCTGAGCACCCGCAGGGAGTGCAACTGCGGCAGCGACTCCTCCAGGGCGCCGCCGCCGACCCGGCCGCGGGAGGCGGCGAAGGCGGGCCAGCGCAGTCCCTCGGCGGTCTCTCCGCCGAGGAGTACGTCGAGTCCGCCGCCGAGCGGATCGGCGTCCACGAGCAGGGTGCGCAGTCCCTCGCGCGCGGAGGTGACGGCCAGCGCGCAGGCCAGCGTGGACGCGCCGGCCCCGCCCCGGCCTCCTACGACGCCGACGGTGACCGCCGGGCGGCCGACGCCCTCGGCGACGTCGGCGATGCGGTCGACCAGCCACTGCTCGCCCTCGGGCAGCATCAGGACGTGGTCGGCGCCGATCTCGACGGCCCGTTTCCAGATGCCGGCGTCGTCCTGGTCGCGGCCGACCAGCACCACTCCGCGCCGGCGCGCGGCCCCGCGCACGCGCCGTGCCGCGTCGTCGCCGACCAGGACGAGCGGGGCCGACTCCCAGCCGCCGCCGCGTTCCGGTACGCCGGGGTGGACCTCGGGTGTGGCGCCGGCCGCCGCGCACAGGCGCAGCAGGTCGTCCAGGAGGTCGGTGTCCTCGGTGACGATCAGCGGCTGTGCCGGCCGTCCCGAGGTCTCGGGCGGCGGATCGTGAGTGACGGTTCCGGCCATGATGTGTTCCCCCTTCGCCGCGTCGGGCGCGCAGTCCCCTGCGGCCACGCGATTCACCAACGTGTGAAGAACCGGCAAGCGGCCTCCATATGAGCGGCCGATACGGAACCGGCCATAGACGCTCCGGCAAACAGAACCGGCCATGAACTCGCCACGGCGGAGCGCGCTGGAATCACGGTGAGGCGAACCCGGAAATCATGTGGATCTTGGTCGAAATCTGTGGACAACTCAGCGGTTGTGAATATCGCCATCACCCATACCGGTGAGCTCCGCACCGACCCCTGTGCGACTTCCGCAGAGCAGCCCGACGGCTACCCTGAGTGACGAACTATGGGCATGCCGAAGCGGTGGTCACCGCCGCACACCGGCGGCCGGCAACCACGTGAACCAAGGAGAAAACCCACCCGGACATGCGACGACCCCCGCCGGGGGGGAGAGCGGGGGTCGTCCCCACGGCCGACTCGGGGGGGGAGGAGTCGGACCGGGTTAGCACGGTCGCGAACGATCCGTGACTTCCATGGTGTACCCGAGAGCCCTCTCAGGCAAACCCACGCGCCCCACCTTACGCCGAATGGTGGGCCCCTATGCTCATGCTCGTGGAAAACCACTCCTTGCCCCGCACAGCGGCCTTCTTTGACCTGGACAAGACGGTCATTGCGAAGTCGAGCACGCTCACCTTCAGCAAGTCGTTCTACCAAGGCGGGCTGATCAACCGCAGGGCCGCCTTGCGTACCGCCTATGCCCAGTTCGTCTTCCTGGTCGGCGGCCTCGACCACGACCAGATGGAGCGCATGCGCGAGTACCTGTCGACCCTGTGCCGCGGCTGGAACGTGCGGCAGGTGAAGGAGATCGTCGCCGAGACCCTGCACGACCTGATCGACCCGATCATCTACGACGAGGCCGCCTCCCTCATCGAGCGGCACCACATGGCCGGACGCGACGTGGTGATCGTCTCCACGTCGGGCGCCGAGGTGGTCGAGCCGATCGGCGAGCTGCTCGGAGCGGACCGGGTGGTCGCCACCCGCATGGTCGTCGGCGACGACGGCTGCTTCACCGGCGAGGTGGAGTACTACGCCTACGGCCCGACGAAGGCCGAAGCCATCAGGGAGCTGGCCGAGTCGGAGGGGTACGACCTCTCCCGCTGCTACGCCTACAGCGACTCGGCGACCGATCTGCCGATGCTCGAGACCGTCGGGCACCCGCACGCCGTGAACCCCGACCGCACACTGCGCCGCGAGGCACTCGCGCGCGGGTGGCCGATCCTGGACTTCCACCGCCCGGTGCGCCTCAAAAAGCGGCTGCCCAGACTCTCCGTACCGCCGCGGCCGACCCTCGTCGCGGCGGCGGCGATAGGCGCGGCCGCGGCCACCGCCGGCCTCGTCTGGTACACCAGCCGACGCCGCGGCTCCATGGCCTGACCCATTTGGAACCTGTTTGGGCCTAAAAAGTAAAGAAGCGTGGGCGGGGGTTCCGCTTGCTCCGGGCTTGCAGTACAAATGACTTAAGGCCCGCGAGACCGAAGGACATCCGAGAGGATCCCCTTTTAATACGCATTTGGCCCACGGACCTCGCATGAACATCGGGCACCCACGCGACGTCGACCCGTCGATTACGGGCCAGCCGCACCAGGTGACGGGCAAAGTTCCCGGCCTGATGGGCAACATATCGAGGACGCCTGGTAACTCGTTGGGCATGCCAGCGGCGGTACGAGTCACTCGTACCGCCGCAACCCTGTTCAGCCCCCTCACGGGGGCTTTTTTCGTCAGGCCGCCCCGCGCTGCAGCGCCTCGCACACCGCGGTCGACTCACGCACGCCCAGCTCAACCGCCCGGCCGCAGTGGGCGATCCACGCCGCCATGCCCTCCGGAGTCCCGGAGGCATAGCCGTCCAGGGCCGCGAGGTAGGCCGCGCGGCCGAGTTCGGCGTGGCCCACCTCGGCCGGGCAGATCGCCTTCGGGTCCAGGCCGCTGCCGATCAGGACGATCCGCTCGGCCGTGCGCGCGACCAGGCCGTTGTGGGACACGAAGGGGCGCAGCGCGAGGAGCTCGCCGTGCACGACGGCGGCCGTCACCAGCGCGGGCGCCGAACTGCCCGCGATGATCAGCTGGGAGAGTCCCTCCAGCCGGCCGGACACCTCGGCCGCGTCCGGCAGCGCGAGCTCGATCAGCGACTCGTCGACCGGCTCGCCCGCCTGGCGCGGCCGTCCCACCTCGTCGTCCTTGCCCGCCGCGGCCACCAGGTGCAGCCTGGCCAGCACCCGGAGGGGAGACTGCCGCCAGATGGACAGCAACTGGCCGGCCTCCGCGGTCAGCCTCAGGGCCGCGCCCACCACGCGTGCCTCGTCGTCGCCGCTGAAGTCGGTGCGCCGGCGCACCTCCTCCAGGGCCCAGTCGGCACCGGACAGCGCCGCGGAACCGCGGGCGCCGCGCAGCGCCGCCTCGGAGGTGACCGCGTTGCTGCGGCGCCGCATGATCCGGTGTCCGTAGACCCGGTCCACGGCCTTGCGCACGGACTCCACGGACTCGGCCACACCGGGCAGTGAGCCCAAGGCCGCAAGCGGATCGGCGGACGCGCCTGTCGTACTCATGAGTACGACCCTACGCACCCCGGCGCCACACCCCACGAAGGAGTGGTCTTCTTCACTCCCATCGACACACACAGCTATCGCTTCACTACGCTTGGTGAACATGAAAATTGCTTTCGTCGGGAAGGGCGGCAGCGGCAAGACCACGCTGTCCTCCCTCTTCATCCGCCATCTCGCGGCGGGCGGCGCGCCGATCGTCGCCATCGACGCCGACATCAACCAGCACCTCGGCGCCGCGCTCGGCCTCGACGAGACACAGGCGGCCGCGCTGCCCGCGATGGGCGAACGGCTGTCGGTGATCAAGGACTATCTGCGCGGCAGCAACCCGCGCATCGGCTCCTCCGCGACGATGATCAAGACAACCCCGCCCGGGAAGGGCTCGCGACTGCTGCGGGTACGGGATCCCAACCCGGTGTACGACGCCTGCGCACGGCCGGTGGAACTCGACGGCGGTGCCGTCCGTTTGATGGTCACCGGCCCCTTCACGGCCGCCGACCTGGGGGTCGCCTGCTACCACTCCAAGACGGGAGCGGTGGAGCTGTTCCTGAACCACCTGGTCGACGGCCGCGACGAGTACGTCGTGGTCGACATGACGGCGGGCTCGGACTCCTTCGCCTCCGGCATGTTCACCCGCTTCGACATCACGTTCCTCGTCGCCGAGCCGACCCGTAAGGGGGTGTCCGTCTACCGCCAGTACAAGGAGTACGCCCGCGACTTCGGCGTCACCCTGAAGGTCGTCGGCAACAAGGTGCAGGGCCAGGACGACATCGACTTCCTGCGCGCGGAGGTCGGGGACGACCTGCTGGTGACCGTCGGGCACTCGGACTGGGTGCGCGCGATGGAGAAGGGCCGGCCTCCCCGGTTCGAGCTCCTGGAGGACGTCAACTACCGCGCTCTGCGCACCCTTCGGGCCGCCGTCGACGCGACCTACGAGCTGCGGGACTGGGAGCGCTACACCCGTCAGATGGTGCACTTCCACCTCAAGAACGCCCAGTCGTGGGGCAATGAGCGTACGGGGGCCGACCTGGCGGCGCAGGTCGACCCCGAATTCGTGCTCAGCGAGGCGGTGGCCGCGCCCGCCTGACGGCCACCGCCCCGGTGGCTACTGCCTGACCGCCGGCGCGCCCGGCACCCCCTTCGGGGCCGGGGCGGTGCGGCCCGACAGGAAGGACGCCCAGCCCTGCCGGGGCACCTCGCCCACCTTCAGGGTGCGCAGCCTGGCCAGCACCTGCGGGTCCTGGGCGTCCAGCCAGTCGGCGAGCTGCCGGAAGGAGACGCAGCGCACCTCGGGCTTGTTGCACACCTGCTCGACGACCTCGTCGATGGCGCGCATGTAGGTGCCGCCGTTCCAGGACTCGAAGTGGTTGCCGATGACCAGGGGAGCGCGGTTGCCGTCGTAGGCGCGGTAGAAGCCCTTGAGCAGGCCGTCCCGCACCTGGTCGCCCCAGTAGTCGTACTTGTCCGGGTCACCCTGGGTCGAGGTGCCGGACTGGTTGACCATGAAGTTGTAGTCCATGGTCAGTTGCTCGTAGGAGTGCCCGGGGAAGGGCACGAGCTGCATCGACAGATCCCACAGTCCGGACCTCTTCTTCGGCCAGACCTGGTCGTTGACCCCGCTGGTGTCATAGCGGAAGCCCAGCTCGCGGGCCGCCTCGACGAAGTTCTTCTGCCCCTCCAGGCAGGGGGTGCGGCCGCCGATGAGCTCCTTGTCGTAGTCGAAGGGCAGCGGCGGCGCCTGCTTCATGCCGGTGTTGGTCTTCCAGTTCTTCACGAACTGCTTGGCCTGGGCGATCTCGCTCTTCCACTCCGCCACCGACCACTTGCCGACTCCGCCCTCGTTGCCGCAGAAGTGGCCGTTGAAGTGGGTGCCGATCTCGTTGCCCTCCAGCCAGGCCAGCCGCAACTGCTTGACGGTGTCGGCGATGCCCTGATCGTCGTTGAAGCCGATCTCGGAGCTGCCCTGCTCGTGCTGCGGTGGCCGGTAGAGATCGCGCTTCTCCTCCGGCAGCAGGTACACGCCGCTGAGGAAGTAGGTCATGGTGGCGTTGTTGGCCTTGGCGACCTTGCGGAAGTGGGAGAACAGCTTCTGGCTGTCCTCGCCCGCGCCGTCCCAGGAGAAGACCACGAACTGGGGAGGTTTCCGGCCGGGCTCGAGCCGCTCGGGTGTGGGCAGGTGCGGCTGCGTCCCGGTGTACGCGGTGGAGCCGTCGCCGATCAGACGGAGCACGCTGCCCGGCGCCGCCGCTCCCTTCTGCGGGCCGGGCGCCCCTTCCGTCGAACCGCTGGAGCCGGTCGCGCAACCGGTCAGCGACGCGGCACAGGCCGCGGCGACCATGGCGCCCGCGGCGATCCTCTGGGTGGCGGCCATGTTCCGCCCACCTTCTTCCTTCTCTCAGACAAACGCTGACGAGGGCGTTTTGCGGTGATCTGTCGGTTTGTGCCGACAGAGCCGCCAAGGTCGCACGGGGCCGAGAAGGAATTAATACGACAAGCCGATAAAAAGCTCACATCACTCGGGCGAGTGAACTAATGCACCATTTGCGCCAAAAATCCATGCCTGACCTTTACTCTGCATTACGATTCATTTACCGAGCGTTGATCCTTGCGTTGATCCATCCCGCCACTGCACGCCGTGACCCACGGCCGCGACCAGTTCCGCGACCGCGCAGCCCCGGAGGAGACGGGAAACATGTCAGCCTGTGCACCCACCCAGCCCCAGCCCCCGGCGCAGACCAAGCGTCCCCGCCGACCACGCCCGCCCCGCCGCTTCGGCATCGCGGGCGCCGATCTGTCCGCGTCGATCGCCGTCTTCCTGATCGCCCTGCCCCTGTCCCTCGGTATCGCCCTCGCCACGGGCGCCCCATTGCAAGCGGGGCTGGTCGCCGCCGCCGTCGGCGGGATCGTCGCCGGGCGGCTGGGCGGCTGCCCGCTCCAGGTCAGCGGTCCCGCCGCCGGGCTCACCGTCGTCACCGCCGACCTGATCGACCGCTACGGATGGCGGGCGACATGCGGCATCACCGTCCTCGCCGGTATCGCCCAACTCGGCCTGGGCTGCCTGCGCGTGGCGCGCTCGGCGCTCGCCGTGAGCCCGGCCGTGGTGCACGGCATGCTCGCCGGCATCGGCGTCACCATCGCCGTCGCCCAGCTGCACATCGTCCTGGGCGGCAGTCCGCACAGCTCCGTACTCGACAACCTCCGTTCACTGCCGGATCAGTTGGCCCAGCTGCAGCCCGCGTCCGTGACGATGAGCGTGCTGACGCTGACCCTGCTGCTGACCTGGCCACGGCTCCCCGGCCGCACGGGCCGCCTGGTGCGCAAGGTCCCGGCCGCGCTCGTCGCCGTCACGGGTGCCACCGTGACCGCCTCGCTCACCGGGCTGACGCTGCCCAGGGTCGACCTGCCCTCCTGGAGCAGCCATGCCCTGGCCGGACTGCCCGAGGGGCCGGTGCTCGGCGTCGCCGCCGCCGTGCTCACGACCACTTTGGTGTGCAGCGTGCAGTCGTTGCTCGGGGCGGTCGCCGTGGACAAGCTGGTCACCGCCCGCCCCGCTCCACAGGCCCAGGTCGGCCGCTCGGACCTGGACCGGGAACTGCTCGGTCAGGGTGCCGCCAACATCGTCTCCGGGGCACTCGGCGGGCTGCCCGTCGCCGGGGTGGCCGTGCGGAGTTCGGCGAATGTGCAATCCGGTGCCGTGAGCCGGAACTCCACGATGCTGCACGGCGTTTTCGTAGTAGTCGCCACGCTGCTGATGGTTCCGATCCTGGAGTTCATCCCGCTCGCCTCACTCGCCGCCCTGGTGATGGCCGTCGGCATCCAGATGGTGTCCCTGCACCACATCCGCACGGTGACCCGCCACCGCGAAGTGCTGGTGTACGCCGTCACCACCCTCGGCGTGGTGGCCCTCGGCGTCCTGGAAGGTGTGCTGTCCGGTGTCGCCGTGGCCGTCGCCGTCTCCCTGCACCGCCTCACCCGTACCCGTATCACCCACGCGGAGAAGGAAGGAGTCCATTACGTCCATGTGAGAGGCCAATTGACGTTCCTCGCGGTGCCGCGGCTCAGCCGGGCCCTGCATCTCGTACCCCACGGCGCCCGCGCCGTCGTGAAGTTGCACGGTTCGTTCATGGACCACGCGGCGTACGAGTCACTGCGGGACTGGCAGCACGCGCACACCGCTCAGGGCGGCTTCGCCGAAGTGACCGGCCGCCGGGGCGGTGTCCGGGCCGCCGGACCGGCCGAGCACGACGACCACCTCACCGACAGCCGTCCCACACCCGGCGAGGACGGATCCGGCGAGGCCACCACCGGCATGGCCGCACCCACCGAGGAAGCGAGTCCGACCGAGCCGAGACCGGCCGAGACCAGACCGTCCGACACCAGACCGTCCGACGCCAGACCGGCTGAGACAAGACCGACCGACACCAGACCAGCTGCGACCAGACCGGGAAGGTTCAGGGCCAGTGCCGGTCGGCACGACCTGGCACGCGGCATCCGGGCGTTCCAGCGCGACACCGCGCCCCTGGTGCGGGGCGAGCTGGCGCGGCTGGCGCGGGAGGGGCAGCGACCGTCGCAGCTCTTCCTCACCTGTGCCGACTCCCGGCTGGTCACCTCGATGATCACCTCCAGTGGTCCGGGCGATCTCTTCGTCGTCCGCAACGTCGGCAACCTGGTCCCGCTGCCGGGCGAGGAGAAGGGCGACGACTCGGTGGCGGCGGCCATCGAGTACGCGGTGGACGTGCTGAAGGTCCGGTCCATCACGGTGTGCGGGCACTCCGGGTGCGGCGCCATGCAGGCGCTGCTCGACTCCGAGCCCGGCCGCGCGCGGACCCCGCTGAAGCGGTGGCTCGGCCACGGGCTGCCGAGCCTGGAGCGGATGACCGACGGCACCCGCCCCGGCGCACGGCTGGCCGGCCGCCCCGCCGCGGACGCGTTGGAGCAGCTCTGTCTGACCAACGTGGTGCAGCAACTGGACCACCTGCGCGCACACGAGTCGGTCGCGCGGGCACTGAAGGAAGGAGCGCTGGAGTTGCACGGGATGTACTTCCACGTGGGCGAGGCCCAGGCGTACCTGCTCAACACGGCGAGCGTGGACGAGCTGTTCGACCATGTGCGGGCTGCGGACCTGACGGCGTGACCCGCTTGCTCCCCGGGCGGCAGCCCCCTCCCCGCCGACGTGGGGGGCCGCCCGCGGCGCACCCGGGGCTCGTCCACAGCCTGTCCAGCAACACGGGCAAGGGGCCCCCTCGTCTCCCGCGATCCGATCCGCCGGACAGCCCTAGCGGAACGACTCCGGTTCGCAGGGTGCGATCTTGCCCTTGACCGCGTAGAAGAGCTCGCTCGGCATCGCCGTGGCGTCCCTCTGGCTGATGTTCTCGATCGCCAGGGAGTCGCCGGGATGCAGGGTGACCTGCCAGCGGTGTCGCAGGGCCGGGTCGGTCGGGCCGACCGGGACGGAGCCCTCGTCGGGCCGCTTGTCCCCGATGAAGCCCCGCATCATCTGGCTCGACAGGAGCTCACCGCGTGGCTGCGCACACTGGTGGCCGTACTCCAGGTCGTCGATGGTGACGTGGACACCGTCGGCACGCAGCCGTTCGGCGAGTTGGCGCTGGCCCGCCGGGCCGATACCGACCTTCAGCAGGCTGAAGGTGACCGTGCCGTCGTGATGGCGCTCCACCGCGTACGCGGGTGAGTCGGCCGGGGAGCCGGGGACCAGCACCACCGCCAGTCCGGCGACGGCACAGGCACCGGCGGCGAGGAGGAGACGGCGGCGTGTGAACAGCCGGCGTCCCGGAGCGGGCGCTTCGGTCCGACCGGCGTTCCGGCCGGCGTTGCGGCCGGCGTTGCGGCCGGGGCCGCGCTCCCGCCGTGCGGCCTCACAGCGCTCGATCTCCTGCTGCAACTCCGCGAGCAGCCGGTCCTCGAACCTCGTCTTCGTGGTCATGCCTCTCCCCCCGTTCCTCCGTTGACGTACGACAGTGATGTGCCCCGTGGGTCGGCGGCGGGCGGATCCGCCTCCGTGCGCAGCGACTTGCGGGCCCGGTGGAGCCGTACACGGGCGGTGACCTGGCGGATGCCGAGCGCGGCCGCCGCTTCGGTGACCGTGAGCTGGTCGACGGCGATCAGTTCCATGACCGCCCGCTCCCCCTCCGGGAGCCGCTCCAGCGCGGCCAAAACGCGGCGGCCCGGGCTCTCCGCGTCGAGCTTGTCCTCCAGGCGGGCGATGTCGTCGGCCTCCAGCAGTCGCCGCCCCGAGATGCGCCGGTCGCGCTCGGTCTCACGGGCGACACGGCGGCGTTCTCCGGAGACGACGTTGCGGGCGATGCCGTAGAGCCAGGCCGTCTCGCTGCCCCGGGACGGGCGGTAGGTGTGGGCCGAGTCCAGGACCGCGAGGAAGACCTCGGCCGTCAGGTCGGCCACCGTGTGGGCGTCGGCGAAACGCCGGGCCACGAAAGACGTCACCGCGTCCACATGGCGCCGGTAGAACTCTTCGAACAGCTGTGGGTCGCGAGCCGCCGCAGCCGGCCCGCCCCGTATCCCTTCCACTCGGTCTCCCCCTCGTCGTCGGTGGCACTTCATCTGTACTTGGGCGGGGGTGGGAAAGGCGTTACAGGGGTTGAACTCCCCCTGGTCGGCGTCCGTGGGTACGGATGACCCCGGCCGCCGCGAGAACCGTGGAAGAGCAGCTGGACACATAGGTCTAAACCAATTTTCCGTCGGCCCTTGTCACCGGCCCCCCGGGTCTGATGAGCTGTGGCCTGGGACACAACGGACACCCTTCGAAAGGGAGATGTCGTGAGCAACGAGAGCCTGGCCAACCTGCTCAAGGAAGAGCGCAGGTTCGCGCCCCCCGCCGAGCTGGCCGCGAACGCCAATGTGACGGCGGAGGCGTATGAACAGGCCAAGGCTGACCGGCTCGGCTTCTGGGCCGAGCAGGCCCGGCGGCTGAGCTGGGCCACCGAGCCGACGGAGACGCTGGACTGGTCGAACCCGCCGTTCGCCAAGTGGTTCAAGGACGGCAGACTCAACGTCGCCTACAACTGCGTGGACCGGCATGTCGAGGCCGGGCACGGCGACCGGGTCGCCATCCACTTCGAGGGCGAGCCCGGCGACAGCCGTGCGATCACCTACGCCGAGCTGAAGGACGAGGTCTCCAAGGCCGCGAACGCCCTGCTGGAGCTGGGAGTTCGCAAGGGCGACCGGGTCGCGATCTACATGCCGATGATTCCGGAGACGGCGATCGCGATGCTGGCCTCGGCCCGTATCGGCGCCGCGCACTCCGTCGTCTTCGGCGGCTTCTCGGCGGACGCCCTGGCGACCCGTATCCAGGACGCGGACGCCAAGGTCGTGATCACCTCCGACGGCGGCTGGCGGCGCGGCAAGCCGTCCGCGCTCAAGCCGGCCGTGGACGACGCCGTCGCGCGCGTGGACAACGTGGAGCACGTGCTCGTCGTACGGCGCACCGGCCAGGAGGTCGCCTGGAACGGCGAGCGGGACGTGTGGTGGCACGAGCTGGTCGAGCGGCAGTCCGCCGAGCACACGCCGGAGGCGTTCGAGGCGGAGCACCCGCTCTTCATCCTCTACACCTCGGGCACGACGGGGAAGCCGAAGGGCATCCTGCACACCTCCGGCGGCTATCTGACGCAGGCGGCGTACACGCACTGGGCGGTGTTCGACCTCAAGCCGGAGACCGACGTGTACTGGTGCACGGCCGACGTCGGCTGGGTCACCGGGCACTCGTACATCGTGTACGGACCGCTGGCGAACGGCGCGACGCAGGTGATGTACGAGGGCACGCCGGACACCCCGCACCAGGGCCGGTTCTGGGAGATCGTGCAGAAGTACGGGGTGACGATCCTGTACACCGCGCCGACCGCGATCCGTACGTTCATGAAGTGGGGCGACGACATCCCCGCGAAGTTCGACCTGTCCTCCCTCCGTGTCCTGGGGTCGGTCGGTGAGCCGATCAACCCCGAGGCCTGGATCTGGTACCGCAAGCACATCGGCGCCGACCGGACGCCGGTCGTCGACACCTGGTGGCAGACCGAGACCGGCGCGATGATGATCTCCCCGCTGCCGGGCGTCACGGAGGCCAAGCCCGGCTCCGCGCAGCGCCCGCTGCCCGGCATCTGCGCGACGGTCGTCGACGACGAGGCGAACGAGGTGCCCGACGGAGGCGGTGGCTACCTGGTCCTGACCGAGCCGTGGCCGTCGATGCTGCGCACCATCTGGGGCGACGACCAGCGGTTCCTGGACACGTACTGGGCGCGGTTCGAGGGCAGGTACTTCGCCGGTGACGGGGCGAAGAAGGACGACGACGGGGACATCTGGCTCCTCGGGCGCGTCGACGACGTGATGCTGGTGTCGGGGCACAACATCTCCACCACCGAGGTGGAGTCGGCGCTCGTGTCCCACCCGTCCGTGGCCGAGGCGGCCGTGGTCGGCGCGGCGGACGACACGACCGGGCAGGCGATCGTCGCCTTCGTGATCCTTCGCGGTTCGGCGTCCGAGGACGACAAGCTCGTCGGTGAGCTGCGCGACCACGTCGGCGCCACGCTCGGCCCGATCGCCAAGCCGAAGCGGATCCTGCCGGTGGCGGAGCTGCCGAAGACCCGCTCCGGCAAGATCATGCGGCGCCTGCTGCGGGACGTCGCGGAGAACCGTCAGCTCGGTGACGTGACCACCCTGACCGACTCCACGGTCATGGACCTCATCCAGGCGAAGCTCCCGGCGGCGTCCAGCGAGGACTGAGCGGGGACTGAGCGGGGCCTTTCAGGGGCACCCGGTGCGAGCGCGCCGGGTGCCCCTTTCGCGCCTACCGTGGGGATCACCGGATCCGTCTCCGGCGCATCCCGGTCGCAGAACAGCACACGTTAGGTAAACTAAACAAAGCGAATGTCAACCTCAGGTGCGCCGGGAAGTCTGGTCGGCATGTACTCCGTCCTGCCCACCGACCGGAGGTCCCCGCCGTGCCCGCGCCCCGTACCACCACTCCCCGCAAGGTCCTCGGACGGCTCTCCCTGCCCGAGCGGACCTACGTCGCGGACGCCCTGCGCACCGAGACCGTCGGCGGCGTGCTGCTGCTGGTCGCCGCGGTCGCGGCCCTGGTCTGGGCGAACGTCCCCGCACTGCGTCACAGCTACGACAGCGTCAGCCACTACCACCTGGGCCCGGGCGCCCTCGGCCTGAACCTCACCGTCGCGCACTGGGCCGCGGACGGGCTGCTCGCGGTCTTCTTCTTCGTCGCCGGGATCGAGCTCAAGCGCGAGCTCGTCGCCGGGGACCTCAGGGATCCGAAGGCAGCCGTGCTGCCCGTCGTCGCCGCGCTGTGCGGCATGGCCGTACCCGCGCTCGTCTACACCCTGACCAGCGCCACCGGCGGCGGCTCGCTCGCGGGCTGGGCGGTGCCCACCGCCACCGACATCGCCTTCGCGCTCGCCGTGCTCGCGGTCATCGGCACGGCGCTGCCCAGTGCCCTGCGCGCCTTCCTGCTGACCCTCGCCGTCGTCGACGACCTGTTCGCGATCCTGATCATCGCGGTCTTCTTCACCGACCACATCGACTTCGCCGCGCTCGGCGGCGCGGTCGCCGGGCTCGCCGTCTTCTGGCTGCTGCTGCGGGTGGGCGTACGCGGCTGGTACGTGTACGTGCCGCTCGCGCTCGTCGTCTGGGCGCTGATGTACAACAGCGGCGTCCACGCCACCATCGCTGGTGTCGCCATGGGCCTGATGCTGCGCTGCACCACCCGCGAGGGTGAGGAGCAATCCCCCGCCGAGCACATCGAGCATCTCGTCCGCCCCCTGTCGGCGGGGCTCGCCGTGCCGCTGTTCGCGCTGTTCAGCGCCGGTGTCCCGGTCTCCGGCGGGGCGCTCGGGAAGGTGTTCACCATGCCGGAGACGCTCGGCGTGGTGCTCGGGCTGGTCGTCGGCAAGACGATCGGCATCTTCGGCGGCACCTGGCTGACAGCGCGCTTCACCCGGGCCTCGCTCAGCGAGGACCTTGAATGGGCGGACGTGTTCGCCGTGGCATGCCTCGGCGGGATCGGCTTCACCGTCTCGCTGCTCATCGGCGAGCTGGCCTTCGACGGCGACACGGCGCTGACCGACGAGGTCAAGGCAGCCGTACTGACCGGGTCGCTGATCGCGGCGGTGTGCGCGACGGTGCTGCTGAAGGTGCGCAACGCCAAGTACCGCGGGCTGTGCGCGGAGGAGGAGCGGGACGAGGACCGGGACGGCATCCCGGACGTCTACGAGCAGGACGACCCGGCGTACCACCTGCGCATGGCGGAGATCCTCGAACGCAAGGCGGCCGAGCACCGGCGCCTCGCCGCGGACCTCGGGGACGGGGCCGCCGGGCGCCACACGCGTGCCGAAGTGCCGGGCAGGGCAGGCGAGGAGCACCGCCGTCCGGCATGATCTGACGAGGCGGTACAAAACGAGACGCTATACAGACGAACGCTACGAAGAAGAAAAGGGAGACCGCGATGAGCGCACCCGACGGCAGCCCGGTCGGTGCCGAACGCAGCATCGGCCAGCTGTTCGCCTCGGCGACGACCGAATTGTCGGCCCTGGTGCACGACGAGATCGCGCTGGCCAAGGCCCAGCTGAAGCAGGACGTCAAGCGCGGCGCGACCAGCGGCGGCGCCTTCACGGTGGCCGGCGCGGTCCTGCTGTTCTCCCTGCCGATGCTCAACTTCGCCCTGGCGTACGGCATCCGGACCTGGAGCGACTGGAACCTCGCGGTCTGCTTCCTGCTGTCCTTCGCGGCGAACGTCCTGGTCGCCGGCGGCCTCGCGCTGATCGGTGTGGTCTTCGCCAAGAAGGCCCAGAAGAGCAAGGGCCCGCAGAAGGTCGCCGCGTCCATGAAGGAGACGGCGGGCGTCCTGCAGAAGGCCAAGCCCCACCCCCGTACGGCCCCGGCCCTGGAGGACCAGTCCCCCGCGGCCATCGAGGCTGTGGCACGCTCGTCGTCATGACGGACCCCGCCGCCACTTCGGCGCACCCCTTTTCGGTCGCACGGCTGGACGTTCCCGGTGGCCGAGAGGTGACGCACCGGGACGTCGCCGCCAACGGCGCCCGCTTCCACATCGCGGAGCTGGGCGACGGCCCGCTGGTGATGCTGCTGCACGGCTTCCCGCAGTTCTGGTGGACCTGGCGGCACCAGCTCGTCGCACTCGCCGACGCGGGCTTCAGGGCCGTGGCGATGGACCTGCGGGGCGTGGGCGGCAGCGACCGCACCCCGCGCGGGTACGACCCGGCCAACCTCGCCCTCGACATCACCGGCGTGGTGCGCTCGCTGGGCGAGCCGGACGCCGCGCTGGTCGGCCACGACCTGGGCGGCTACCTGGCCTGGACGGCGGCCGCGATGCGGCCCAAGCTCGTCCGGCGGCTCGCTGTGGTGTCCATGCCGCATCCGCGGCGCTGGCGCGCGGCGATGCTGCGGGACCCGCGGCAGACGGCCGCGAGCTCCTACATCTGGGGCTTCCAGCGGCCGTGGATCCCGGAGCGGAAGCTGACCGCCGACGACGGGGCGCTGGTGGGCGAGCTGATCCGGGACTGGTCCGGGCCGCGGCTGCCGGACGACGAGGCGGTGGAGACGTACCGCCGGGCCATGTGCATCCCGTCGACCGCGCACTGCTCGATCGAGCCGTACCGCTGGATGGTCCGGTCCCTGGCCCGCCCGGACGGCATCCAGTTCAACCGCCGTATGAAGCGGCCGGTGCGCGTGCCGACCCTGCACCTGCACGGCTCCCTCGACCCGGTGACACGCACCCGGAGCGCGGCCGGCTCCGGCGAGTACGTCGAAGCGCCGTACCGCTGGCGGCTGTTCGACGGTCTCGGCCACTTCCCGCACGAGGAGGACCCGGTCGCCTTCTCCACCGAGCTCATCAACTGGCTCAAGGACCCGGAGCCCGACCGATGACCTGGGCGAGGCGCTGACCTCGGCCGGGGGCCCGGGTGTTGCCCGCGAAGCTCACCAACTGGCTGAAAGACCCTGAGCCGGACCGGTGACCGAGTCAATGCGCCCGGTATCCGGACCTGAACACCTGTTCCCCGAACGGCCACATGCCCAGCGCATAGGCCAATTGGGGGCCGCCGGGGCGGTTATCGACCTTGGGGCACGGGCACACGTCGGGGTATGGGCTGGACGCACGACTACAGTGACGCACCCCGCAACCGACGCTCGGCCGCAGGCCTGAGCTCGCACCGGGGAGGCGCTCCGCAGATGCAGGGCACGGACCTCCGGGTGGGAATCCCGCGCATCCTGCGCCGCCGGGCCCGCTGGGTCTCGGTACGCCTGCGTCACCCGCGAGGCTGAGCGCGGCCCTCCCAGGGACTGTCCTGCGACCATTCCCGCCTGCCTCGCGGCGCCCGGCACGCATCCCCCGTCGAGGGCGCCCCGGCGCCTTGCGATCGCACGCACCGGACTGCCGCGAAGCGCGCCCTCCGGGCGGACGACGGGAATGGCCGGTCGGGCCCTAGAGGGCGCAGCTGTCGGTGCCCACCTGCTGGTTCGCGGTGCGTCCCTTGGTGATGTCCGACTGGATCTCGTCGGCGGTGAGCGCGTAACCGGTGTCGGCGTCGTCGAGGGACTTCGCGAAGACCACCCCGTACACCTTGCCCTCGGGCGTGAGCAGGGGGCCGCCGGAGTTGCCCTGGCGGACGGTCGCGTAGAGCGAGTAGACGTCACGGCGGACGGTGCCGCGGTGGTAGATGTCCGGGCCGTTGGCCGTGATGCGCCCGCGTACGCGCGCGGCGCGGACGTCGTACGACCCGTTCTGCGGGAAGCCCGCGACGATCGCGCTGTCGCCGCTCGACGCGTCCTTCGACGAGAAGTTCAGGGCGCGCGCCTTCAGGTCCGGCACGTCGAGCACGGCGATGTCGCGGTGCCAGTCGTAGAGGACGACCTTCGCGTCGTACTTGCGGCCCACACCGCCTATCTGCACGGTCGGCTCGTCGACGCCGCCGACCACGTGCGCGTTGGTCATCACGCGGCGGTCGGCGAAGACGAAGCCGGTGCCCTCCAGGACCTTGCCGCAGCTCGGGGCGGTGCCCATCACCTTGACTACGGACCGCTGGGCGCGCGCGGCGACCTGGCTGCCGGCCAGGGCCGGGTCGGGCGGCTGTACGTCGGTGATCGGCTCGTTGGCGAAGGGGCTGAAGACCTGCGGGAAGCCGTTCTGCGCGAGCACGGAGGAGAAGTCCGCGAACCAGGTGTCGGCCTGGGCGGGCAGCGCCCGGGAGACCCCGAGGAGCACCTTGGAGCTGCGGACCTCCTTGCCCAGCGTCGGCAGGGTGGTGCCCGCGAGGGCGGAGCCGATCAGCCAGGCCACGAGGAGCATGGCGACCACGTTGACCAGGGCGCCGCCGGTGGCGTCCAGGGCGCGGGCCGGGGACCAGGTGATGTACCGGCGCAGCTTGTTGCCCAGGTGGGTGGTCAGGGCCTGGCCGATGGAGGCGCAGACGATGACGACGACCACCGCGACGACGGCGGCGGTCGTGCTGACCTCCGCCTTGCCGGTCAGGGCGTCCCAGATGACGGGCAGCGTGTAGACGGCGACGAGGCCGCCGCCGAGGAAGCCGATCACCGACAGGATGCCGACGACGAAGCCCTGGCGGTAGCCGACGATCGCGAACCACACGGCGGCGACCAGCAGCAGGATGTCCAGCACGTTCACGGGGTTCACCCTGTCATGACCGCCAGTCGAGCGGGACCTGCTTCTCCCGGTCCCAGGGGCGCTCCCAGCCCGCGTAGTGCAGCAGGCGGTCGATGATCCCTGCGGTGAAACCCCAGACCAGGGCCGATTCGACCAGGAATGCCGGACCTCGGTGGCCGCTGGGGTGCACGGTGGTGGCGCGGTTGGCGGGATCCGTGAGATCCGCCACGGGGACGGTGAAGACACGGGCGGTCTCGTTCGGGTCGACGACGCCGACCGGGCTGGGCTCGCGCCACCAGCCGAGCACCGGAGTGACGACGAAGCCGCTGACCGGGATGTAGAGCTTGGGCAGGACGCCGAAGAGCTGGACGCCGGACGGGTCGAGCCCGGTCTCCTCCTCGGCCTCCCGCAGAGCGGCCCACAGCGGCCCGTCGGCCTTAGGGTCGCCGTCCTCGGGGTCGAGGGCGCCGCCGGGGAACGAGGGCTGCCCGGCATGGGAGCGCAGCGAGCCCGCGCGCTCCATCAGCAGCAGCTCGGGACCGCGCTCGCCCTCGCCGAACAGGATCAGCACGGCGGACTGCCGGCCCGCCCCGTCCTCGGGCGGCAGGAAGCGGCTGAGCTGCAGCGGCTTGATCGTCTCCACGGCCCGCGCCACCGGGTCCAGCCAGTCCGGCAGGCCTTCCTTGCTGAGCGTCACCGCGCCGCCCTGGGTATTGCTCGCGTGTGTCATCGCCGCCCCCCGTTCTGCCGTGTCCAACGCCCGAGGGCACCGAGATCGTTCCGTCATACGGCCCCCAGCGGCGGCGCCGGCCGGCCGCCGGCGTCGAGGTAGGCCTGCGGGGGCTTCAGGCGCTGCCCCGGGAAGCCGCCCTTCTCGTACTTCAGGAGCTTCTGGGCCTTCTCGGGGTCGGTCTCGCCCTCGCCGTAGGACGGGCAGAGCGGGGCGATGGGGCAGGCGCCGCAGGCGGGCTTGCGGGCGTGGCAGATGCGGCGGCCATGGAAGATCACGTGGTGCGACAGCATCGTCCACTCGCTCTTCGGGAACAGCGCGCCGATGGCGGCCTCGATCTTGTCGGGCTCGGTCTCCGCGGTCCACTTCCAGCGCCGCACCAGCCGCTGGAAGTGCGTGTCCACGGTGATGCCGGGCCGCCCGAAGGCGTTGCCGAGGACGACGAAGGCGGTCTTGCGGCCCACGCCGGGCAGCTTGACGAGGTCCTCCAGCCGGCCGGGGACCTCGCCGCCGAACTGCTCGGCCAGGGCCTTGGACAGCCCTATGACCGACTTGGTCTTGGCCCGGAAGAAACCGCACGGGCGGAGGATCTCCTCGACCTCCTCCGGGTTCGCGGCGGCCAGGTCCTCGGGGGTGGGGTACCTGGCGAAGAGCGCCGGGGTGGTCTGGTTGACCCTCAGGTCCGTGGTCTGGGCGGACAGCACCGTGGCGACCAGGAGCTGGAAGGGGTTGTCGAAGTCCAGTTCCGGATGCGCGTACGGGTAGACCTCGGCGAGCTCGCGATTGATCCGGCGGGCGCGGCGGACGAGGGCGGTGCGCGACTCGTCCGCGGGTACCTTTTTTACTGCTTTCACTGTTTTCCTACTGTTGCCGGGATCCTGTTCGCCCACAGCGGAATCGCGACGTACAACCACCCGCCCAGCCCCCTTGGCCTGTGCTCTCACCGGCGATTTGGACACCCGGCCAGCCTAAAGCCCGGCACCGACATCCGCCCCGGACCCGGAAGATCAGCGCCCGATTGGACCCCTGCCGCTTACCTCGGGACACCTGTGCGGCATCCTTGTGACAGATCACACTGTTTGGATCGTCCGGCAAAATGGGGAACACGGTCCCCTGGCACATGGGGGAGCAAGATCCCCTGAGCAGGTCGACAAGGGAGATAACTCGTGGACGACGTTCTGCGGCGCAACCCGCTCTTCGCGGCGCTCGACGACGAGCAGGCCGCGGAGCTCCGCGCCTCCATGAGTGAGGTGACCCTCGCGCGCGGTGACTCACTTTTCCACGAGGGCGACCCCGGTGACCGGCTCTACGTCGTCACCGAGGGCAAGGTCAAGCTCCACCGCACCTCGCCCGACGGCCGCGAGAACATGCTGGCGGTCGTCGGCCCCGGCGAGCTCATCGGCGAGCTGTCGCTGTTCGACCCGGGCCCGCGTACGGCGACGGCCACCGCCCTCACGGAGGTCAAGCTCCTCGGCCTCGGCCACGGCGATCTGCAGCCCTGGCTGAACGTACGGCCCGAGGTTGCCGGCGCCCTGCTGCGCGCCGTCGCGCGCCGCCTGCGCAAGACCAACGACGCGATGTCCGACCTGGTCTTCTCGGACGTCCCCGGCCGGGTGGCCCGGGCCCTGCTGGACCTCTCCCGCCGCTTCGGCGTGCAGTCGGAGGAGGGCATCCACGTCGTCCACGACCTGACGCAGGAGGAGC
Organism: Streptomyces sp. NPDC039424; assembly: GCF_055639495.1. Classification (NCBI taxonomy): domain Bacteria; kingdom Bacillati; phylum Actinomycetota; class Actinomycetes; order Kitasatosporales; family Streptomycetaceae; genus Streptomyces; species Streptomyces sp. NPDC039424. The sequence continues at coordinate 146,461 of NZ_JBVKAI010000020.1, forward strand.
TGGCCCAGCTGGTCGGCGCCTCGCGCGAGACGGTCAACAAGGCGCTCGCGGACTTCGCCCAGCGCGGGTGGCTCCGCCTGGAGGCGCGTGCGGTGATCCTGCTGGACGTGGAGAGGCTGGCGAAGCGGTCGCGGTGACCGCTGTGCGCGGTTGTCCGGCGCTGTGATCAACAAATCCAGCCGCCGGTCACCATCCCCGGGGGCACAGTGACCCCATGGCCGAAACGATTCCTCCCAAGGGTCTCGACCCCCAGGGCTACATCGCGCGCGAAGGCTCCCTCGCGCGCGTCCCGCACCCCTTCCGCCCCGTCGTCGCCGCCGCCCGCGACCGTCTCCCGGACGCCTTCGGGGCGCGCATGCACAGCGCGTACCTCTACGGGTCGCTTCCGCGCGGCACCGCGCGCGTGGGCCGCAGCGACCTCGATCTGCTGGTCGCCCTGCGGGAGGAGCCGACGGACACCGACCGGGAGGCGGCCCGGCTCCTCGGGGAGGCGCTCGACGAGGAGTTCCCGCAGATCGACGGGGCCGGGACGCTGCTGTTCGGCAGGCGGCGGCTGCTGAGCGACCTGGAGAGGTACGACCTGGGGTGGTTCGTCGCCTGCCTGTGCACCCCGCTGCTCGGTGAGGACCTCGCCGGGCACCTGCCCCGCTACCGGCCCGACTCACTGCTGGCCCGCGAGACCAACGGCGACCTCGCGCTCCTCCTCCCCCGCTGGCGGGACCGCGTCGCGGGCACCGAGGACTCCGAGGAGGCCCGGCGCCCCCTCGTGCGCTTCATGTCACGGCACCTCGTGCGCACCGCCTTCACCCTCGTCATGCCCCGCTGGCAGGGCTGGACCAGCGATCTGCGCGAGATGGCCGGGGTCTTCGGCGCGTACTACCCTCAGCGCGCCGCACCGCTGCGCGCGGCGGCCGAGTACGGGTACGAGCCGGTCGGCGACGCGGACGTCCTGCGCTCGTACGTCGACGACCTCGGCCCCTGGCTCGCGCGGGAGTACGCGCGCGTGCACGGCATCAAGGCCGCACGTCCCGGCGACGGCTAGGGGGACACCCCCTAGATGAGCCCGTGGTCCTGGAGATAGTCCATCTGCGCCCGCACCGACAGCTCCGCCGCCGGCCACAGGGAGCGGTCCACGTCGGCGTATACGTGGGCCACGACCTGGGCGGGGGTGCGGTAGCCGTTCTCGACGGCCGTCTCCACCTGGGCCAGGCGGTGGGCGCGGTGGGCGAGGTAGAACTCGACGGCGCCCTGGGCGTCCTCCAGGACGGGTCCGTGGCCCGGGAGCACCGTGTGGACGCCGTCGTCGACCGTCAGGGACCTCAGCCGCCGCAGCGAGTCCAGATAGTCGCCCAGGCGGCCGTCGGGGTGCGCCACGACCGTCGTACCGCGTCCGAGGATGGTGTCGCCGGTCAGGACGGCCCGGTCGGCCGGGAGATGGAAGCACAGGGAGTCCGCGGTGTGGCCGGGGGTCGGTACGACCCTCAGCTCCAGCCCGCCGACCGTGATCACGTGCCCGGCGGCCAGGCCCTCGTCACCGAGCCGCAGCGCCGGATCCAGCGCGCGCACCTTCGTGCGGGTCAGCTCGGCGAAGCGGGCGGCACCGTCGGCGTGGTCGGGGTGGCCGTGGGTGAGCAGGGTGAGCGCGACCCGCTTGCCGGCCCGCTCGGCGGTGTCCACGACCGCGCGCAGATGACCGTCGTCCAGCGGCCCCGGGTCTATGACCACGGCCAGGTCCGAGTCCGGCTCGGCGACGATCCAGGTGTTCGTGCCGTCCAGGGTCATCGCGGAGGCATTGGGCGCCAGGACGTTCACGGCCCGCTCGGTGGCCGGCCCCGAGACGACCGCCTCCCGGGGCTGGCCCGGCAGAGCTGCTGCGTCCGTCATGCGGGCACTCCTTCCAGGGTGGCGCTTTCCGACTGCGCCACCAGCGCGCCGAGCCCCCGGCCAGAGGCCGATGCGGCACCTCGCCGCCCGTGCAGCGGCGCGACGGGCACACGGAGAACCGGGGCCCCGCCCGGCAGAGCTGCTGCGCCCGTCATGCGCGCACCCCTTTCCGACTGCCCCACCAGTGCCACGAGCACCCCGCCGGAGCCCGACGCGGCACCTCGCCGCCCACGCGGCGGTACGAGGGGTGCGCGGAAGGCCGGGTCCCCGCCCCGGGATCCGCCCGGCAGGGCTGCTGCGTCCGTCATGCGGGGCCTCCGCCGGGTGTCGGGAGGGTCGGGATGTGTTTGGTGAACTCTTCGTGGCCCGGCCAGGACAGGACGATCTCGCCGTTCACCAGGCGGGCCCGGGCGAGGACGGGTGTCAGGTCGCGTGCGGGGGCGGCGGCGAGCGCCTCGGTGGCGGTGCCGTACGGCGCGAGCTCGCGCAGGGTGGCGATGGTGGGCGGCATCATCAGCAGCTCGCCCTTGTCGTACCGGGCCGCCGCGTCCGCCGGGCGGATCCACACCGTGCGGTCGGCCTCCGTGGAGGCGTTCCGGGTGCGCTGGCCCTCGGGGAGGGCGGCCACGAAGAACCAGGTGTCGTAACGGCGGGACTCGAACTCGGGAGTGATCCAGCGGGCCCAGGCACCCAGCAGGTCGGAGCGCAGCACCAGGCCGCGCCGGTCCAGGAACTCCGCGAAGGACAGCTCACGGGCGACCAGGGCGGCGCGGTCCGCCTCCCAGTCGGCGCCGGTGGTGTCGCCGACCACCGAGTCGGGGGTGGCGCCGGCGAGCAGGACGCCCGCCTCCTCGTACGTCTCCCGCACGGCCGCGCAGACGATCGCCTGGGCGCCGGCCTCGTCCACGCCGAGCCGGTCGGCCCACCACGCGCGCGTGGGGCCCGCCCAGCGGATGTCACGGTCGTCGTCGCGCGGGTCGACACCGCCGCCCGGATACGCGTACGCGCCTCCGGCGAAGGCCATGGAGGCGCGTCTGCGCAGCATGTGGACGATCGGGCCGGTGTCGGCGTCCTTCAGGAGCATCACCGTGGCCGCGCGCCGGGCGGGCACCGGTGTGAGGGTGCCTTCCGTGAGCGCACGGATGCGTTCCGGCCACTCCTCGGGATACCACTGCCCATTCGCCATGTGCCGGAGGCTATCCCGTGGCGCGCGAATGTTCGAGAGGTGCCCGGGACCAGCGGCTACGCCGGAGCGTTACGGGACGAGCTCCACCTGGATCTCGACCTCGACCGGCGCGTCCAGCGGCAGCACGGCGACACCCACCGCGCTGCGCGCGTGCACGCCCTTGTCGCCGAGGACCTCGCCGAGCAGCTCGCTGGCACCGTTGACGACACCGGGCTGGCCCGTGAAGTCGGCGGCCGAGGCGACGAAGCCCACGACCTTCACCACGCGCGCGATGCGGTCCAGGTCGCCGGCGACGGACTTCACGGCGGCCAGGGCGTTCAGCGCGCAGGTGCGGGCCAGCTCCTTGGCCTCCTCCGCGGTGACCTCGCCGCCCACCTTGCCGGTGACCGGGAGCTTGCCCTCCACCATCGGCAGCTGGCCGGAGGTGTAGACGTAGGCACCGGACACCACGGCGGGCTGGTAGGCGGCCAGTGGCGGCACCACCTCCGGCAGGGCCAGGCCGAGTTCGGCCAACCGCTCCTCGACGGCGCTCATGACTGCTTCTCCCGCTTCAGGTAGGCCACGAGCTGCTCGGGGTTGTTCGGCCCGGGCACGACCTGGACGAGCTCCCAGCCGTCCTCGCCCCAGGTGTCCAGAATCTGCTTCGTGGCGTGGACGAGCAGCGGCACGGTTGCGTATTCCCACTTGGTCATGTGGCCGACTGTAGCCGCTGTTATCCACAGCCTCCCGCGTAGCCCGCGGGCGGACTGGTTAGGCTCGAAGACGTGAGCAGGCTCCAGGTCGTCAGCGGTAAGGGCGGGACCGGAAAAACGACGGTCGCCGCCGCCCTAGCGCTGGCCCTCGCGACCGAGGGGAAGCGGACGCTTCTCGTGGAGGTCGAGGGTCGGCAGGGCATCGCGCAGCTCTTCGAGACGGAGGCGCTGCCTTATGAGGAGCGGAAGATCGCCGTCGCTCCAGGGGGCGGGGAGGTGTACGCCCTTGCCATCGACCCCGAACTGGCCCTTCTGGACTATCTCCAGATGTTCTACAAGCTGGGTGGAGCGGGCCGGGCCCTGAAGAAGCTCGGCGCGATCGACTTCGCCACCACCATCGCGCCGGGCATCAGGGACGTACTCCTCACCGGCAAGGCGTGCGAGGCGGTGCGGCGCAAGGACAAGAGCGGGCGGTTCGCGTACGACTACGTGGTCATGGACGCGCCGCCCACCGGTCGCATCACCCGCTTCCTCAACGTCAACGACGAGGTCGCCGGGCTGGCCAAGATCGGCCCGATACACAATCAGGCGCAGGCCGTGATGCGGGTGCTGAAGTCGCCCGAGACGGCCGTGCACCTGGTGACGCTCCTGGAGGAGATGCCCGTCCAGGAGACCGCGGACGGGATCGCCGAACTGCGCACGGCCCGGCTGCCGGTGGGGCGGGTCGTCGTGAACATGGTCCGGCCCGGGCTGCTGGACGCGGCCGACCTGGATCTCGTACGGACCGTGCCGCGCACCGCCGTCGCCCAGTCGCTGTCCGCCGCCGGGCTGGGCGGGGCGCGCCGGGGCGGCAACGCCGAGCGGCTGGTGGATCCGCTGCTGGAGCAGGCGGCGGAGTACGCCGAGCGGTACGCGCTGGAGGAGGAGCAGCGAGCGGTCCTGACCGAGCTGGGCCTGCCGCTGCACGAGCTGCCGCTGCTCGCCGAGGGCATGGACCTGGCGGGCCTGTACGAACTCGCCACCGAGCTGCGGAATCAGGGGATGTCATGAGTCCGGACCCGACCCACGCGCAGGACACCGCCCGGCACCGTCTCTCCCCCGCGCGCGTGCTCGACGTCGATCCGCTGCTCGACGACCCCAAGACCCGGATCGTGGTGTGCTGCGGTTCGGGCGGGGTCGGCAAGACCACGACCGCGGCGGCGCTGGGCCTCAGGGCCGCCGAGCGGGGCCGCAAGGTGGTCGTCCTCACCATCGACCCGGCGCGCCGGCTGGCCCAGTCCATGGGCATCGACTCGCTGGACAACGTGCCGCGCCGGGTGAAGGGCACCGAGGGCGACGGCGAGCTGCACGCCATGATGCTCGACATGAAGCGCACCTTCGACGAGGTCGTCGAGGCGCACGCGGACCGGGAGCGGGCGGCCGCGATCCTGGCCAACCCCTTCTACCAGTCGCTCTCGGCGGGCTTCGCGGGCACGCAGGAGTACATGGCGATGGAGAAGCTGGGGCAGCTGCGGGCGCGGGACGAGTGGGACCTCATCGTGGTCGACACGCCGCCGTCGCGCTCGGCCCTGGACTTCCTGGACGCCCCCAAGCGGCTCGGTTCCTTCCTGGACGGCCGGCTGATCCGGCTGCTGACGGCCCCGGCGAAGCTCGGCGGGCGCGCGGGGATGAAGTTCCTGAACGTCGGCATGTCGATGATGACCGGCACGCTGGGCAAGCTGCTGGGCGGTCAGCTGCTCAAGGACGTCCAGACGTTCGTGGCCGCGATGGACACCACCTTCGGTGGCTTCCGTACCCGCGCGGACGCCACGTACAAGCTGCTGCAGGCGCCCGGCACGGCGTTCCTGGTGGTGGCGGCCCCGGAGCGGGACGCGCTGCGCGAGGCCGCGTACTTCGTCCAGCGGCTGGCCGCGGAGGACATGCCGCTGGTCGGTCTGGTGCTCAACCGGGTCCACGGCAGCGGCGCCGACCGGCTGTCGGCCGAGCGGGCGCTCACCGCCGCGGAAAATCTTGAAGAGCCCCGCATTGTGGATCAGGGGGACGGGAAAGCTGGACTTCGTAACTCTCCCGACACGGACGGCAGTTCAGAATCTCCCGCGTCAGCGACACCCGCGGCGGATGCTCCGGCGCCGGAATCCCCCGTCGACCGGCTCGCCGCAGGCCTGCTGAGGTTGCACGCCGAGCGCATGCAGCTGCTCTCCCGCGAGCAGCGCACGCGTGACCGCTTCACCGCGCTCCACCCCGAGGTGGCGGTGGTCGAAGTGGCCGCGCTGCCCGGCGATGTGCACGACCTCGCGGGGCTGCGGGACATCGGTGACCGGCTCTCGGCCGGCCGGCCGGAGCTTTCCTGAGCCCGTAGGGCTAGCTCACGGCCGCGTAGTTCTCGTACACCTCGTCGTCGTCGAGGGGCACGATCCCGGTTCCCCGCTCGTACTCCGAGCGGGCGGTCTCCAGGAGCCTGCGCCAGGAGGTCACGGTGGGCCGCCTGCGCAGCAGTGCGCGGCGCTCGCGCTCCGTCATGCCTCCCCACACGCCGAACTCGACGCGGTTGTCCAGCGCGTCGGCCAGGCATTCGGTGCGTACCGGGCATCCGGTGCACACCGCCTTGGCCCTGTTCTGCGCTGCTCCCTGAACGAACAGTTCATCCGGATCGGTAGTGCGGCAGGCGGCCTGCGCACTCCAGTCGGTTACCCAGCCCATACCGGCGCCGTCCTCTCCCGAATCGAGGCTCCCCCACGGCGGCAGCGGCATATTCACCGCCGCCAGTTGAGGACGTTACGGAAGGTGGGCACAGCGCAACACCCCCTTCGGGCCCAATCTTGAATGGCCCGAACGGACTATGGGTAAGCGGCAGATCACCCGCGGGAGTGAGCTGGCGACATGCGCGACCATCCCGGCAAAGCGGGACAGCTGTGATGCGTCACAACGGGCGCCGAGTGACACACGAGGCGGATTCGGACACGCCGCCCACAAAAAAGTTGGGCTACTTCCGGAACGATTCGGGGTCGCCGGACGTATTGATACGTGGCCGCACTGCTGTGACAGTTGAGAGCAGCTTAGGCCAATGCCTTCACGCCTGTCCGGCGAATGAGAACGTAGGCGCCTGACGTTGCCGTGCCGCCGGTTCCCGGCACGGCCCCGGTCGACACGGCACCGGCCCGGCTGTCCCCGTATGTCACGATCCGGCACTCGAACATTCCGAGAAGCACCCGCTCCGCCGGAACGCTCAGCACTACGGATTAGGCTGCCCTCATGCCAAAGAAGCGCTCGGGCGGTGGCCTGTCGGCGACACAGCAGGCCGCGAAGTTCCTCGGTGTCAGTGTGCTCGCGGGAGCGGTGATGGCCGGTATCGCGCTGCCCGCGGCCGGTGCGCTCGGACTCGCGGCCAAGGGTTCGGTGCAGGGATTCGACGAGATCCCCGCCAATCTCAAGAGCCCTCAGCTCAGCCAGCGGACCACCATCCTGGACGGCGAAGGCCACAAGATCGCCTCGGTCTACTCCCGGGACCGCACGGTGGTGGACCTCAAGGACATCTCGCCGTACATGCAGAAGGCGATCGTCGCGATCGAGGACTCCCGCTTCTACCAGCACGGCGCGATCGACCTGAAGGGCGTCCTGCGCGCCCTGAACAAGAACGCGCAGAGCGGCGGGGTCGCCCAGGGCGCCTCCACCCTCACCCAGCAGCTGGTGAAGAACTACTTCATCGAGGAGGCCGGCGACGACCCGACCAAGGTCGCGCAGGCCACCCAGCAGACGCTCGGCCGCAAGATCCGCGAGCTGAAGTACGCGATCCAGATCGAGGACAAGCTCGGCAAGAAGGGCATCCTCGAGAACTACCTGAACATCACCTTCTTCGGTGAGCAGGCGTACGGCGTCGAGGCCGCCGCCCAGCGCTACTTCTCCAAGCACGCCAAGGACCTCAACCTCCAGGAATCGGCGCTGCTCGCCGGCATCGTCCAGTCCCCTAGCCGGTACGACCCGGTGAACGACGAGGCCGAGGCCACCAAGCGCCGCAACGTGGTGCTGCAGCGCATGGCCGAGGTCGGCGACATCTCCCGGGCGGATGCCGACAAGGCCAAGAAGGAGCCGCTCGGACTGCACGTCAGCCAGGCGAAGAACGGCTGCATCACCGCCACCAAGGGCGCCGCGTTCTTCTGCAAGTACGTCGAGTACGTCTTCCTCAACGACCCGGTCTTCGGCAAGACCCGCGAGGCCCGCGCCAAGGTCTGGAACCGCGGCGGCCTGACGATCCGTACGACACTCGACCCGCAGTCCCAGAAGTCGGTGCAGGCCTCCCTCAAGGACCACGTCTACAAGTCCGACCGGGTCGCCGCGGCGGCCACCCTGGTCGAGCCCGGCACCGGCAAGATCCTGGCGATGGGTCAGTCGAAGCCGTACGGCTACGGCAAGAACGAGACCGAGTACAACTTCTCCGTCAACCGCGACATGGGCGGCTCGAACTTCGGCTTCCCGACCGGTTCGACCTTCAAGCCGTTCGTGGCCGCGGCCGCCATCGAGGGCGGCAAGCCCGCGACGCAGGAGTACTCCTCGCCGTACAAGATGGACTACCCGAGCCCCGTCCAGACCTGCTCCAGCAACCCGTGGGTCAACCGCAGCGGCGAGAAGGTCGAGAACGAGAGCGAGTCGGAGGTCGGCCCGTACCGCATGAACAAGGCGATGGCCAAGTCGGTCAACACCTACTTCGTGCAGCTCATCTCCGACATCGGGCTGTGCCCGGTGGTGAAGATGACCGACGCGCTGCACGTGGTGCAGGGCAACGGCGACAAGCTCCCCGAGAGCCCCTCCATCGCCCTCGGCGCGGTGGGCCTGTCCCCGCTGACGATGGCCGGCGCGTACGCCACCTTCGCCTCCCGGGGCATGTACTGCACGCCGGTCGCCATCGAGTCGATCACCCAGAAGGTCGGCGACCAGCAGAAGTCGCTCGAGGTGCCCAAGTCCACGTGCTCGCGCGCGATGAGCGAGAAGACCGCCGACACGGTCAACACCCTGCTGCGCGGAGTGGTCGACTCCGGTACCGGAAAGGAGGCCGGCCTCAGCGACCGCGAGAGCGCCGGCAAGACGGGTACGACGGACGAGCGCAAGAACGCCTGGTTCGTCGGCTACACGCCCAACCTGGCCGGCGCGGTCTGGGTCGGCAGCGCCAAGCAGAACGTGAAGATGGTCAACATCCGCATCGGCGGCGTCTACAACGACCTCGTCTACGGCGGCCGGGTCCCCGGCCCGATCTGGCGGGACGCCATGGCCGGCGCCCTGACCGGCAAGGACGCCCCGGAATTCAACCTCGTCGACATCCCCGACGACGAGGACAAGGGCGACGGGAACGGTGACGGCGGCGACAACGGGGACAACGGCGGCGTCATCGGCGGGATCATCGGAGGCCTGACGAACGGCGGTACGACCGGCGACAACACCGGCTTCCCCACGCCCCGCTTCTCCATCCCGGAGAACTTCATCCAGGGGCAGGGCAACGGAGGGAACAACGGGAACGGCAACGGAGGACAGCGGGGCTGAGCCCCGCCGGCGGGGCCGCTTCCGGATCCACGGTCGGATCCGGGGTGCGGCCCCGTCGCCGTACCGTCTCCGGTCAGCCCGCCAGCAGCTTCTTGACCACGGCGGCGACCCGGCCGCCCTCGGCCAGACCGGCCACCTTCGGGTTCACGATCTTCATCACGGCGCCCATGGCCCGCGGGCCCTCGGCACCGGCCGCCCTGGCCTCCTCGACGGCCTGGGCCACGATCGCGTTCAGCTCCTCGTCGGACAGCTGCTTGGGCAGGTACTCGGCGAGCACCTCGCCCTCCGCCTTCTCCCGCTCGGCCTGCTCCGCACGACCACCCTGCGCGAAGGCCTCGGCCGCCTCCCGGCGCTTCTTGGCCTCCTTGGCGATCACCTTCTGGACCTCGTCGTCGGAGAGCTCGCGCTTCTCCTTGCCCGCGACCTCCTCCTTGGTGATCGCGGCGAGCGTCAGCCGGAGCGTCGAGGAGCGGAGCTCGTCGCGCTCCTTGATCGCGGCGTTGAGGTCGTCGTGCAGCTTCGACTTGAGCGTGGTGGTCATGGCTCGATTGTCGCAGGTGCCCCGGCGCGAACGCCCCCTGATTTAGGGGGCGCCCGGTCTCCGGGCCCGCCGCGGTCTGACACGATGGTCGTATGCGTGCGCGATACGGAGTACCCCTGGGAGTCGTGGCGGCCGGCGCCGCCGGTCTGGTGTATGCGGCGGGCTTCGAGGCCCGCTCCTTCCGCCTGCGCCGGGTGACGGTGCCCGTCCTGCCCCCCGGCATGCGCCCCCTGCGCGTGCTCCAGGTCTCCGACATCCACATGGTCGGCGGCCAGCGCAAGAAGCAGCGCTGGCTGCGCTCGCTGGCGGGCCTGCGCCCCGACTTCGTGATCAACACGGGCGACAACCTCTCCGACCCGGAGGGCGTGCCGGAGGTGCTGGACGCGCTCGGCCCGCTGATGGAGTTCCCGGGCGCCTACGTCTTCGGCTCCAACGACTACTACGGCCCCAGGCTCCGCAACCCCGCCCGCTACCTCCTGGAGAAGGCCAGCGGCCGGCACGGCCTGAACGGCAACGCGCCGGCGGTGGGCGTGATCCACAACCCCTGGGAAGACCTGCGGGACAGCTTCGACGCGGCGGGCTGGCTGAACCTGACCAACACCCGGGGCGAGCTGAAGATCGAGGGCGTCTCGGTGGAGCTGACCGGCCTGGACGACCCGCACATCAAACGCGACCGCTACGCCCGGGTGGCCGGCGGCCCCTCCACCTCGGCCGACTTCTCGATGGGCGTGGTGCACGCACCGTACCTGCGCGTACTGGACTCGTACGCGGCCGACGGCTACCCCCTGATCCTGGCCGGCCACACCCACGGCGGCCAGCTGTGCATCCCCTTCTACGGCGCCCTGGTCACCAACTGCGACCTCGACACCGAACGGGTGAAGGGGCTGTCGACGCACACGGCGGAGGGGCGCACGTCGTATCTGCACGTGTCGGCGGGCTGCGGGACGAACCGGTACACGCCGGTACGGTTCGCGTGCCCGCCGGAGGCTACGTTGCTGACGCTGGTGGGGCGCGAGTAAAGAGCGGATTCCGGGTAACCCACCCGGTTCACCCGGATCGCCCCTTTCGCATGCCCTGCTTAGCGTGTGCGCATGAGCTCCTCGATACCCCCGATACCGAGGGACATCCCGGACCTGCCGCCGGTCCCCCGCACGCCCGCGCTCCTCCTCCCACCCGTACCGTCCAGGGCGGTGGTACCCCCCGTCCACCGCCCCCTGACCGCGGCCTTCCGCCTGCTGGTGGCGCTGACGGCGACGGCGGGCGTCGCCCTGGAGCTACTTCTCGGCAGCCCGGCCCGGACCCTGAGCTACTTCAGCGTCCAGAGCAACGCGCTGCTGGCGGTGATCCTCATCGCCTCCGCCCACCGGGCCCGGACCGCCCGCCACCCCCTGCCATCGGCCCTCACCGGCGCCGCGCTGCTGTACGCCGTGATCACGGCAGCGGTCTACCACCTGCTCCTGGACCACACGACTCCCCCGTTCTCCATGACGGACGCCACCCCACCTCCGGCGCGCTGGCACGCCCAGTGGGCCGCCCTCCAGCTCCTCCACACGGTGGCCCCGCTCGGCGCGGTCCTGGACTGGCTCCTGCTCACCGCCCCCGGCCGCCTCCACCTCCGCCAGGCCGCCGGCTGGCTCCTCTACCCCCTCGCCTACCTGGCCTTCATCCTCGCCCGCGGCGAACTGCTCCTCCCCGGCACCACGGCCCGCTACCTCTACCCCTTCCTCGACGTGGACCAGCACGGCTACAAGAGCACCCTCGCGAACGCCCTCCTCCTCGGCCTCTCCTTCTACGCCCTGGCCGTCCTCCTCGTCGCCCTCGACCACACCCGCCCGAACCCCGTCCGCCGCCGCCACAAAACCGGATTTCGTCTCCGGCCACCAGTGGGCTAAAGTAAACGTCGTCGCCGCGACAAGCAGCGACATCGGGGTGTAGCGCAGCTTGGCAGCGCGCTTCGTTCGGGACGAAGAGGTCGTGGGTTCAAATCCCGCCACCCCGACAGAGAAGTACCAGGTCAGGGGCCTGATCCGCATCGCGGGTCGGGCCCCTGAGTGGTTTTCTGGCTCCCTTGGGAGCCGGATTCGTAATCCGGCTCCCAACCCTCAAAGGCAGCACCGGGTCCATCATGCGGAGGCGGTCGATCACACGCGCGACTGCGGTGCAGCACAGCGCGAAGCGGCTGCTGACACGAACGGCCCGTGCAGGCGCCTGCCCCTCCCGATATGCCACCGTCCCCGGGTCCAACCTGCAGGCCCTGCGACGGACAAGGCCGCATAGCACACCACGCCGCCTCGATGGGCGTGCGGATCTCGCCCCGGTGGGGCGTGCCGGCCCGGCGGGCGGCGCATGGGCGAAGCTCAGCGGCGCCTGATACACGCCCGAATGCCCCCACACGGCACGATCAGCTCGTCCACCGGCCGCGTGGTCACCCCGCCGCTGCTACTTGTCTCCTCGCAGGCGACCGAGCAGGACCTCCGCCCTCTACACGGGGGTTCCCCTTCCCTACGACTCCTGGCGGGCCCGTATGTGGCTCGACTCGTGGGTCTAGCGGGTTCCGGGTCATATCACGAGTTGCCGGTGGGCATAGGACAACCAAGTCATTACCACCGTAGGGGCTCATCTGGTGCTCTAGTGTTGGCGGGCTTGCAGGCCGGCCGTCAGGGCGTTCAGGGGCTCAGGGGTGGCCTGTTCGGGGGGTGCGGTGTGGCTGGTGTGGGGCGGTACGACGCGTTCGTTTCGTATGCGCACAGGGATGAGGCGTGGGCGACGGCGCTGGCGGAGAACTTGCATCGGCTGGGTCTCGATGTATGGCTGGATCAGTGGGAGCTGGTCGGTGGTCAGCTGACGGTGTCGAGACTGCAGCAAGGGCTGGCGAGTGCTGACGCACTGATCGCCGTCGTCAGTCCGCACTGGACGGCGTCCGGGTGGTGCGATGAGGAGTTCGCGGCAGCTGTTTCGACCACACGACGGGTGATCCCGGTCCTGTGGGGCGAGGTGGATCTGCCGCCCTTCATCGCCGCGCGGCTGTACTTCGACTTCCGTCAGGTGGCTTCTCCGGCACGGTACGAGGAGCTGGTGCGGCAACTGGTTCGGGCGGTACGGGGGTTGCCGACGGCGGAGCGTCCGGCGCGGGACGGGACACTGGTGGTGCCCCAAGGGCTGGCCTATCGGCCGGACGGGCCGGCGTACGCGCAGTTGCGGGTCGACTCGGGGTCGGTCGCGTTCTCCACCGCGGACTCTGCGGCGTCCTGCCCACCGCGCGGTGTGGATCACGGGCTTGAGCAGCAGATGTGGATGCTGCAGCGAGTTCGGGCGCGAGCTGACAGCGGCTTGGCCACTCGGCGGCTGCTCTCCGCGGGGGCAGCGGTCTCTCCCGGGGGCGTCGCCGGGGCTCTGGTCGGTGTCGGTGAGGCGTTGGGCGAGGGGTTCGTACGTGGTGAGGTGGCGACGGCGCTGGCCAGGGAGGTGGGGCTGGCGCAGGCGCGTCACGCGCCGTTGCGGATCGGGTTGACGGTGGATGATCCGCGGTGGGTGGATCTGCCGTGGGAGACGCTGGTCGTCCCGGGTACGGGGCAGCCGTTGGTGCTGTCGGAGGACGTGGAGCTGTACCGCATGGTGCGGCGGGAGAGTCCCGCCGTCGCGGTGCAGGTGCCGGGGCCGTTGCGGATCCTGGCGGTGGTGGCGAGTCCGGAGTCCGGTGGGGGTGAACTGCTCGACTACGAGCGGGAGTTGGACCGGATTCTGGACGCGGTGGATCCCGCGCGGTCCGGGCAGGGCGCGTATGTGCGGGTGCTGAACTGGGGCAGTCTGGCCGAGATTCGCACCGCACTGGAGCAGGAGCGCTTCCATGTGCTGCACCTGTCCTGTCATGCCATGCCGGGGACGTTGCTGCTCGAGGACGAGCGGGGGCGGGTGGACCTGGTGGATGCGGAACGGTTCATGGCGGAGGGGTTGCCGACCGGTCGGGGTGTTCCCCTGGTGGTGCTGGCCGGCTGCTCCACCGCCCGTACCCCGGTGGTGCGGGATACGGAGGTGCCGGGTTCCGAGGAGGAAGGGGACTCGGACTCGGGCGCCGGTACGGAAGGGACCGAGCGTCCTGAACCCAGCCCGGAGGGGCGGGCCCGGGCCGGTCTGGCGCGGGAGTTGCTGGCGCGCGGGGTGCCCGCGGTGCTGGCGATGACCGAAGCCGTCACGGACCACTACGCCACCGAGCTGGCCGCGGAGACGTACCAGGCACTGGCACGGGCCGAGAACCCTGATCCGCTGACCGCTCTGTCCCAGGCTCGCCGCACTCTGGAGGCCCGGCGTCGGCTGCTGCCGGACAATGACCCGCGCGCGGCCTGGCCGGAGTGGGCGACGCCGGCGCTGTTCCTGGCGGGGCCGCCGCTGCACCTGTTCGACCGCGCCGCCGGGGGCGGTCGGGTGCCGGTCGTGGCCGAGTCGGTGCTGGACGAGGGGATGGTGGTCCGCAAGGTCGGGGAGTTCGTCGGGCGCCGCGCCGAGCTTCGGCGGCTGCTGTCCGCCTTGCGGGATCCGGGGCGGGCCGGGGTGCTGGTGCACGGTATCGGTGGGGTCGGCAAGTCCACGCTGGCCGCTGAGCTGCTGCACCACTACGGGTTGCAGGGGCGGTTGATCGTGCCGGTGTCGGCCACCACGACCCGTACCGTCGACGCCGTCCTGGAGGCGCTGCGGCAGCGTCTGACCGCTTACTGCCTGGCCGAGGATCTGCCGGAGAACGACCAGCTGCGGCGCGTGGCGGTGGCCCTGACGGATGCGGGCGCGCCGTGGCGGGAGCGCTGGGGGCTGGTCCGCCAGATCGTGCTGCCGCGGCTGCCGGTGCTGTTGATCGTGGACAACGCCGAGGACCTGCTGACCCGTACGGCTTCGGGTGACGGCT